>NZ_AUPJ01000001.1 GCF_000427315.1 Arthrobacter sp. TB 26
GCCGGGCGTCCCGCCGGGTTCCGGCGTCGTTTATCCGGCCCGGCTCAGCGGCTTCCTGGACCCGAACCTGTCCCGCTGGAAGTGGCTCGTTAAGTGGTTCCTGGCGATCCCGCACTTCATCGTGCTCTTCTTCCTCTGGTTTGCCTTCGGCGTGGTCACCATCGTTGCGTGGTTCGCGATCCTCTTCACCGGGCGCTACCCGCGTTCGCTGTTCAACTTCAACGTCGGGGTCATCCGCTGGAGCTGGCGGGTGGCCTTCTACTCCTACGGGGCTCTGGGCACGGACATCTATCCGCCCTTCACCCTGGAGCGCACCGACTACCCGGCTGACTTCGACGTCGACTATCCCGAGAAACTGTCACGCGGACTGGTGCTCGTGAAGTCCTGGCTGCTGGCCATCCCGCACCTGCTGATTGTCGCGCTGCTGACCGGGACAGCCCAGACCTGGGTATACCGCGATGGGCATTGGGTCCAGGTGGGTGCAGGGACCTCGCTGCTTGGACTGCTGGTCCTCATCGCCGGGGTCGTCCTGCTGTTTACCGGTGTGTACTCGAAGGGGCTCTTCGACTTCCTGATGGGCCTGAACCGCTGGATCTACCGGGTCGCCGCTTACGTTTCCCTCATGCGCGACGAATACCCGCCGTTCCACCTGGACATGGGGCCGCGGGATCCGGGCGACGCCCCCGGGATCAGTCCTGCGGCGCCTCCTGCCGGGCCCGCGTACGCCCCGGTTCCTAC
>NZ_AUPJ01000002.1 GCF_000427315.1 Arthrobacter sp. TB 26
AACTCAGCCCGGGGGAGCTGCGCCGTGTCGCACTGGCCCGCGCTCTCGCCCGGATCGAGTCCGGCGCCACGGTGCTGCTCCTCGATGAACCCACCGCCCACCTGGACCGTGAATCCGCCACCGCCGTCAGCGGCGCCATCGCCGGGCTGCGCGGACGGGTCACTGTCCTGCTGGTGGCCCATGACCGGCAGACCCGGGAACTTGCCGATGAGCTTGTGGCCGTGGCGCCCCGCGCAGCGGCGGCGTCAGGTGTCGACCCGTCCACCGTCGAGGCGTCGGCCGCCGGGTATACGGAGTTCCGGCCCGGCGAGACCCAGGCGTCCGATTTCCAGGCAGCCGAATCCCAGGCAGCCGAACGCCGGCCTGCCGAACTCCTGCATATCGATGACAGGGAACCCCGTGCGCCGCAGGCCGGAGCCGCCGGCCATGCCGCCCGTGGTTCGACGGCAGCCCGGCTCCGCCGGCTGCTCGCACCGGTCCGGGTCAAGTTCGCCGCCGCAGGTGCCGTCGGCACCCTGGCGGCCCTTTTCGCCGTCGCCCTCTCCGGACTCTCGGGCTGGCTGATCATCCGCGCCAGCGAGCAACCGCCCATCCTCTACCTGCTCACCGCGATCGTGGGCGTGCGCTTCTTCGGCATCGGCCGGGCCGCGCTGCGCTACCTTGAACGCCTCCTGCTGCACGACGCCGTCTTTGCCGCCCTGACCCGGCTCCGCGGCCGGCTCTGGGAGTCGCTGAGCCGGAGGGCCCTCTCGCTGCGCCGGCTGCTGCAGGGCGGCAACGTCCTGGGCACCG
>NZ_AUPJ01000003.1 GCF_000427315.1 Arthrobacter sp. TB 26
CCCGCCGGTGCCGGCACAGCCGGGGAGTAGTGCTGCGAGGGCGAAAGCGGACAGGCCAATGCTGAGGTGCTTTTTCATCTGCTGCTCCTTGACTCGAACCGGCCAACGGGCCAGGCCGGCGCTAACCGTTACGACGCCCGCGGGGGAAGAATGGTTCACAGCGGGCCTCGGACTGCGCCCCGTTCCGCGCGCGTGAACCATTCAGGCGATCCGCACGTCATAGGGGGCACAGGCGCTGAAACCCACGAGCCAGGGAGGACGGTCATGTCGCTCGACGAAGACGTGGTGGCGGCGATTTACCGCGCCCACGGCCCGGCCCTCCGGCGTTTCGTCCTGAGTGCCTGCCGGGATCCGCAGCTGACGGACGACGTCGTGCAGGAAACGGTGCTGCGGGTCTGGCAGCAGGCCCCCCACATCACGGGAAGCCTGCGCAGCTACCTCTTCCGGACGGCCCGCAACATCATGATCGACAACTACCGCAAAGCCCAGCGCCGGCCCCGCGAGGCGACGGAACGGGATCTGGCAGACCCGGCCGACGGCGAGGAACGCGTGGACGAACTCCTCAACCGCGTCCTGATGGAAGAGGCGCTGCTGCGGCTCAGCGCGGAGCACCGGGACGTGCTGGTGGCGCTCCATTACCGCCGCTACACCGTGCAGGAGGCATCGGTCAGTTTGAATATCCCCAGCGGAACAGTGAAGTCCCGCGCGTTCTACGCCGTGCGGGCCCTCCGGACGATCCTTGATGAGATGGGGGTGCAGCGGTGAGCGCCACGGACCGGCACCAGCTGCTCGGCGCCTACCTGCTTGGCGGGCTGGAACCCGAGGAGGCAGCCGCCTTTGAACAGCATCTGGGCAGCTGCGCGGACTGCCGGCAGGAGCTGGACGATCTGGCCAGCCTCCC
>NZ_AUPJ01000004.1 GCF_000427315.1 Arthrobacter sp. TB 26
CCGCCGGCCAGGCCGCCGTCGGCAAGACCCTGGCCGCGGAACTCGCCCAGGACTCGCCCATGAACCGCCTGCTGCAGGGCGAAGTCGGCTCCGGCAAAACGATCGTGGCCCTGCGCGCCATGCTGCAGGTGGTTGACGCCGGGGGACAGGCCGCCCTGCTGGCCCCCACCGAGGTCCTCGCCGCGCAGCACTTCGACTCGATCCGCCGCACGCTCGGGCCGCTGTCCCGGGACGGCATGCTGGGCGGCCTGGGCGCGGACGCCGTCCAGGTCACGCTGCTGACCGGCTCCATGCCCACCGCCGCCCGGAAACAGGCCATGCTGGACGCCGCCTCCGGAACCGCCGGGATCGTCATCGGCACCCACGCCCTGCTCAGCGACAACGTGTCCTTTTATGACCTGGGCCTGATCGTCGTCGATGAGCAGCACCGCTTCGGCGTCGAACAGCGCGACGTGCTCCGGTCCAAGGCTCACAAACCCCCGCACCTGCTGGTCATGACCGCCACCCCGATCCCCAGGACCGTGGCCATGACCGTATTCGGCGACCTCGAAACGTCCGTCCTCGACGAACTTCCGGCCGGCCGCGCGCCGATCACCACCCACGTCGTTGGACTCGCGGAGCACCCGGCGTGGGCCTCGCGCATCTGGACCCGCTCCCGGGAAGAGATCGACGCCGGCCACCAGGTGTACATCGTCTGTCCCAAGATTGGCTCGGACGACGACGGTGACTTCAGTCCCGGCGAGGCCGAACCGTCCGCCGCTGACCTCGACGGGGACAACGGGGCGCGCGAACTGGCGTCCGTGACCGGCGTCGTCGAACAGCTCCGGGACGAACCCGCCCTGGCGGGGGTGGCCGTGGCGCCGCTGCACGGCCGTCAGGACCCTGCCCTGAAATCCGGGACCATGGCGTCCTTCACCGCCAACCAGACCAAGCTCCTGGTCTCCACGACGGTCATCGAGGTGGGCGTGGACGTCCACAACGCCACCCTCATGGTGATCCTGGACGCGGACCGCTTCGGCATCTCGCAGCTCCACCAGCTCCGCGGACGGGTGGGCCGCGGCGGGCTGCCGGGGACCTGCCTGCTCGTGACCACACTGGAACCCGGCCACCCGAGCCGCCGCCGGCTCGATGCCGTTGCGGCGACGACCGACGGCTTTGAACTCTCCCAGGAGGACCTCAAGCTGCGCCGCGAAGGCGACATCCTGGGCGCCTCCCAGTCCGGCGGCCGGTCCACGCTGAAGCTGTTGCGGGTCCTGGAACACGAGGACGTGATCGCCCGGGCACGCCAGGACGCCTGGCAGATTGTCGGCGGCGACCCGTCACTGGCCGCCCACCCCGGCCTCGCCGCGGCGATCGACGAATACCTCAATCCGGAAAAGGAGGCGTTCCTTGAACGCGGCTAAGAACATCCAGGCATCCCTGGCGGCACGGCCATGAGCCGCATCATTGCCGGTGCCGCGGGCGGAACCACCCTGGTCAGCGTCCCCGGATCCCTGACCCGCCCCACCACGGACCGGGTCAAGGAAGCGCTCTTCTCCCGGCTGGACGCCTTCGAGGTGATAGCTGATGCCCGCGTGCTGGATCTCTACGCGGGCTCCGGATCGCTCGGCGTGGAAAGTGCCAGCCGCGGGGCGCAGTCCGTGGACCTGGTGGAATTCGACGGCAAAGCCAGCGAGGTCTGCCAGCGCAACGCGGACCTGGTCAACACCGTCGCCGGGCGCAAGGTGGTCTCCGTGCACCGCTCCAAGGTCGAATCGTTCCTCGAACGGACCCAGGAAAGTGTCCGCTGGGACCTCGTCTTCCTTGATCCGCCCTACCCCCTGGACGAACCGGCCCTGGCCGGGGTGCTGGCCAAGCTGCTCCCGCACCTGGCCGAGGGCGCCGTCGTCGTCGTCGAGCGCTCCTCCCGGAGCCCCGAACCGTCCTGGCCGGACGGGATGGAGCGGTTCGCCGAACGGAAGTACGGGGAGACGAAGCTCTGGTTCGCCGAACCCGGCGTGGCCGGCGTGGACGACGCGGACGACGCCGCCAAGTAACCCCGCAAATGACAGGGGACGACGGCGGAACCTCCCGCCGCCGTCCCCTCCCGTCACCCGGGAGCCGCTATTTCAGGATCGTGCCCGACACGTCCGGCGTCGAGGGCACAATGCCGTACGTGGCCATCAGTTCGCCAAGTTTGACCAGAATGGGTTCATTGAGCTTGCCGTCGAATTCCTCCAGCCGCAGTTTCGAGGCCACCGCCTCCGGCATCGTCATGAACGCGGGCAGCAGTGCCCGGACCTTGTCGGGGTTGCTCTGCGCCAGGGCCAGGGTCTCCGTCATGGCCGCCTTGAAGTCGGCAACCACCTGCGGGTTCTGCTGGGCATAGCTGCCGCTGGTGAAGGTGACCATGGTGGGCAGGCCCGGCAGCGCCTCCTGGTTGTTGTAGGTCACCAGCTTGTTGCCTTCCCCCAGGAGCTTGGAGAGGAACGGTTCGGGAACCCAGACAGCGTCGACGTTCCCCTGGGCCAGTTGTGCCCCCATGTCCTGGAACGGCAGTTCGAGGAACTTGACCGCGTTCGGATCGCCGCCCTGTTTAGACACGACCTCCTTGATGGTCAGGTCTCCCTGCGCATTGATGGTGTTGACCGCAACCTTCTTGCCGGCAAGGTCCTTGGCCGAGGCAATGCCGGAGTCCGCCTTGGCGACGACGCCATTGATGTCGTTGCCGGTGGCCAGGGAGTTCGAATATCCGGAGACGATCCGCATGTCCAAGCCCTTGTTCTTGGCCAAGAGCACGGACAGCGGGTTCCCCACGGCGAAGTTCATCGTTCCCGTGGAGACGGCGGGAAGCATCGCCGCCCCTCCCTGGCCGCTCTGAAGCTCCACGTTCAGCTTGTGCTTGGCGAAGACGCCCTCATCAATGCCCAGCTTCACGGCAGCGGACGGGGCAATCGAGATCACACCGATGCTTATGTTGCGCATGCCGTCGCTTCCCGCGGCCGGGGCGGACGAGGTGGATCCGGACGGCGACCCGCTGCCGCAGCCGGTGAGCAGCAGTGCCGCGGCCACTCCGACGGCGGCAAAGGTGAGTCTCTTCATAACATTCCACTTCCTTGGGGTGAGTTATCAGACGATCGGGGCACCTTGCCAGGCAAACAACTTGACGGGCAGCCCCGAAGGTATGTAAATGACAACCCATATAGTTGAGATTGTCAATGATAATTTTTTCAACTATTCACCGCGGGCCGGCGGCCGGCGGTATCGTTGAGGCTGTCAAGCGCTCTGAGGAGCCAACCGGAAGCTGCGAGGACCTGTGGCCGAATCAACCCAGCACGTCGGGAACCCCTGGGAAGGCGTCGCCATTGCGGCCGTCCCGGACCGCCTTCTCGCCGGCGACCTGGTGGATGAAATTGAATTCCTGGCGGCGCGGGCCCGGTCCCTGGGCAGCGCCCACGCAAATGCCATGCTGGCCCCGCTGGATCTGAAGGTGCGCTCCTACTCGGTCCTGGCAGTGGTCTGCGGCGGCTCGGAGCCATCCCAGCGCGAGCTCGCGGATTTCCTGCGCCTGGATCCCAGCCAGATTGTCTCCCTGGTTGACACGCTGGAACAGCGCGGGCTGGTGTCCCGCGCTGCCGACTCCCGCGACCGCCGCTCCAAGGTCATCCGCGCGACGGCGGCCGGGATGGAGCTGTATCAGCGGGCCGCGGCAGCTGTCCGGACAGCCGAAAATACGTCCCTCGCAGCGCTCGATGGTCCCGAACGGGATCAGCTCCGCGTCCTGCTGCGCAAGATCGCATTCGGCTGAGACTCCTGCGGGCCTGCACCGGGTGGCCTGGGTCCTAGGCCGAGAGCACGTCCAGCCCGACGCCGGACAGCACCTTCGCGGGGTGCGGGCCGCGGGCGGTGAGCGCCGCTGTCCAGACCTCGGGCCACGGCCCCTGCGTCCCGGCCAGGATGATATTGCCGGGATAGCGGCCGCTGAACATGCCCGCCTCGGCGAAGGCGGCGACGTCGGTCATCGCCCGGCGCAGCGCGGCCACCTGGCTCCGGACCAGCGTGAGCCCGGGCTCATCGCCCACATTGATGATCAGGACCCCGCGGGGGCTGAGTTTCGCGGCCGCCTCGAGGTAGAACCCGGTGCACGCGATGTGTTCCGGTGCCTCGGGCCCCGAAAAGATGTCCAGGATCACGACGTCGAAAAGCAGGTCCGGAGGGAGCTCGGCGAGGGAGTCCCGCGCGTCGCCGATGAGGGTGTGCAGCTCCGTGCCGTCCGGCAGGGGGAGTTGCTGCAGCACGAAGTCCAGCAGTTCCCGCTCCAGCTCCACCGCGTACTGCACGGAGCCCGGCCGGGTGGCCTGGATGTAGCGCGCCAGCGTCAGCGCCCCGGCACCGAGATGCAGGGCCGTAATGGGTTCGCCCCACGGTGCCGCGAGGTCCACCACATGGCCGATCCGGCGCAGGTACTCGTAAAAGATGTCCGAAGGATCCGCGAGGTTGACGTGCGACTGTTCCGCCCCGCCGATGCTGAGCACAAACCCGCCCTCGGTGAAGGCATCCGGCTCGATCGTGGCGTGCTGGCCGGTGGTGCGCAGGAAGCGGGAGGCCGCGGGGGAGCCGGCCATTAGAGCCTGTCGCGGAGGGTCGCGAGCCGTTCGGCGGCTTCCTGCAGGACATCAATCCTCTTGCAGAAGGCAAAGCGCAGCAGGCTCCGCGTGCGTTCGGCGCCTTCCGGATGGCAAAAGACCGGCACCGGAATCGCCGCGACACCCACGAGCGCGGGCAGCCGGCGGGCCAGTTCGACGGCGTCGGAAATCCCGAGCGGGGCGGTGTCCACATTGACGAAGTACGTTCCCTGCGGGGTGAAGACGTCCAGTCCCGCGGCCCGCAGACCCTCGCTGAGGATGTCGCGTTTGAGCTGGAGGGTATCGGCGATTCCGGCGTAGAACTCATCCGGCAGTCCCAGCCCGGCCGCGATGGCGCTCTGGAACGGGGTGCCGGAGCTGTAGCTCAGGAACTGCTTCACCGTGCGGGCGGCGGCGACCAGATGCTCCGGACCGCTCAGCCAGCCGATCTTCCAGCCGGTAAAGGAGAAGGTCTTCCCAGCGGAGGAGATGGTCAGGGTGCGTTCTGCGGCGCCCGGCAGGGTGGCGACCGGGATGTGCCGGGCGCCGAAGGTCAGGTGCTCGTAGACCTCGTCGGTGATGATGACGGCGTCGTGCCTGGTGGCGAGCTCGACGACGCGTTCCAGCACCTCGCGGGGGAACACCGCGCCGGTGGGGTTGTGCGGATTGTTGACCAGCACCACCTTGGTGCGGCTGCTGAACGCCGCCTCGAGGGCGGCCAGGTCCGGCATGAAGTCCGGTGCCAGCAGCGGGGCGGTGACGTGCCGGGCGCCCGAGAGGCCGATGATCGCGCCGTAGGAGTCATAGAACGGCTCGAAGGTGAGGACCTCATCGCCCGGGCCCACGAGCGCGAGCAGCGAGGCGGCGATGGCCTCGGTGGCGCCGGTGGTGACGATGATTTCTGTCTGCGGGTCCGGTTCCAGGCCGTAGAAACGTTCCTGGTGGAGGGAAATCGCCTCCCGCAGCTCCAGGATGCCCTTCCCGGGGGCGTACTGGTTGGCGCCGGCGGCGATGGCGGCCTGCGCGGCCGCCTTGATCTCCACCGGGCCGTCCTCGTCCGGGAAGCCCTGGCCAAGGTTGATGGCTCCGGTCTGTTGCGCGAGGGTGGTCATCTCCTCGAAGATCGTGACGCCGAGGGTGCCGTCGGGGGAGAGCAGGTTGGCGCCGGTCGCGGTCCGCTGCCACGGCAACGGCATCGGGGTGCTCACTTGGAGCCCGCTTTCTCGCCCCGCCCGGTGAACTTGTCCATCGTGGAGTAGATCCCGAAGACCTTCCCGCCCACGAAGTCCCAGGCCCGCACCGGCAGGATGCCGCGCAGGACCTTGCCCAGCTGCGCGGTCGCCGGGGCGATCAGTTGCGGCCGACCGGCGGTGGTGGCCCGCCAGGCGCGGTCCACGGCGTCGTCCGGGGTCATCAGCGGCGTCAGCAGCGGGCCGCGGGCGCCGTCGAACATCCCGGTGGAGATGTAACTGGGGCAGAACGTCGTCACGGCGAGGTGGCCGTAGCCGTGCTGTTCGAGTTCCAGCCGGAGCGAATCGCTCCAGCCGATCACAGCCCACTTGGATGCTGCGTACACGCTCATCCTCGGGTTGGAGACGGTGCCGGCGGCGGAGGCGATGTTCAGGATCCGGCGTGGCCGCCCGGCGTCGCCCATCATGCCCGGCAGGAAGGCGTGGGTGACGTACATGGGCGCCAGCGCGTTGATGTCCATGGTCAGGGCGATGTCCCGCTCCGGGTGGTGGTCCCAGAAGAGTGCCCCCCGGACGATTCCTGCATTGTTGACCAGGAGCGTCAGCGGGCCTTCCTCCCGGCACGCCTCCGCGGCGTCGGCAATCGCCGCGCGGTCGGAAAGATCCACCTGGCGGACGACGGCGCGCGCGCCGAGCGCGGTCACTTCGACGGCCGTCTTCGCCAGGCCGTCGGCGTCGACGTCCCACAGAATGACGACGCCGGCCCCCTCGCGGGCCGCTCGCAGGGCGTACAGACGGCCCATGCCCATGGCGGCCCCCGTCACGAGAACCACGCCCCCGGACACGGTGAAAGGAATGCTCGATGCTGACATTCAGCCATGTTATCCCGGCCTGCGGCAGCAATACGGTAGGTTCGGGGGATGAGACGCGCCGTATGCCCTGGCTCCTTTGACCCCATCCACAATGGCCACCTGGAAGTCATCGCCAGGGCCGCAGGCCTCTTCGACGAGGTCATCGTCGGCGTCTCCACGAACTACGCCAAGAAATACCGCTTCACCCTTGACGAGCGCATCGACATGGCCAGGGAAACGCTGGCGTCCCTGCGCGGGATCGTCGTGGAGCCGGTGGGGGAGGGACTCCTCGCCGAGTACTGCCGCCGGCGCGGCGTATCCGCCATCGTCAAGGGCCTGCGTTCCTCCTCCGACTTTGACTATGAACTGCCGATGGCGACGATGAACCGCCAGCTCACCGGCGTCGAGACCGTCTTCCTGCCCGCGGAGAGCCACTACCTCCACTTGTCCTCAACGCTGATCAAGGAAGTGTTCACCCTGGGCGGCAACGTGTCCGAGTTCGTGCCCCGCTCGGTGCTGAAACGGCTGCACGCGGACTAGCCGGTCCAGGACCAGCCGCACAGAGGGTAAGCTTGATCGGTACTCGGCGGCCTGCTGCCGGTTGCGCGGCCCGAATCCGGAGCGGCGTGCGGTGTGAACCGCAGGCATGCCCCCGGTTTGAGTCCGTCCGGAAGATCAGGCTAAGATAGTACGTCGGTCATATGTTCAACAGGAGTTCTCATTAAACGAGATGCTAGTTCGCCCTTGGTGTTTGACGTCAAGGACCTCGGACGCAGTCCGGGAAGCATGCGGACGCTGACAGAACATGTACCCGCACCAGGTGATCTTGGTGTGGCGCTCATTGGTGTGCAGGAAGGCTCGGATGTCGAGCTGGATCTGCGGCTCGAGGCCGTACACGAAGGAATTCTGGTATCAGGAACCGCGCACGTCGAAGTTACTGGCGAGTGCGGCCGATGCCTGGATCCCCTTGCGTATGACCAAGAGGTCGATGTGCAAGAACTTTTCTTCTACGAGGACGCTGTGTTCTCGGATGAGGAAGACGAAGAAGAGCAACGTCGAGTCGAGCACGATCTGATCGATCTTGAGCCGGTGTTGCGGGACGCAGTTGTAACCATGCTGCCGTTCCAGCCGGTGTGCCGGGAAGACTGCCAGGGCCTTTGCTCCGAATGTGGAGTTCGCCTGGAAGACGAGCCGGGGCATCACCACGAGGTGGTAGATCCTCGCTGGGCTGCCCTAGCTGACTTGGCTAAGCCTGACCGGCAAAACTGATTTGTAAGTGTTGGACTAGAGAGAAATGAGTTAGCCGTGGCTGTCCCGAAGCGGAAAATGTCTCGCTCGAATACCCGCGCCCGCCGCTCCCAGTGGAAGGCAACCGCCCCCCACCTGGTGAAGACTGTCGAGAACGGCCAGGTTACGTACAGCCTGCCGCACCAGGCAAAGGTCGTTACCGACTCGGCTGGCACCGCGCTGTTCCTTGAATACAAGGGCCGCAAGGTCGCAGACGTCTAATCCGCCAACTGGCTGACTAAGATGTCTTCAACTGAAGAGCTTCTGAAGCGTCTCGGTGTCACTATTGACGCCGGGACGCTTCGTCTTGCGCTCACACACCGTTCCTACGCCTACGAAAACGGCGGCATACCCACCAACGAACGTCTCGAGTTCCTGGGCGACTCCATCCTGGGCTTCTCGGTCACCGATGCGCTGTACCGTGACAACCCCACGCTGCCCGAAGGGGACCTGGCCAAGCGCCGCTCCGCCGTCGTCAGCACCCGGGCACTCGCGGGCATCGGCCGCAGCATCGGACTTGGTGAGTACATCTACCTCGGCCAGGGCGAAAAGCTCACCGAGGGCAAAAACAAGGCGTCCATCCTCGCGGACACCATGGAAGCGCTCATCGGCGCCACCTATGTCTCCAACGACATCGAGACCGCCCGCCAGCTCGTCATGCGCCTGATCGGCCCCTTGCTCAAGGACGCGGCCGCGCTCGGCGCCGGCACTGACTGGAAGACGAGCATCCAGGAGCTGGCAGCCAGCCGCCAGCTCGGGACGATCAACTACGCCGTGGAGGGCTCCGGGCCGGACCACGCCCGGACGTTCGAAGCCATCCTGCGGATCGGCGGCAACGACTACGGCTCCGGCTCGGGCAACTCCAAAAAGGAAGCCGAGCAGGAGGCCGCCGCGGACGCCTGGCGCAGGCTGTCGGCG
>NZ_AUPJ01000005.1 GCF_000427315.1 Arthrobacter sp. TB 26
GAATTCCAGGGCGAGGTCGCCTGCTCGCTGCTGGCGGAGGACACCGCCGGCGCGCCCATCAGCATGGCGGTCGCCGTCCGGGACACGTCCCACCGGCTCGCCGCGGATGCCGGACTCCGCGAAGCCATGTCCCTGCTCAGCGCCACGCTGGAATCCACGGCCGACGGCATCCTGGTGGTCGGCGGGGACGGCCGGATCGCCGGTGTCAACAACCAGTTCGTCTCCATGTGGGGCATCCCGCGGGAGCTCCTGGCCACCCAGAACGACGACGCCGTCCTCGGCTTCGTTGTGGACCAGCTGGTGGATCCCGCACAGTTCATGGAGAAGGTCACCGCGCTCTACGCCGATCCGACGGCCGAAAGCCACGATGTCCTGGACTTCCGCGACGGCCGGACGTTCGAGCGCTACTCCCGCCCGCAGAAAGTCGCGGACCGGGTGGTCGGGCGGGTCTGGAGTTTCCGGGACGTCACCCCGGCCCGGATCGCGCAGGACCGGATCACCCAGGCCATGGCCGACCTCGCCGAGCAGGCCGCGCAGCTCAAGGCCCTCGCGTTCCAGGATCCGCTGACCGGCTTGTCCAACCGCCAGCTCTTCAACGACCACCTCGAGGCAGCGCTGCGCGGGCCGTGCGGGACCGCCGTCGACGTCCTCCTCCTGGACCTGGACGACTTCAAGGAAGTCAACGACATCCTGGGCCACCACGCCGGCGACCAGATGCTGATCGAGGTCGGCCGGCGGCTGCGGGAGTGTGTCCGCCCGAACGACGTTGTAGCACGCCTGGGCGGTGACGAATTCGTGGTGCTGCTGGTCGGCTCGCTGGACTCCGAGGCGGTGGCCGGACGGATCGTCGACTCGCTCCGGGTGCCGCTCTGGATCGACGGGACCATGCTGCGCCCGAGCCTGAGCCTGGGACTGGCATCCATCCATGAGGACGCCGTGGACGCCTCCGAGCTGCTGCGCCGCGCCGACGTCGCGATGTATGCGGCGAAAAGTGCCGGGAAGAACAGGTTCCTGCGGTTCCGGCCGGAGATGATGAAGTCGCTCGTGAAGCGCACCGAGCTGGAGGCCGGGCTGCGGGTGGCCGTGGACGCCGGCCAGATCGAAGTGCACTACCAGCCGATCGTCTCGTCCCGGCTCGGCGTCGTGGTCAAGGTTGAGGCGCTGGCCCGTTGGGTGCGCGACGGCGAAACCGTCCCGCCCCAGCAGTTCATCCCGGCAGCGGAGCGCAGCGGCCTGATCGTCGAGATCGGCACCGAGGTACTGCTGAAGGGCTGCACCGAGTTGAGGCCCTGGCTCGCGGAGGACTCCTCCCGCGCCCTCGCCGTCAACGTCTCCGGGGTGCAGCTGCAGCATGGGGACTTCGCCGAGCTGGTGCAGGCCGTCGCCAAGTCCGCCGGCGTGGATCCACGCCAGCTGGTCCTGGAAGTCACCGAAAGTGTCTTCTTCGACGACGACTGCCACGTCATCCAGCAACTCACGGCCCTCCGCAAGGCGGGGGTCCGGGTCGCCCTGGACGACTTCGGCACCGGCTACTCCTCGCTGGGCCGGCTGCAGGAGCTGCCTGTGGACACCCTGAAGATCGATCAGTCCTTTACCTCCATGATCCGCACGGGCGAGGAGAATCTTCCGATCCTCAGCTGCATGATCACCATGGCCCACGGCCTCGGACTGAGCGTCACGGTCGAGGGTGTGGAGACGCCGGCACAGGCCGAATACCTGATCAATCTGGAGTGCGATTCGCTGCAGGGCTTCCTGTTCTCCGCCGCCGTTGCCCAGCCGAACCTGGCCGCCGCCATCGCCCGGTCAGCCAACGCGTTCGCCGCCCTGCGGGGGGATCGGGTCGCCGGACACCGGTGACGCGGCGGAAACGCGCGGGTAACGCCCCTGTGGCGCGGCACGTTCCAGTGCCCGGGTACTGGATACGGGCGCAACGGACCCTATGATGCAGGAAGCGCATTGTCCCGGGCCCCGGCCCGGACAGCCATCAACACACCATCCGTCGTTTGGGGGCCGGTATCGCCGTGGGAACTGGGATTGAAGAGAGCCTGCTCGAACAGGGCCCCGATGCCTTCTTGCTGCTGACCGCTGACGGAAACATCGTGTATGTGAACTCTGCAGCGGAGCGGCTCTTTGACTATCCGCGCGAACAGCTGCTCGGCGTCGGGCACAACATCCTGCTCTCCGAGGACGAGCGCGGCGGCTTCCTGCGGATGTTTGGCCGGC
>NZ_AUPJ01000006.1 GCF_000427315.1 Arthrobacter sp. TB 26
AGCGCCTCCTCGGTGAGCGGCTGCGCCGCGGAGACCTTCCCGACGCCGGCGAGCACGAGGACTTTCGCGCCGGCCTCGCTCAGGCCCGGCAGGCGGTGGGCCTGGTCCGCTGCCCCGGTGATGCCAAGAACACTCAGTGATTCGGCCAGGGCTTCGGCGGCCTTGGCGGTCAGGGGGTTGCTGAGCAGGACGGGACCGTCCGTGCCCTGGCCCACGCCGATGACAAGGGCGTCGCTGGGAGACTTCTTGAGGTCCCCTGCAACTGCACTAAGTTTGACTTCCGTATTCTTGACCACGAGGACAGTCCTCAATTCTCTGAGTTTTTAGGGCAGGAACTGCATGTTAGGCGCCCTGCCATGGAACCTGGGCCGCTGCCGGTTTGAGACGTAACCCAAGTGTCTTCAAGCCGTCATGCGGCCAGTTCCGATCGTAGTCTCTCCCCGGCATGGGTGTTCAATTGAATGAGAGCTGGAGCACACCCCGATGAGGAATGCGCCCGTCCTCGGGCGCGTTGTACCCGATATCAGCGCCGCCGCCCCGCAGGGCCCGTCCGGCTGCTCCCACTGACTACGACGAAAGGAACATGCCGTGCTTGAACGGATTTCCGGCTCCCTGCTGGACCCCGAATCGCTGTACCGGCGTGATGACGCGCTGTTCCGCAGCCCCGAACTGCGCGGTTTGAACCTCGTCATGGGCTTCACCGGATTTGCCGATGCAGGACATGTCGTCAGGCAGATCACCGCCGAACTGCTGGACACCCTGGATTCCACGATGGTGGCCGAGTTCGACGCCGACCAGCTGATCGACTACCGCTCCCGCCGCCCGCAGATCAGTTTCGTCGAGGACCACCTGCAGGACTACCAGGCGCCGCGCCTGGCACTGTACCGGCTGGTGGACGGCCTTGGCAGCCCGTTCCTGTTCCTGGCCGGGTTTGAACCGGACCTGCAATGGGAGCGGTTCGCACGCGCCGTCGTGGGTATCGTCCAGGACCTGGACGTCAACCTCGTCACGTGGATCCATTCCATCCCCATGCCCGTGCCGCACACCCGGCCCGTCGGAGTGACGGTGCACGGCAACCGCCCGGACCTCATCGAGGGCATCTCGGTGTGGAAGCCCACGGTCGAGGTGCCCGCCGCCGTCGGCCACCTTCTCGAACTGCGGCTGACGGACGCCGGGCGCAACGTTGCCGGCTACGTGATGCATGTGCCGCACTACCTTGCCGAAGCCGAATACCCGACGGCGGCCGTCGCCGGACTCGAATACCTTGGCGCGGCCACCTCGCTGATGCTGCCTGCCGACCGTCTCCGCGAAGCCGGCCGGGAAGTCGGGCGCCAGATCGCCGAGCAGATTGACGCGTCGGAGGACGTGCAGCAGGTGGTCTCGCGGCTCGAAACCCGTTACGACGAGAACGCCGAAGGCACCGTGCGCCGGTCCCTGCTCGCCGACGAGAACGACCAGCTGCCCAACGCAGATGCCCTCGGTGCCGCCGTCGAGGCGTATCTGGCCCGTAAAGAACCCGGCGAATAACCGGCGAACAAATATTATTTTTCCGTCGACTGGGCATAATGGAGGGGTGACTTCACCCCGCGCCTGGCTGATCTGGATTGTCGGGGTCTTCGCGTATCTCGTGGCGGTCAGCCAGCGCACCTCCTTTGGCGTGGTGGGACTGGAGGCCACGGAGCGCTTCCAGGCCAGCGCGGCCGAAATTTCCTTCTTCACCGTCCTGCAGCTCCTCGTCTACGCAGCCCTGCAGATTCCGGTCGGCATCCTCGTGGACAGGTTCGGTTCCCGGGCCATGATCGCCGGCGGCGCCGTGCTGATGGGGCTGGGGCAGCTCCAGCTGGCCTTTGCCGAAAACATCCCCGGCGGCGTGCTGGGCCGGGTGCTGGTCGGCGCCGGGGACGCGATGACCTTCATCTCGGTGATCCGGCTGATCCCGATCTGGTTCGCCCCCACCCGCGTCCCGCTGCTCACCCAGCTCACCGGCATGTCCGGCCAGCTTGGCCAGCTCTTCAGCGTGGTGCCGTTCGCCATGATCCTGCACCTCGCCGGCTGGACCCCCGCGTTCCTGACGCTCGCGGCCATGTCAGCCCTCGCCGTGGTGCTCGTGCTGGTCCTGCTCCAGGACCTGCCGCCCGGGCACCCGGCACCTGAACCGTCCCAGGGGCTGCGCGCCACAGGGGTCTCGCTTTCCCGCGCCTGGCGGCAGCCCGGCACCCGGCTGGGACTCTGGAGCCACTTCACCGTCCAGTTCAGCGGCACCGTCTTCGCCATGACCTGGGGCTACCCGTTCCTGATCTCCGCCCAGGGCCTGGACGGCCCCACCGTTTCGGCGCTGATGACGCTGTACGTGGCCACGGCCATCGCCGCCGGGCCGCTGATGGGCAGCTTCGTTGCACGACACCCGCTCCGGCGCTCGACCATGGTGCTGCTGATCGCCGCCGCCACCGCCGCGGCCTGGGCTGCAGTGCTGCTCATCCCGGGACGCTCCCCGCTGTGGCTGCTGGCCGGGCTTGTGGTGGTGCTCGCCATCGGCGGCCCCGGCTCCATGATCGGCTTCGACTTTGCCCGCACGTTTAACCCGGCCCACCGGATTGGCACCGCGACCGGGATCGTGAACGTGGGCGGCTTCATCGCCTCCCTTATTGCCATCTATGTGATCGGCCTGGTCCTTGACGTTCTCTACGCCAGCGGATTCTCCCAGGGCGAGCTGTACGGGCTCGATCCGTTCCGGATCGCGCTGAGCGTGCAGTTCCTGCTGCTGGCAGGCGGGGCCGGAGCCATCCTGGTCATCCGCCGGAAGGTCCGGAAGCAGATGGCGGCCCAGGGCGTTGTGGTCCCCCCGCTGCTGGCGGCACTCGCCGAACAACGCCGGCTCAGCTTGGAGCGGCGCCGCACGCCCTGATTCGCGGGCTGCGGGTTGTCCACATAGGACAGGCCGGCACTAACGCGGACCCTCGGGGGCCGCGAGGCTGGCCTTATGACAGCTCCCGATCACCTGAGAATCACCGGCCCGGAGGACATCCTCGGGTTCATCCCGCATTCCCTGGGCTACTGGCCGGCGCACAGCCTCGTGGCCATGACCATGCAGGGCAAACGGCTCGGAGCCACGCTTCGGGTGGACCTCCCCGGCGACGCCGGCAGCCCGGACTGGTCCGGTTCGGCCGGACCGGCAGGCTTTGCCCGTTCCGTGGCGACCTACCTCGAGGCCGACGACGTGGCGGACGGCTCCCTGCTCGCCTTCTTTACCGAAGCCGACGGGGACGGCGCGCCGTGGGCTCCGCTCCTGGCGGAGCTCGAGAATGCGCTGGCCGACGCCGGCATGCCCGTGCGGGACGCCTGGCTGGTCGGCGCCGACTACTGGCGCAACGCCTATTGTGTGGACCCTTCGTGCTGCGCTCCGCCCGGGCGTCCCGTGGAGGAGATCAGGAACAGCAGGCTCAACGCCGAGATGGTCTTCCGCGGCAGTACTGTCGGAGCGGCCCCCGGCGCCGAACCGCCCGCAACGGCGTCGGGTGAGCCGGATCCCGCCGTGCTGGAGGCTCAGCTGGACTGGGCACCACTGTTTGCGGTCCGCACGCGGGACAGGCGCCAGTTCGGCCAGGTGCTGGAGGTGTGGACGCGGGTGCTGCAGGCCCCGGCGCCGGGTCCGACCCTGACGGCAGCGCTCACCGGCTACCTCCGCGCGACCCTCTGCCTCCCGGCGTGGCGTGACGCGGTGCTCGTGATGGCGGCCGCAGG
>NZ_AUPJ01000007.1 GCF_000427315.1 Arthrobacter sp. TB 26
ATAAGTGCCGTTTTGAAGCTTCAAAACGGCACTTATGGAGCACTCGATCCGGTTAAACCTCCAGCACGCTGAACACGCCGCCCTGCGGATCCTCGAGGGTGGCGATGGTGCCGGCTTCCTCGAGCTCGTCCGGTTCGATCAGGACCGTGCCGCCGGCAGCCACGGCCGCCGCGACTGCGTCCGCGACGCTGGACACCCCGAAGTACACCTGCCATCCCGGCTTGAGGGTGCCCTCGGCGTCCGCCGGGACCGCGGCGATCCCGGCCACCTCCGCGCCGTCCACCATGAGCGTGGTGTACCTGCCGCCGTCGTCCTGCGGGTATTCGGTCACGTCGTGCCGGAACAGCTGCTGGAAGAATCCGACGGCGGACTGCGGCTCGGGCGTGAGCAGTTCGGCCCACGCCAGGGCACCGGGCTCCCCGCTTCGGGCCGTGCCGAAGTGGCTTCCGGCCTGCCAGGCGCCGGTGGTCCCTCCCCCGGGCGGGGCAAAGAACACCATCACGCCGGTGCCGCCCACCGGCTCGGGGCCGAACTCGAGGGTTCCGCCGGCGTGGACCAGCTCCGCAGCGAGCTCCCCCGCATCGGAGGATGCGAAATACACGTTCCATTGCCCCGGCGCTCCGGCGGCCTGCTGCTGCGGATTCTGCGGCGCGATCACGGTGACCAGGTCCCCGCCCAGGAAGGCCTGCGCGTAGCTGCGGCCGTCCGGGGTGGGCAGGTCCTCGTAGCGCCAGCCGAAGACCGCGGCATAGAACGCCTTGGCCGCCGCGACATCACTGGTCTGGAGGTCCGTCCAGCAGACCTCGCCCTCGGTGAACTCCGTGCGAATGGTCATGGCAATCCTTCCGGAATTTTCCTGGTGCGGGCCGGGTGGAACCGGCAGTTTCAACCTAGCCTGAGGGCCCGGCCGGGACAACTGCGCGGCACGGCCTGGCGGACGGGCCGGCCACAGCATCCGGGCAGCAGAAAACCCGCCGTCCACCCCCGTACTGGGAGCGGCCGGCGGGCCTGAAATCATGTGGTCGGCAATCCGCTAACGGAAGAGCATGCCGGAAAGAAGTGTCGACTAACCTATCCGACGGGAATCTACCTCGTCGTCGTCCTCTTCCACATCGTCCGCGTACTTGTCCACATAGGCCGAATAATCCGGCTCAACAGGCTCGTTCGAGAACCGACTCGGTGCACGAACCTCGGAGCTCTTGAGCTCACGCTGAAGCGCAGTGTAGTCAGTGTTCGGGGAATAGTACTTAATGTCCCGAGCCTGCTTGGTAGCTTTTGCCTTTTGACGGCCGCGCCCCATGGCGTGACCCCCTTTTGTACTCGGACCGGAGGTGGTCACCATTGGCGTTAGTGAGGCCCCGGAATGTTTGGTCAATTTGTCGTACACCTAGATTACATGCTTTCAGCGGTAACTGCTCCCCGGGACGGCCGCCGTGGACAGTGTTGCCCGCCCCCCGCCCCCGGACGGCCCCCGGCGGCATGCGGCCCGCCCGGCATCTTAGATAGAGTTCCGTAGTGGGCTCTCGGAAACGGGGCGCTCCGCCGGGCGTTCAGCCCCGGCAAAGACGCACGGAAGTGGTGAAGTCCCAGTGACCGAAGAGAACGAAAGGCCCGGCGACGCCGGCACGCCTGGGGTTCGCCCTGCCGGTGGACCCGGCGACCGGTCCGCCCCTGCCGTCCCGTCCGTTCCCCCGAAACCGTCGACGCCGCCAACGTCCGCGACACCTGTTGTGCCGCCTGTTGTGCCGCCTGCGGGTCCGCCGTCGACGACGGTTACGCCGCCGCCCGTCCGCCCGTCCGTCCCGCCGGTGATCCGGTCCGACGCCGGGCAGCAGGGCTCACGCGGGCGTCGAGGCACCCAGGACGCCAAGGGGGCAGCCGGTGCCGCACTCGCGGGAGCCGGCAAAATCGCTTCGCAAAAAGCTACCCAGCTGGGCGGCTGGGTCCGCCGCCAGAGTCCGGCGAGGATCGGCGCTGCGGTGGCCGCCGTCGTCGTCCTGGGTCTGCTGATCTGGTGGCTGGCCTCGCTGGGCGGCGGCACCAAGCAGCCTGCTGCGGGCGTCTCCCCTGCTCCTGCCTCGACGTCGTCCGCGCCGGCGAGCCGGGGGCCGCTTCCGCTGGAAGGGGTGGGCCCGCTCGACTTCCTGCTGGGCGACTGCTTCAAGGATTTCGACCCGGAAGCGCCCACGTCCACGGTGGTCGATTGCACCACCGGCCACTCAGCCCAGCTGGTCGCAATCGAGCACTACGCCGACGGGGACTCTTACCCGGGCCGGGACCCGCTCAAGCAGAAGGCCCTGGACGCGTGCAAGGCCGCGCCCCTGACGGAGAAGCAGTCCGACTATGTGCTGAGCTACAAGCTCGCGTACCCGAGCTCCACGAGCTGGGACAACGGCGACCGCCGCGTGGACTGCTACGTCACCGCGGACACCGGGAACGTCATTATGGAATCGCTGATTCCCTAGGGATCTCCCGGGTCCGCCGGGGTTTTAGGCCCCCACACGAACTGCCAGCCGGAGCAAGGTCCGGCTGGCAGTTCGTGTTTGAGGCTCGTGCCTGAGGTGGCGGAGCGTTACTCCTTGCGGCGGACGGAGAGTCCGCTGCCGGTGGAGGCGCCGCCGTCGGGCCGGTCGGACGCCTGGGCGCCGCCCGTGGTGAGCTCCGTGAGGTCCGGGGCGGTATCCACGAGTACGGTGTCCCCGTCCGTGATCTCGCCGGCCAGGATGGCTTTGGCCAGCCGGTCGCCGATTTCGCGCTGCACGAGGCGGCGCAGCGGCCGGGCGCCGTAGGCCGGGTCGAAGCCGGTCACCGCGAGCCAGGCGCGGGCCCCCTCGGTCACTTCCAGGTTGAGCCGGCGGCCCTTGAGGCGTTCGCCCAGCTCCTTGACCTGCAGCTCCACGATCCGGGACAGCTCCTCGACGCTGAGCGGGTCGAAGAGCACCACTTCATCGAGCCGGTTCAGGAACTCGGGCTTGAAGGAGGCGTGCACGGTGGCCATCACGGCCTCGCGCTTGGCGTTCGCGTCCAGCGTCGGGTCGACCAGGAACTGGCTGCCCAGGTTGGAGGTCAGGACCAGGATCACGTTGCGGAAGTCCACGGTGCGGCCCTGGCCGTCGGTGAGGCGGCCGTCGTCGAGCACCTGCAGCAGGATGTCGAACACCTCGGGGTGGGCCTTCTCCACCTCGTCCAGCAGCAGCACGGAGTAGGGACGGCGGCGGACGGCCTCGGTCAGCTGGCCGCCTTCCTCGTAGCCCACGTAGCCGGGAGGGGCGCCGACGAGGCGGGCCACGGAGTGCTTCTCCGAGTATTCGGACATGTCGATCCGCACCATGGCGCGTTCGTCGTCGAAGAGGAAGTCGGCCAGGGCCTTCGCCAGCTCGGTCTTGCCGACGCCGGTGGGGCCGAGGAACAGGAAGGAGCCCGTGGGCCGGTTGGGGTCGCTGATCCCGGCCCGGGCGCGGCGGACGGCGTCAGAGACCGCGGTGACGGCCTTGGCCTGGCCGATCAGCCGCTCGCCCAGCACGTGCTCCATCTCCAGCAGTTTCTGGCTCTCGCCCTGCAGCATGCGGCCGGCGGGGATGCCGGTCCAGGCGGAAATGACCTCGGCGATGTCGTCGGCGGTGACCTCTTCGGCCACCATGAGGTCCTGCTTGGCCCCTCCGCCGGCCACCCGGGCCGACTCCGCTTCGGCGGCTTCATTGAGTTCCCGCTCCAGGGCCGGAAGTTCGCCGTACAGGATCCGGGAGGCGGCCTCAAGGTCGCCTTCGCGCTGGAACTTCTCGGCGGCGGAGCGCAGTTCGTCGATCCTGGCCTTGAGGTCGCCGACCCGGTTCAGGCCCGCCTTCTCGGCCTCCCAGCGGGCGTTGAGCCCGGCCAGCTCTTCCTTTTTGTCCGCCATGTCGGCCCGGATGGCGGCAAGCCGCTCCACCGACGCAGGATCGGTCTCGTTGGCGAGGGCGAGTTCCTCCATGGTCAGGCGGTCCACGGAGCGGCGCAGCTGGTCGATCTCCTCCGGGGCGGAATCAATTTCCATGCGCAGCCGGGAGGCGGCCTCGTCCACGAGGTCGATCGCCTTGTCCGGGAGCTGCCGGCCGGAGATGTAGCGGTTGGAGAGCGTGGCCGCGGCGACGAGGGCGGAGTCGGCGATGGCGACCTTGTGGTGCGCCTCGTAGCGTTCCTTGAGCCCGCGCAGGATGCCGATGGTGTCCTCCACGCTCGGCTCCCCGACGAAGACCTGCTGGAAGCGGCGTTCCAGGGCGGGGTCCTTCTCGATGTTTTCGCGGTACTCGTCCAGGGTGGTGGCGCCGATCAGCCGGAGCTCGCCGCGGGCCAGCATGGGCTTGAGCATGTTGCCGGCGTCCATGGAGCTGTCCCCGGACGCGCCGGCGCCGACCACGGTGTGGATCTCGTCGATGAAGGTGACGATCTGGCCTTCGGAGCCCTTGATTTCCTCCAGGACTGCCTTGAGCCGTTCCTCGAATTCGCCGCGGTACTTGGCGCCGGCCACCATGGAGGCGAGGTCCAGGGCGATCAGGGTCTTGCCGCGCAGGCTTTCGGGCACGTCCCCGGCGACGATCCGCTGGGCGAGGCCTTCGACGACGGCGGTCTTGCCGACGCCCGGTTCGCCGATGATCACGGGGTTGTTCTTGGTCCGGCGGCTCAGCACCTGGATGATGCGGCGGATCTCGGCGTCGCGGCCGATCACCGGGTCCAGCTTGCCGGAGCGGGCAATAGCGGTGAGGTCGGTGCCGTATTTCTCCAGTGCCTGGAAGCTGTTTTCGGGGTCGGCGTTGTCCACCTTGCGGTCGCCGCGGACGCCCGGCAGGGCGGCCAGCAGGGCCTCGTGGGAGGCGCCGGCGTCGCGCATCATCTTGCCGACGGCGTCGCTACCGGATGCGAGGCCCAGCAGGAGGTGCTCGGTGGAGACAAACGAATCGCCGAGCCGCTCGGCCTCGTTCTGGGCATTCTTGATCGCCTGCAGGGCCGTACGGGACAGCTGCGGCTGCTGCACCGAGCTGCCGGACGTGGACGGCAGCGCCTTGATGGCGGAGCTGGCCTGGACGCTGACGGAATCCGGGTCCGTGCCGGTGGCGCGGAGGAGCGCGACGGCGACACCTTCGCGCTGGTCCATCAGCGCCTTGAGCAGGTGGGCGGGTTCGAGCTGGGGATTGCCCGCCGTCGAGGCGTTCATGGCGGCTGCCGCAAGAGCCTCCTGGCTCTTGGTGGTGAATTTGGCGTCCAAAGAGAGCTCCTTCCGGGAACATGCTGATATTAAAGTTGAGTCTACTCCGCTCAACTTTGCCTTGGGTTCCTTTGGCTCCATGTTTGCCCACGGCGAAACAGCTGTCTAGGGCCGGAGTCCCCCCGGGGCACCCGCGCCGCGCCCGGTGGACATGCCCTCCGCCCACCCAGGCCAATGGACATAGTCCCAATATGCCCACCTGTCAGGCCCAAGGCTGGGCATGTCCCCGCGGAGTCGGCACCAAGAATGGGCATGTCCTCCGCGGGCACAGACTGCAGGACTCGCTCAAGACTGGGCATGCCCCCAAGGACTGCCCGGCACGAGTGCGCATGTCCTCCGCCCGCCCGGGCCAATGGACATGGTCCCCATATGCCCACCCGCCAGGCCTGCGGCCGGGCATGTCCCCACGCGTTTGGCGCGAAGAACGGGCATGTCCTCCGCGGGTACAGACTGCAGGGCTCTGGACTGGACATGTCCTCACTGGCCAGCCCGCCAACCCGTTAAACCATTTCGACGGTCGGCTCCC
>NZ_AUPJ01000008.1 GCF_000427315.1 Arthrobacter sp. TB 26
ATGGCCGCCCGGAACCAGCACCGGGACTTCCAAAAGCCGGGTTATGGCAAGGTTTTCGGTAGGCTGGGACTTGTGACTTTTCCTGTGATCGGTGTGGTTGGCGGCGGCCAACTCGCCCGAATGATGGCCCCGGCGGCCACCGCCCTGGGCTTCGAGCTCCGCGTCCTTGCCGAAGGTGAGGACGTTTCAGCCGTCTCCGCCGTGGCCCATGCCCCGGTCGGTGACTACACCGACCTGGACCATCTCCTTGAGTTCTCCCGCGGCCTGGACGTCCTGACGTTCGACCATGAACACGTCCCCACCGAACACCTCCGGTCCCTGCAGCGGGCCGGCGTCAACGTCCACCCCGGACCTGACGCGCTGGTCAACGCCCAGGACAAGCTCGTGATGCGGGCGGCCATCGACCGGCTGGAACTGCCCAATCCGCGCTGGGCGTCGGTCGACGACGTCGCCGGGCTGATCGCGTTCGGCGAGGACACCGGCTGGCCGGTCGTCCTGAAGACCCCGCGCGGCGGCTACGACGGCAAGGGTGTGCGGATCGTGGATTCCGCAGCCGACGCCGCGGACACCGCGGACTGGTTCGAGGCAATGTCGCCGCTGCTCGCGGAGGCCAAAGTGGAATTCAGCCGCGAACTCTCTGCCCTGGTGGCCCGGACCCCGGACGGCGAGGCGCGGGCCTGGCCTGTGGTGCACACGATCCAGGTCGACGGGGTCTGCGACGAAGTCATCGCCCCGGCGCTGGACATCCCGCTGGACGTCGCTGCCGCGGCGGAAGGCGCCGCCCTGCGCATCGCGAGCGAACTCGGCGTCACGGGTGTTATGGCCGTCGAGCTGTTCGAAACCCCTGGGATGGGTGCCGGTTTCCTGATCAACGAACTCGCCATGCGTCCGCACAACACCGGCCACTGGACCCAGGACGGCTCCGTGACAAGCCAGTTCGAACAGCATCTCCGGGCCATCCTCAATCTCCCGCTCGGCGCCACGGACCTGCTGGGCCCCGTCGTCGTGATGAAGAACTTCCTGGGCGGCGCGAACCAGAATCTGTTCTCCGCCTACCCCGCAGCCCTGGCCAGCGAACCCGCGGCGAAGGTCCACTGCTACGGCAAGGCCGTCCGGCCGGGCCGCAAGATCGGCCACGTCAACCTCGTCGGCGGCTCCGTTGCCGACGTCGATTCGGTGCGCGAACGCGCCACCACGGTCGCCAACATCATCCGGAACGGAACGGCCCAGTCCCGCACCGCAGCGGGAGCCCACGAGGAGAACGCATGAGCGCCAGCAACACAGCCCCTTCCCGCGACGTCCAGTTCCCGGCAGCGTCGGACACCGGCGCCGATGCCCCGATCGTCGGACTCGTGATGGGCTCGGACTCCGACTGGCCCGTCATGGAGGCCGCTGCCGAGGCCCTCGCCGAATTCGGAATCCCCTTTGAAGCCGACGTCGTCTCCGCGCACCGCATGCCGCTCGAAATGATCCGGTACGGCCAGACGGCCCATGAGCGCGGCCTGCGCGTCGTCATTGCCGGCGCCGGCGGCGCCGCCCACCTGCCGGGCATGCTCGCCTCCGTCACGCCCCTGCCGGTCATCGGAGTCCCGGTGCCACTGAAGACCCTCGACGGGATGGACTCCCTGCTCTCCATCGTCCAGATGCCCGCCGGGGTCCCGGTCGCAACCGTGTCCATCGGCGGGGCCCGGAACGCCGGTCTGCTGGCCGTGCGCATGCTGGCCGCCGGCACGGATCCGCTGGCCGCCCGGCTCCGGACCGAGCTGCTCGACTTCGCCCAGGAACTCAATGACGTCGCCACCCGGAAGGGCGCGAACCTGCGGCAGAAGGTGGGCGAAGTGTTCGCCGACGCAAACGTCGTCACCCGGGGCAGCCGTTAAGGATTACCAGATGACCAACAGTTACGCCCCTTCCCGTCAGCCGGCGCCGAGGAACCCGACGGCTGCCGGGACCCTCACGGATCCCGTCCGCTACCCCGCGGGGGCGGCCGCTCCGGTCCTGACCAAACGTGCCTTCCTGCTGGTCCTGTTGACGCTGCTGGTGCCCGGCAGCGCCCAGATTGTTGCCGGCAACCGGCGGCTGGGGCGGATGGCGCTGCGCGTCACCCTTGCTGTCTGGGTGCTGGCCACCCTCGCGGTGGTGCTCCTCCTGGTTTCCCGGTCGACGCTGATCAATCTGTTCACCAACCAGTTTTCCTCGCTGCTGCTGATCATCGGGCTCGTGGCGCTGGCCATCGGCTGGGCTGCCCTCTTCCTCAACACACTGCGGCTGATCCGCCCCGTGCTGCTGGCACCCGGAGTGCGCCCCGCCGTCGTTGTTGCCCTGGTGCTCGCGATGATCCTCAGCAGCGGCTCGCTCGGCTACGCCGCCTACCTGCTCAACGTCAGCCGCGACGCCATCGGCAACATCTTCTCCGCCGGACCGACGATGGAGCCCTCGGAGGGCCGGTACAACTTCCTGATGATGGGCGGCGACGCCGGGGCGGACCGCACCGGCCGACGGCCGGACAGCCTCTCGGTCATCAGCGTGGATGCCAAGACCGGCCAGACCGCCATCATCTCGGTGCCCCGCAACCTCCAGAACGCGCAGTTCAGCGAAGACTCCCCGATGCGCACGATCTACCCTGACGGCTATGACTGCGGCGATGAATGCCTCATCAACGCCATCAACACCGAGGTCACCAACGAGCACACGGACCTGTACCCCGGCGTGGAGGACCCCGGCGCACAGGCCACGCTGGAGGCCGTGTCGGGAACCCTCGGCATCAAGGTCCAGGCCTACGTCCTCGTGGACATGGACGGCTTCGCCAAGCTCATTGACGCCATGGGCGGCATCCGGATCAAGGCCGGCGGCTGGGTCCCGATCAGCGGCGAGACCGTTGACGAAGCCAACGGAATCCACGGCATGCCGCTGGGCTGGATCCCTGCCGGCGAGAACACGCTGGACGGCTACCACGCCCTCTGGTACGGCCGCTCGCGCGAATTCGTGGACGACTACGCACGCATCGCACGCCAGCAGTGCGTCCAGCAGGCCATGCTCAAGCAGCTGGATCCGGCAACCCTCCTGGCCAAGTTCGAGGACATCGCCAAGGCCGGCACCAAAGTGGTCGACTCCAATATTTCCGCCAGCCAGCTCGGCAGTTTCGTGGACCTGGCGATGAAGGCCAAAGGCCAGGAATCGAAGCGGCTGACCATCGGACCGCCCGACTTCGACGCCTCCTTCTCGACGGTCCCGGACTTCGACCAGATCCACCAGAAGGTCGACGCCCTCCTCGGACCCGCTCCCGCG
>NZ_AUPJ01000009.1 GCF_000427315.1 Arthrobacter sp. TB 26
CGCCGCGGACCTCATCGACTTCGCGGACCATGGCGGACTTCAGCGGCATGGTGACCGACAGCCCGCGCCAGGTTCCCCCCTGCCGCACGTCCTCGCGGACACGGGCCATAAAGGCCGGCAGCGCGTCTTCTGTCACGTCGACCGCCGAGTAGTCGAGCTCGACCCCAAGGTGGGCGTAGGCCGCGCGGTGCAGCGCCGGAGACTTCGAATGACTGATCGGGTGCCCCAGTACGGCAGCCCGGGGCGTCATACGCAGCGTCCGGGGTTGGCCTCACACCAGGCGTTGTACTTGGCGACGTAGGTGTTGTGCTCCGCCAGTGTCTTGGAGAACAGGGTTTCCTTGGTGTCCAGGTTGATCGTCACCCAGTAGAGGTATTCATTCGACTTGGGCTTGGCCGCCGCGTCGATGGCCGTCTTGCCCGGTGAGCCGATCGGTCCTACCGGCAGGCCCTGGTTGGCATAGGTGTTGTACGGGTTGGACTTGTCGGACTTCTGGGCCTCGTCGATGTGGAAGCTCTTGATGCCGAGCCCGTAGGTCACCGTGGCGTCGGACTGGATCAGCCCGTTCGTCTCGGTGTTGTTCGGCTTGAGCCGGTTGTAGATCGCGCCGGCCACATTGCCGTATTCCGCCTGGCCGCCCTCGGCCTGGACGATGCTGGCGACGGTAACGACGTCGTACTGCTTAACCGGATCCGTCACTCCCTGGGACTTGAGCTCGTCCAGGGTGGTGTTCACGAGCTTTCGCAGCACGTCCTTCGCGGGGGTGCCGAGCGGGAACCGGTACTCGCCGGGGGCGAGGAAGCCTTCGAGGTTCTTGGCCTTTGCCGGCACACCGAACTGGGCCGGCGATTCGTTGAGCGCCTTGAGTTCGGCAACGGGCACACCGCTGCCCTCGGAGATGGCCTGGAGCGATTCGCCGATTCGCAGCCCGGCGCTGAGAGCGAAGTACATGACCTTGCCCTTGTCCTTGTTCAGCAGGATGGCCACGGCGTCGGAGTTCTTCATCTCGGTGCGCATAGTGAAGTCTCCGGGGGCGAGCGCCCCGCCGGAGGCGATGAATTCCTTGAGGAAGGTGTCGGCGTTCGCCACGACCTTCTTTTCCTGGAGCTGTGTGGCCACGGACTTGGGTCCGGAGCCCGGCGGCACGGTGATGATGACCTCGCCGGTTCCGGGACCGGGGTAATCGGCCGCCGTGTCCCCGCCCAGGAGGGGCTTCAGGAACTGCGCGCCGACGGCGACTGCCACGACGAAGACGGTCAGCGTCAGCAACAGCGCAAGGAACCGGCGCCGGCGGCGGACCTTCTTGGAGGGGCCCTTGGACGTGCGGATGGCGGCACCTCCGGCCAGCAACACGCGGCCGTCTTCCTCGTGCTGGTAGTCGGCGGGGGTGTCGTCGGCAGGGTGTCCGTCCGCGCCGTCGTACACGTGGTGGCCCTCGTCGGGGCGGCCGTCGTGGAGTTCAGCGTCGTGGTGGCGTTCGTAGCCGGGCGGAACGTCGGCTTCATGGCGGACGGCGTCCGCATGGGAAATGCCGCCCGCGTACTCGTGGACGGGTTCGTAGTGCACGGGCTCGCTGTCAGCCGGTTCGTGCACGGGTTCGTCCTGGACGGGCTCTTCGTGAACGGTGGGAGCTGCGGTGGGCAGGTCCGGCGCGTCGGCCGCCCTGACGGGCTCCGGCCGGACCGGCTCGGGCTGGACCGGCTCGGGCTGGACCGGCTCCGGCTGGACGGGTTCCGGCTGGACGGGGGCATCGGTTTCGGGGACGGAATCGTTCGCGGCGTGGGGCGCAGCCGCCGGGGTGTCCTCGCCGGTCTCGAAAGCCTGCGGCGGGATAACGTCGTGGCCCTGGGTCGCCTGGACTTTCTCCTGGGCCCTGAGCTCCTTGCGCGTCAGCGGTCGGCCGGCGCCGCCGAATGCATCACCGGAGGAGTCGTCACTGTTGACCGGGCTCACTGTAGCCTTCCATTTTGGGCAGAATGCGTGGTGCAGAATGCTCGTCTAGTGCCGGGCTGGCGTGTGCGCCATCCCCGGTTGGCCCCGGTGCGGACTCCGCGTATACGCGGCTTCCGACCTCCGTCCCCCTGGCCTTTTGCATATCGATCGCATGCTGCAGGATACCTGCGGCCGCAACCTGATCAACTACCTTACGGTGATTCCGGCTGCTCATGCCAGCTTCGTGCAGGTGCCGGTGGGCCGACACTGTGCTTAGCCGCTCATCGACCAGCCGGACCGGCACCCCGGAACCGCTCTCCCCCAGTTTACCCGCCAGTAGTTTTGCGTAATCCGTGGCCATCCGCGCCGAGGCATGTTCCTCGCCTTTCATGGTCCGCGGCAGGCCGACAAAGATCTCCACGACACCGAGTTCCACGGCCAGGGCCGCGATGATCCGCACGTCGGTGTTCTTCTTCGCGTTCCGTTCGAGGGTGCGCAACGGGGTGGCCAGGATGCCGTCACGATCACAGACCGCGACGCCGACCCGGACGGTCCCGACGTCCACCCCGAGCTTGACGCCGAGGGGGTAGTCGCCGGGCACAGCAGCTTCGTTCACGGCTCGTCCGCTATCGCCGGGTAATGGCGTCCACGACGGCGGCGAGTGCCGCGCCGACCTTGGCGGTGTCCGTGCCGCCGCCTTGGGCGACATCGTCCTTGCCGCCACCGCCGCCGCCCAGAATTCCGGCGGCGAGGCGCACCAGGGCCCCCGCCTTGACCCCGGCCGTCCGGGCGGCTTCATTGGTGGCGATCAGGATGGCCGGGCGGTCGTTGCTGACTCCGGCGACTGCGACGGCGGCCGGCTCGGAGCCGAGGCGGGTCCGCAGGTCCAGGGCCAGGCCGCGCAGGTCGTCCGCGCCGCTGACCTGGCCGGCGTCGTGGGCGATGACCTTGATGCCGGCGGCGTCCTTGGCGGTCCCCACGAGCTGCCCGGCGGCTGCCGTGAGCTGCTCCTTGCGCAGGCGCTCAAGTTCCTTCTCCGCCGTCTTGAGCTTGGTCAGCGTGGTGGCGATCCGGTCCGCGAGCAGACCGGAGGGAACCTTAAGCATGTCGGTGAGTTCGGTCACCAGCGCGCGTTCGGCGGCGAGGTGCCGGAAGGCGTCCATACCGACGAAGGCCTCGACACGGCGGTTTCCCGAGCCGACGGACTGCTCCCCGAGCAGGGACAGGCTGCCGATCAGGGACGTGTTCTCGACATGGGTGCCGCCGCAGAGTTCACGGGACCAGGCGCCGTCGATCTCCACGACCCGGACTTCGTTGCCGTAGTTCTCGCCGAAGAGCGCCATGGCGCCGAGGGCCTTGGCCTCGGCGAGACCCATGATCCTGGTCTCCACCCGGTAGTTGTTGCGGATGGCGATGTTGGAGACTTCCTCGATTTCGGACCGGGTGGCGGGGCTCAGGCCTTCACCCCAGGCGAAGTCGAAGCGCAGGTAGCCGGCCTTGTTGAAGGAGCCGCGCTGCAGCGCTTCCGGGCCGAGGATCTGGTGCAGGGCGGCGTGCACGATGTGCGTGCCGGTGTGGGCCTGCTCGGCGGCGTGCCGGCGTTCGCGGTCCACGGCTGCCTGGACGAGGGAGTCGGCACTGATTTCGCCTTCGCGGACAATTGCCTTGTGCACGCTCAGGCCCTTGATCGGGCGCTGGACGTCGAGGACCTCGACGACGAAGCCGTCGCCGGTGATCAGCCCGGTGTCGGCGGCCTGGCCGCCGGCTTCGGCGTAGAAGGGGGTCTCGGCGAGGACCAGTTCGATTTCCTCGCCCGTGGACGCCTGGGAAACCTTGCGGCCGCCGGCGAGGATGCCGCGGACCTTGGACTCACCGGTGAGCTCGGTGTAGCCGGTGAAAACAGTCTCTCCGGCGGACAGCAGCTCCTGGAAAGCGCTGAGGTCGGCGTGGGAGCCCTTTTTGCCCTTGGCGTCGGCCTGCGCGCGCTGGCGCTGTTCGAGCATGAGCTTGCGGAACTCCGGCTCGTCGACCTTGAGCCCGGCTTCCTCAGCCATTTCGAGCGTGAGGTCGATCGGGAAGCCATAGGTGTCGTGCAGGGCGAAGGCATCGGCGCCGGAGAGCGGGTGGCCCGCGGCTTTGGACTCCTTGACGGCGTCCTCGAGCCGGGCGGTGCCGGACGCGATGGTGCGCAGGAACGCCTTCTCCTCGGCATAGGCAATCCGGCTGATCCGGTCGAAGTCCGTCTCCACGATCGGGTAGACGCCCTTCATAGCGTCGCGTGAGGCGGGCAGCAGCTCGGGCAGGCAGGCTTTTTCGACGCCAAGCAGTCGCATGGAACGCACGGCACGGCGGATCAGGCGGCGCAGCACGTAGCCGCGGCCCTCGTTGGAGGGGGTCACGCCGTCGGCGATCAGCATGAGGGAGGAGCGGATGTGGTCGGCAACGACGCGCATCCGGACGTCGTCGGTGTGGTGCGGGTCAGCCGCGGACTCGGCGGAGGTGTACTCCCGCCCGGAGAGGGCCGCGGCCTTGTCGATGACGGGGCGGACCTGGTCTGTCTCATACATGTTCTCGACGTCCTGCAGGATCATCGCAAGGCGCTCCATGCCGAGGCCGGTGTCGATGTTCTTCTTGGGCAGTTCGCCGGTGATGTCGAAGTCCACCTTGGAGCGGACGTTGTCGATCTGGTACTGCATGAACACGAGGTTCCAGATTTCCACGTAGCGGTTCTCGTCCGCGATCGGGCCGCCCTCGACGCCGTAGGCGGGGCCGCGGTCGTAGTAGATCTCGGAGCAAGGGCCGGCCGGGCCGGGCTGGCCGGTGGACCAGTAGTTGTCCGCCTTGCCCATCCGCTGGATCCGCTCGGCGGGCATACCGGTGTTCTTGAGCCAGAGCTGCTCGGCGTCGTCGTCCTCTTCGTAGACGGTGACCCAGAGGCGCTCAGGGGGCAGTCCGTACCCGCCGTCGTCAACGCCCGTGGTGAGCAGTTCCCAGGCGAACTTGATGGCGTCTTCCTTGAAGTAGTCGCCGAAGGAGAAGTTGCCGCACATCTGGAAGAAGGTGCCGTGGCGGGCGGTCTTGCCGACTTCCTCGATGTCGCCGGTCCGGATGCACTTCTGCACGCTCGTGGCGCGCTTGTAGGGGGCTTCCTCCCGGGCGGTCAGGTAAGGGATGAACGGGACCATGCCGGCCACTGTGAACAGCAGGGAAGGGTCGCTGGAGACCAGGGAGGCGGAGGGAACCGCCGTGTGGCCCTTACTGACAAAAAAGTCGATCCAGCGCTTGGTGATCTCCTGCGACTTCATGAGCTGATTACTTACCCTTCAATATTCACTGCGTTTATGTTCACTGCGTTCGTGTTCACGCGTGTGGTCCGCGGAACGGTCTGGTCCCGGCCTTCGGCCGTGCCGGCGGCCCTGTGTGCGGGTGCCGCCTTATTCCTCATTCTCTCCCGGCTAGCGCCGGACTGCATCCCGGCCGGCGGCACCCTTGCTGACGGCCATTTCAAGGCCCGCGTCGATACCCAGGGCGGCCCGGAGTTCCGTCTCGCGCTCGTTCATGCCCTCGCGGACGGCGTCGGCGAAGTCGTACAGGCCGTCGGCGAGCCGGCCAACCGCCCGATTGAGCCCCTCGGGGCCCAGGTTGGACTGCGCTTCGGTGATCTTGCGGAACGCGATGACGCCGATGGCGACGCCGAGTCCCATCCAGATGATTCTGTTCATGTCAGGTTCTCCAGCTGGAATTAGCGGCTGCGGCGGCCGGTGGCGGGCTTTTTACGGGCGGTGAAGGCCGAGCGCACGCCGTAGCTGAAGGAGGCGACCTTGATCAGCGGCGAACCCACAGTGGCGGCCACGAGCGAGGACAGCGCCGAGATGTTGGCGGAGGCGTCGGAGACGTTGTTCGCGATCCCGTCGACCTTCTTCAGCTGCTCATTGGTCGTGGAAACGGTCGCCGTGACTTCGTCCATGAGCGGCGTGGCGCCGTCGCTGATGGAACGGATGGAGGTCCGTACTTCGTCAAACACTCCCCCGAGCTTGAGGATCGGCACGGCGAGCAGCAGGACCAGCAGTGCAAACACTCCGGCCGCGATCAGGCCGGCAATATCGCCACCAGTCATAGTCGTTCATCTCCTTGTTGCGTCGTGTCCCTGCGGGCGCCGCCGGCTGACACAGCCGGCAACCGCAGAACTCCCCCAAGTACCTTACATACAAAGAAGCCCGCGGCGCTTGCCACGGGCTTCTTTGTAAGGTGTCGCGCTGGATCTAGCGTGCGTAGAATTCCACGACGAGCTGCTCTTCGCAGGTCACGGGGACCTCGGAGCGCTTCGGGCGACGGACCAGGCGTGCCTGCAGGGCGTCAAGCTTGACGTCCAGGTATGCCGGAACCATCGGCAGGACGTCGCGGTGAGCGCCGGCTGCTGCAACCTGGAACGGAGGCATGGACTCGCTGCGGCTGTGAACGTGGACCAGCTGGCCCTCAGAGACGCGGAAAGACGGGCGGTCAACGCGGATGCCGTCGACCAGGATGTGGCGGTGGACAACCAGCTGGCGGGCCTGGGCGATGGTGCGGGCGAAGCCGGCACGCAGCACGAGGGCGTCGAGACGCATTTCGAGCAGTTCGATCAGGTTTTCACCGGTCAGGCCCTTGGTGCGGCGTGCTTCTTCGAAGGCACGCGTCATCTGGGCTTCGCGGATGCCGTACTGGGCGCGCAGACGCTGCTTTTCGCGCAGACGTACGGCGTAGTCGGAGTCCTGCTTCTTGCGGGCACGGCCATGCTCACCGGGGCCGTACGGGCGGCGCTCCATGTACTTGGCGGCCTTGGGGGTCAGAGCAATGCCGAGTGCACGCGAAAGGCGTGCGGTACGGCGAGCACGAGTGTTGTTAGCCACTTGTGTCCTTCCAATATCTGCGGTGTGTCAGTGTTACTGGCCTCCACGATGGAGAGCATCGGCCAACCGCTGCCTTTTGCTACTGGGCACAGGGCAAACCCATCTGCACAGCATAAAATGCCGAAATCAGGTGGATTGTGCGTCCGTGCCTTGCCAGACAACGAACAACCTTACCATGCCGGCACCGGCCGCCCGGGCGGCCGGTCAGGTCCTGGCGTGCACACCCCTGCCGGAGCGCCGGCCCAAGGATGCCGCGCCCAGGAACTCAACGGCCACGAACGGATCGGTTCCCACCACCCATTCATCGTGGCCCGGCGGAATCGCATAGGTGTCGTTGGCCTGGATCGTGGAGTGCAGCCCGTCGGCGGATTCCACTTCCATGACCCCGGAGATGCAGAACCCAAGGTGGTGGTGCTGGCACACCTCGGTCGCCTCGAAGTCTCTGATGGATTCGGACCACCGCCAACCGGGGCCGAGGATGAGCCGCGCCACCGAGAAGTCGTTCACGGTGACAAGGTCGAATTCGGCGTTGTCCGGGCACCGCTTCTTGTCCGGTACATCAAAGGACTTGACTGCCAGGGCTGTGACGTAATTTACGGGCATGGGACACACGACCTAGGAACTTCAGTGATGGTGCCGGTGTGATGAGAGGGTCCGGCGATGCCGGTCGCCGACCTGAGGTCCGACTTAAATCCACGTTAGACCTCATGCACCGGAAGTCAACGGGCAATTTCCGGGCCCGCGGTCACGTGCCCCGGATAATCCTGCGGAGCCGCTCCAGCCGGGTGGAAATGTCCCGCTCGGCGCCATTGGCGGTGGGTTCGTAGTAGTTGCGGCCGACCAGGTCGTCCGGCGGGTACTGCTGGGTGGCCACGGCGTGCGGCGCGTCGTGGGCGTATTTGTAGCCCTTGCCGTGGCCCAGCTGTTTGGATCCGGGGTAGTGGGCGTCCCGCAGGTGCGCGGGGATGCCGTTGCCGAGGCCGGCGCGGACATCCGCGATCGCCTGGTTGATCCCCATATACGCGGCGTTGGATTTTGGTGCGGTGGCGAGGTGGACCACGGCCTCGGCCAGGATGATGCGGCCTTCGGGCATGCCGATCAGCTGCACCGCCTGGGCGGCGGCGACCGCGGTCTGCAGCGCCGTCGGGTCGGCCATACCAACGTCCTCGGCCGCGGAAATGACGATGCGCCGGGCCACGAACCGCGGGTCCTCCCCCGCCTCGAGCATCCGGGCGAGGTAGTGCAGGGCGGCGTCGACGTCGGAACCCCGGATGGACTTGATAAAGGCGCTGGCGACGTCGTAGTGCTGGTCGCCGGCGCGGTCATAGCGAACCGAGGCGACGTCGAGGGCCCGTTCGGTGTGCTTGAGCTCGATCGTCACGGGAGCGTCCCCGGCCGCCCCGGAGGCCGCCCCGGAGATTCCCTCAGTGTCGTCCGCGTCCCCGAAGGCGACGCCGGCCGCCGCCTCAAGCGCGGTCAGCGCCCGGCGGGCATCCCCGCCGGAGAGCCGGACGAGATGGCCCAGTGCCTCGTCGGTGAGTTCCACCTTGCCGTCGAGGCCGCGGTGGTCGACCGCGGCCCGCAGCAGCAGTCCCTCAACGTCGGCGTCGGTGAGCGGTTTGAGGGTCAGCAACAGGGACCGCGACAGCAGCGGGGACACCACGGAGAAGGAGGGGTTTTCGGTGGTCGCGGCGACCAGGACCACCCAGCGGTTCTCGACACCGGGCAGGAGGGCATCCTGCTGGGCCTTGTTGAAGCGGTGGATCTCGTCCAGGAACAGCACCGTGGTGGTCTTGAAGAGGTCCCGGGCGGTGAGGGCTTCCTCCATGACGCGGCGGACGTCCTTGACCCCGGCGGTAATGGCGGAGAGCTCGACGAACTTCCGGCCGGGGCCCTTGGCGATGACGTGCGCGAGCGTGGTTTTTCCGGTGCCGGGCGGCCCCCAGAGGATCAGCGAGCTGGGTCCTGCGGGGCCGGTGGCGTCCGTGCCGGC
>NZ_AUPJ01000010.1 GCF_000427315.1 Arthrobacter sp. TB 26
CAGCCACTCCGCGCGGAACCGGATAAACGGCCCGGCATGGGCGCGCAGCGAACTCCGGACCGCCCAGATCAGGGGTGCCACCGAGGTTCCGGCGTCGGGCCCGACCGGTCGGCCGTATTGCCGGCGTTCGAAGTCCGCAGTTAAGGCCCTGACGGCCTGGTGGCTGTCCGCGTCCATGCCCTGCGGTTCTCCCAGGGCCCCCGAGGAGCGCAGCCTTTCGGAGTAGTGCCGTGCAGTCTCGCTGGTCCGCGCCGCCACGCCGTAATCCATGGTGAGGTCGCGTAGTTCTGCCCAGGCCTGCAGCGCCGCCGCACTCCCGCCCCCGGAACCGTTCAGCCGGCGGCGGCGGACTGCATTGCGTGCCAGGTGCGGGGACGCCAGCAGGAGTCCCAGGAGCAACAGGGCGCCGGTGCCGTACAGCACGGGTCGCAGCACACTTGCCATGTCCGCCGGGGCGGCAGCTCCCGGCAGCGGCAGCGGCGTCGCGCTGGGCGCGGGGGAGGGGTTGGGACTGCGGCTTGGAATCAGTCCGTCGTTGTTCTCATTCGTGCTGGCGCCGCTGGGGGCTGCGGATTCCGTGGCGTAGGACGGAACCACGCCGCGCGACGGGGTGGGTTCGAAGGGGACCCAGCCCAGCCCCTGGAAATACAGTTCGGGCCACGCGTGGGCGTCACGGGCATCGACCTCATACTCCGGCAGGGCACCCTGGCCTCCGATCGAGACCGTGGAGCCGGTGGGCCGGCCCGGGGCGTAACCGACGGCAATACGGCTGGGGATGCCTTCCAGCCGTGCCATCACGGCCATGGCCGAGGCGAAATGGATGCAGTATCCGCTCTTCTGGGTCAGGAAGTCCGCCAGCACGGACAACCCGTTGCCGTCATAGCCTCCCTGCACCGGGGACTGCAGCGAATAGGTGAAATCGACGGAGCGAAGGTACCGCTGGATCGCCATGGCCCGGGCGTAGGGGGTGGCGCTTCCGGCGGTCACGGCCTCGGCGGTGGTGCGCACGATCTCCGGGACGTTGTCCGGCGGCCGGATGAACTGTTCGGCAACACCCTGCACCGGCCCGGTGGCCTGTGCCAGCAGGTCCGGGGTGAGCTGGGGGGCAACCGAGAGCGCCACGTACTGCTGGTCGCGGGAGTTGGTGTCGACGCCCTTGATGCTCAGCGTGGCCGGGTCCCAGCTCCAGCGCCCGGTGAGGCCGTTGACTGCCTCCGGCGCGTAGGGCACCGGCAGATACGGACTGGTGAACTGGCCGGTGTTGACCGCGGTGACCACCCGGACTTCGGTTGCGGCGGACTCAAGGCCCGATTCCATCCTTCCCGTCCCCAGCCGGCGGGTCTCGTCGCGATCGTCCGGGGCCCAGTTGTCGCCGTTGAAACTGTCCACGGTCACCGAGCGAAGGTACGGGCTGCTGGGCGCGTTGGTCGCAAAGGTGATCCGTCCGTCACCGGTGGGGCTGCGCAGGCTGTTGCCCAGGCTGATCATCGGGTTGAGTCCCGAGGCCGGGCCGAAGGGATTCAGCCGGGAGCCCTGCGGGAACGTTCCTTGGTCGAAGCCCGGGATCACGAGCTGGAGCAGGAGGGTAACGGTCAGTGCAAGGGCGCCGGTCAGTGCGCCGCGCCGGAACTGGCCCGGGTTGCGTACGGTGTCTGCCCCGGTCCGTACGTCGGGTGCGAACCAGTGGCTGCAGCCGAGGATCATCAGGTAGCCGGCGGCAGCTGCCGCGAAACCCAATGCGCCGACGCTCTGCGGCTTGATCATGGCGGGAACGACGAGGACGGCGAGGATCCCGAGGCCGCTCGTCGCCGGCAATGCCAATGGATAGGCGAGGGCATCGACCAAGATCACCATCAGCCCCAGGGCGGCGCAGACCAGCAGGACGATGCCGGCATTTGGCGCCACCGGGGCGCTTTCCGCGAGGACAGTCTCACTGGCCCGGCGCACGTACCGGCCCAGCTGCGTCATGGTGGCGCCGGAGGGGATGAAGCCGAGAATGCTCTGCGGACGGAAGAAGGTAAACGTCAGGATCAGCACCAGCGCGGCCAGCGCACCAGCCGTTACGAAGACGCTGCGCCACCGGAGGGCGCGCAGCCCGGCCATGGTGAAGGCCACCGTGAGGACCGTCGAGAGAACGGGGGAATACCACGCCCATCCCCGCAGCACTCCGTTCAGGCTCAGGGCTGCACCGGCGACGGCGATTGCCACCGCGAGGGCCATCAGCCACGGCTG
>NZ_AUPJ01000011.1 GCF_000427315.1 Arthrobacter sp. TB 26
TCGTGCTCCTGGTCCTGCTGCCGCTGCTCAACCTGTCCCTGCCCGGCGTGCTGCCCGGACCGACGTACACGCCGGGGTCCCTGCAGTTGCTCGCGATGTGCATGCTGATGGCCGCCGCCGCCCTGACCTACCACCTGCTGCTGGGCGTGGCCGGACTGTTGTCCTTCGGCCATGCGCTGTATTTCGGCGCCGGCGTCTACGGGCTGGCAATCATCCTGCAGAACCTGGACATCCCGCTGCTGCCCGCGATGGGCCTGACCCTGCTGGTCGTGATCGTGCTGGCCCATGTCGTGGGGAGCATCAGCCTGCGGGTCAGCGGCATTCCCTTCGCCATGGTCACGCTCGCGTTCGCCCAGGCCGGCTCGGTGATCGTGGGCCGCAACCCGGACGGCACCACCGGCGGAGATGAAGGCCTGACGGTGCGCACCGACAACCTGCCCGACTTCCTCGTGGGCGTGGTCAATACCCGCAACCTCTACTGGCTGGCCCTGGCGGTGCTCGTGGCTGTTTTCATCGTGGTCACCTGGGTGCAGTCCTCCCGCGCCGGCCACGTCGCCGCCGCGGTCCGCGAGAACGAACTCCGCGTCCGCGTCCTGGGCCTGCAGCCGTACCTCGTCAAGCTGCTGATCTTCGTGGTTTCCGCCGTCCTGGTCAGCATCATCGGCATGGTGTTCCTGCTGCTGCAAAGCGGCGCCGTGCCGCGGGCCATGTCCGCCGACCTGACCATCACCCTGCTCGTGATGGTGGTCCTGGGCGGCGTCGGCTCGCGCTGGGGCGCGGTGATCGGCGGGGTCTTCTACACGATCCTGGACCAGCGCCTCACGACGCTGGCGAACTCCGACGCGATCGACGCGCTGCCGGACATCCTGCGGGTACCGTTGTCTGAGCCCCTGTTCATCCTGGGCACCTTGTTCATCCTCGTGGTGCTCTTCCTGCCCGGCGGCCTGACGGGAACCGCGCAGCGGCTGGCCCACCGCCGGGACCGGCACAAAACGCGCCGCGACGGCCCCGGTGCGGGACCTAACAGCCCCGGACATGACAGTACCGGAAGCGAAAGGACAACAATGTCCCGCGAGATCCTGGAGGAATCGGCATGAGCACCTCCGGAACCGGACCGCGTGACGGGCTGCACACCCTGGGCCGCTGGACCACGGACCGCAGCCTCGCCACCCCGCAGCGGACCGCCATCGACGACCGCGGCTGCACGCTGAGCTACGGCGAGCTGGAACGCCGGGCGGCCGGCCTCGCCACCGGACTGACGGCGGCCGGCTACGTCACCGGGGACCGGATCGCGACCCTGACCGGCAACAGCTCGGACCACGTGGTGGTGTTCTTCGCCTGCGCCAAGGCCGGGCTGGTCCTCGTCCCGCTGTCCTGGCGGCTCTCTCCCAAAGAACTCGCTGCGCAGCTTGAGCTCGCGGACCCGCAGCTGCTGCTCGTCGAGGACGAACTGGAGTCCCTCGCCGCGGGGGCGTGCACGCTGCTGGCGCACCGGCCGCGGACCGCCGCACTGGGCCCCGGCGGCATTGAAAAGTCCGTGCCCCCGCCCTCCCGGTCGGTCAGCGGTGGCCGGCATGACGTCCGCAGCGACGTTCGTGACGACGACCCCCTCCTGATGATCTTCACCTCCGGCACCGAGGGGGCCAGCAAGGCCGCCGTGCTGACCCATGCGAACTGCTTCTGGACCAACCTCTCGCTGTCCCGGACGATGGACCTGGGCAGCACCGACGTCGTGCTGGCGGTCCTGCCGCAGTTCCATGTCGGCGGCTGGAACATCCAGCCCCTGCTGGCGTGGTGGACCGGCGCCACCGTGGTGCTGGAGCGCGGCTTCGAACCCGGACGGATCCTGCAGCTGATCGCGGAACGGCGCGTGAGCATGCTGATGGGCGTCCCCACCCAGTACCTGATGCTCGCCGAACATCCCGACTTCGCGTCCGCCGAGCTGGGCAGCCTCCGGCACGCCGTCGTGGGCGGGGCGCCCATGCCGGCGCCGCTGCTGCGGATCTGGCACCGCAGGGGAGTGGCCCTGAGCCAGGGCTACGGACTCACCGAGGCGTCCCCGAACGTGCTCTGCCTGGCCAACGAGGACGCCGCCCGGATGGTGGGGTACTCGGGCAAACCGTACCCGCATGTCGCCGTCGCCGTGGCCGATCCGGTGACCGGGGAAATCCTCGACGGCGCCGCCTCCGGCGAACTGCTGGTGGGCGGTCCCGGGGTCTTCGCCGGCTACTTCCGCGACCCCGCCGCGACTGCCGCCGTTATGGCCGGGGACTGGCTGCGCACCGGGGACCTGGTGGAACGCGACGCCGAGGGCTACATCAAAGTGGTGGACCGGCTCAAGGACATCTACATTTCCGGCGGCGAGAACGTTGCCCCGGCCGAGGTCGAGGCGGCGCTGCTGGCCCATCCGGCGGTGGCGCAGGCCGCCGTCGTCGGCGTGGAAGACCAGCGCTGGGGCGAAACCGGTGTGGCCTTTGTGGTCATCCGCCCCGGCCTGGCCACGGACGAGCAGGAACTCCTCGAGCACTGCACTGCCCAGCTGGCGCACTTCAAGGTTCCCGCACGGATCGAGATGGTCGGAGCCCTGCCCCGCACGGCGCTGAACAAGGTGCTGCGGGCCCGGCTCC
>NZ_AUPJ01000012.1 GCF_000427315.1 Arthrobacter sp. TB 26
CCCGCCGATGGTCGGCGCGACGTCGGCGGTCCGGGCAGCTTCGGAGGACACCGACCCCTTAACAACCCGCGGGCTGCCGCCGGTCACGAAGAATGGAATCGGCTCCGTGGCGGGGTGGCCGTGGTTTCCCGGAATGGGGTTGGACGCCACGTATGGGTCGGAGAAGCGCCAGCCCGCGCGGCAGTAGACCACGAGGTCTCCGGCCTCACCGCCCAGCCGGAGGTCCGCTGGCCTGTTGACCGACAGCACGCCCTCATGCGCGCTGACCAACTGCTCGACGGCGGCCAGTCCGGCCGAGCGGTCCGGTTCGGGGCCGGTCCAATACAGCAGGTCCGCGCCGCCGTTCTGGGCGATCGTGATGTTGGACTGCAGCTCCGGACGGGGCTGCAGGACGAGGTCGATGGAGATGACGTTGCTGGGGATGGACCAGTCCATCGAGTGGTCGGCCAGCACCATCACCACGCTGGAGTCCCACTTGCCGGTGCTCTTGAGGTGGTCGATAAAACGGCCCACCTGAACGTCGGTGTCCGCGAGGGCAGCTTCCCGTGCTGCCCGCAGCGTGGTTCCGGACAGGTCCGAGTGGCCCACGCGGTCGATGTCGCCCAGGTTGGTGAACACAAAGTCCGGGTCCGGCCCGCTCACCATCGCCAGGAGTGCGTCCATGGTGGCGGCGTCGGGCGCGTGCCCGGTGACCGGCAGCAGCGGCTGGGGTTCCCAGCGGTAGCTGGCGCGGGTGCCGAAGATGCCGTAGAGGTACTTCTTGCTCAGCACCGAGCCGGTGGTGAGGCCGCGCTCCTGCAGCCGCTCCAGGAGGGTCGGAAAGTGCAGGTCGGTGGGCCGGTCGAGGTCGCGGACCACGCCTTCGGCCCGGTCGAAGATGGCGTTGGCCGGCACGCCCGAACGGTCCGGGCGCACCCCCGTCATCATCATGACGTGGTTGGGGATGGTCTCCATCACGGGCAGGGAGCGTGCCGCGGGGAAGTTGGTGCCGGCATCGCGCAGGGCAGCGAGTCGCGGCGTCAGGGCTGGCGTGATCTCATCGGGCCGGCAGCCGTCCACCACCAGCACGTAGCTCCGGGTCCGTCCCGCGGCCGGGGCGGCCCAGGCGGTGCCCTGAGCCGCGGAAAGGACGACGGCGGCACCGCCGGCTGCGGCGATCTGCAGGAACTGCCGGCGTCCCGGCGTCGAGAGTCTGTTGCTGGCGGGCGTGCCCTGCTGCGGTGAACGGCTCACTGGAGTCCTCCCTGCGTCGGCGTGACTTTGCCGGTGTTGGCATGAACGTTGAACGATGTGGACAGGGTGGCTCCTGAGCCGGCGGCGGTGCGCTCGTTGAGGACGTACCAGTCCATCCGGACGCCGGCGGCGGTCACGTCCAGGACGGAGTAGCCGTGCGAGTCGAAGTCGAGGTACTTCACGTGCGGGTTGGCTGCCTTGATGGCGTTCTCCACACCGACGGATCCGGTCCGGGGCGGAACGTTCAGGATGTCGTCGAGGTTGTCGCTTGTGACGGAGGTGCAGACCAGTTCCGCGGCCACGGAATCGCCGGTGGCGGGGTAGCTGGCCGGATCCGCGGGGATGTCGCAGGCCCAGCCGGAGTGGATGTCGCCGGTGAGGAAGACGGTGTCCTTCACGGCATTGTCCCGCAGATGGCGGACCACGCGGTTGCGGTCCGCCTCGTAGCCGTCCCACTGGTCCACGTTGTAGGGGACACCGCTGATGCTGGTCCCGCCCATCAGCTTTTGCACACCGGCCAGCTCGGCGGTGCTCAGCGTCGAGGGGACGCGGACGGGCGCAATCATGACGGGGTTGCCCACGAGCTTCCACTGCGGGCCCGCGGACTTGAGGTTCCCCAGCAGCCAATCCATCTGTGCGGCGCCCGTGATGGTCCGTGCGGGGCTGCCGACGGCGGGATCCGTACCGTTGGCGGCCTGCTGGTCGCGGTAGGAGCGCAGGTCCAGCATGGACAGGCTGGCCAGGGAGCCGAAGTCCAGGCGGCGGTAGATCTGGCCACCCGGCTCGTAGCGGACGGGCATCCACTCGGCATAGGCCTGGTGCGCTGCGGCGAAGCGCTCACTCCAGTCGCCTTCGACGCCCGGAGTGTGGTTTTCGGCCCCGCCCTTCCAGGCGTCGTTGGCCGATTCGTGGTCATCCCAGGTCACGATGAACGGAGCCGCGGCGTGCAGCGACTGGAGGTCGGGGTCGGTCTTGTACTGGGCGTGGCGGCGGCGGTAGTGCGCCAGCTGGGTCATCTCGAAGGCCGGGTCGTGCGGTCGGACCACCACGTCGCGGGCCTGGTAGTCGCCGGGTGCGTATTCGTAGAGGTAGTCACCGAGATGAAGGACGGCGTCGAGATCGCCCCGTGCGGCCAGATGGCGGTAGGAGGAGAAGTAGCCAGCCTGCCAGTTCGCACAGGACACGACCCCGAATTTCAGCCGGTCCACCGCCGCCCCCGCGGCCGGTGCGGTCCGGGTGCGGCCTACGGGTGAGACCTCCTCCCCAAGCGTGAACCGGTACCAGTAGCTCGTGGCGGGCAGCAGCCGGCCGGCAACAACCTTGACGGTGTGGTCGCGGGCCGGGCCGGTGGGCGCAGTACCGCGGGCCACCACTTTCGTAAATCCTGCATCGGAGGATATTTCCCAGCGGACGGAAACGTCCGGGCCGGCACCGCTGCCGGGCAGTGATTCCGGGGTGGGCGTGACGCGGGTCCACAGCAGCACGCTGCCGGGCATGGGATCTCCTGAGGCGATCCCGTGGCCAAAGAGGCCGGTTGGGGAGGCTGAAAACGCGCCCGCGGGAGTACTGGTGGCCATGGCTCCAGCCACGGCAGCGACCCCTGCTGAACGCAGTACTTGACGACGAGTAAAGGTAGTCATGTCTTCCAGTATCCGGATGATTCCGCCACCAACCGGCGGTTTTTCGCCCAGTTAACCTGACGTTCGCCCAGTGTTCCCCGTGGCGCTGTGCCCATTCCCGCCGTCGGAGCGATACGCCCCCTTGCGTTGTTGCGGGCCTCGTTTTATCCTTAAACAACCACACGGTTGATCAACGTATAGATTGATTAGGCGCGGCGAGGAGGTGATGCACGCAGTGGACGAACGCGACGACGGAATGCTCGACTCCGCGTTCCTGGCCCTTGCCGACCCCGTCCGTCGCCGCATCATCTCCCGGCTCAGCCGGGGTCCGGCCACCGTGAATGAATTGGCGGAACCTTTCGCGATCACCAAGCAGGCGGTCTCGAAACACATCCAGGTCCTCGAGCAGGCGCAGCTGGTCACGCGCAGCCGTGACGCCCAGCGCCGGCCCGTCCACCTGAACCCCGCACGGCTGGAGGCGCTCACCGCATGGATCGACCAGTACCGGCTGGTCCGCGAGGGGCAGTTCCGCAGCCTTGACGCCGTGCTCCAAGCAGAAGCCGCGGCACGCGGCACCCAGGCAAAGGACACATCATGACCAACGCCCTGAACGTCACTGTTCCGGAGGGACTGCCCTTCATCGATTTCGAGCGGGAATTCGATTTTCCCGTCGCCGATGTCTTCCGGGCCCACAAGGAGCCCGAACTGGTCGCCCGGTGGCTCGGACCCCGGCGGATGACGATGGACATCGACCACTACGAGTTCCGCACCGGCGGCAGCTACCGCTACACCCACACCGGACCGGACGGCGTCTCCTACGGTTTCAACGGCGTCTTCCACACGGTCCGGGAAAACGAGTTCGCCATCCAGACCTTCGAGTTCGACGGCTACCCGGACGTCGTCAGCATCGAATTCCTGACCTTCGAGGACCTTGGCGGCGGCCGCACCCGGCTGACGGCGCACGCGGTGTACCCCAGCATGGAGGCCCGAGACGGCATGGCCCAGTCCGGCATGGAAGGCGGATTGACCGAAGGCTACGAACGGCTCGAGGAGGTCCTGGCCGGCGCCAAAGTCTGAGGCGCAGCGCCAGCTTGAACGGCAAAGTACGACGGCG
>NZ_AUPJ01000013.1 GCF_000427315.1 Arthrobacter sp. TB 26
GCCCTGGCTGTGGATCCGGACGTCCTGCTCCTTGATGAGCCCCTGTCCGCCCTGGACATCCACGCGGCCCCGCTGCTGCGGCGGCTGCTCAAACGGGTGCTGGCCGGACGGCGTGCCATCATCGTCACCCATGACGTCCTGGACGCCTACATGCTCGCGGACCGGGTGATCGTGATGGAGGAGGGCCGGATTACCGAGGACGGCCCCACCCGTGATGTCCTCCGGCGGCCGCGCAGCCGGTTCGCCGCGGGGCTGGCCGGGCTGAACCTCGTGTCGGGGACCGTGACGTCCGCGGGGATCCGATCGGCCGAGGGCCTGGAGTTTGCCGGGCAGCACGACGCGCCGCTGGTTGCCGGGCAGGCCGGCGTGGCCGCGTTCCCGCCGTCGGCCGTGTCAGTGTTCCTGAGCGAGGCGCACGGCAGCCCGCGGAACTCGTTCCGCGTCACGGTCACGGACCTGGAGCCGCACGGCGACCAGATCCGGGTCCGCGCCGGCGAGCTGTCCGCGGATGTGACCCCGGCTGCCTCCGCGGACCTTGGTCTGGCGCCGGGGCTGGCGGTCTACTTCGTGGTCAAGGCGGCGGCGGTGTCGATCTACCCGGCGTGACGGGGCCAGGGCCGGGCGGGACCGGGTCGGCCGCCCTTCGTGACGGCGTCACGAAGGGAATGCGCGTCACCAGGACAAATGCACGGCGCCAACTGGAGTGCTCGCCGTAAGCCAGGCCTCCCCGCGGCGCCAATTTTTCCATGACGCGCGAAAGGGCTGGCGCACCGGGTATTCCCCTGGCGCAATCGTTTGTGCGCATCACGGAAGCGAAGCCGCGTCGCAGGGCCGAATGCGCGTCACGGAAGCGAAGCCGCGTCACCGGGCCGGACCGGCTACCCGTCCCTTCGGACGGGGTGCTGGCTGACGATTGAGACCCGGTTGAAGGCGTTCATGGTGATCACCAGCCAGCTTATGGCGGAGAACTCCCCGTCCGTGAGGTGTTTCCTTGCGGCGGCGCCCTCGCGCTCGCGGGCGCCGGCGTCCGAGATGTTGGTGATGGCCTCGGCCAGGGTCAGGGCGGCACGTTCCTTCTCGGTGAAGAGGTCGGTGTCCCGCCAGGCCGGGAGGACGGCCAAGCGCTGCGCCGATTCGCCGTTCTTCACGGCGTCGCCCACGTGCAGGTCCAAGCAATACGCGCAGCCGTTGATCTGCGAAATTCGGACATTCAGCAGCTCGATTAGCGTCCGGTCCAGGCCGGCCTCGTCCGCGGCCTCCTTGGCTTTCAGGCCGAGTCCGTTCAGGGCCCGCCACGCGGCAGGGTGCTCCTTGTCCAGGAACACGGATCGGGTGGTGTGGTGCTGCACTGCTGCTGTCTCATCCATGGTCAAAAGACTACCCATGCGAAACACCGGAAAAACTACGTGACAAATTTGTCACATGTGTGACAAGATGCAGGTACAGCGAAATCCCCTGCAGGAGCGGTTCCCTCGACCGCTCCACGGAGCTGGTCCGCCGACATCGGACCAGCCCCCATCATTCGACGGTCGGCTCCTTGGGGGAGCCGAC
>NZ_AUPJ01000014.1 GCF_000427315.1 Arthrobacter sp. TB 26
TGCCCCTCGGCGGGGAGCTGCGACCAGTCGGTCTGACCCACTTGGCAGTTCTGCAGGGTGGGGAAGTACAGGGTCTTCCCTGCGGCGTCGGGCAGCTTCACTGAGAGCACGAGGGCATCGCGCAGGGCGGGTTCCAGCGGTGCCTTGGCGGTGTAGACGATCTGGCTGGTCCGCTTGGTGATGGATGTGCCGTCGGCGAGCTTCTTCGGTTCTGCCAGCTGTTCGGTGACTTTCGCGGCTGTCCAGTTGGGGTTGACCGTGGGCTGGGCATCGTTGAGTTCGGCGGGGAGGGTGATGGTCACCTTCGTGGTGCCGGATTCCTCGCAGCCGTGCGGGATTCCGAAGGTCAGCAGGGCATAGGAGTTCGCGTCGGTCTTGTCCGGGGTGACGCCGACGTGCGCCGAGGCGCCGGAAATGCCTGCGAGCATCAAGGCGGCGGTTCCGCCCGCCACAGCTGTGGCAGTGAGGGTGCGGCGCAGGACGGAGGTGGAAGGAGTCTTCACAGGGGTTGCCTTTCAGGCGTGCGCGCAGCCCAGCGGCAGGCGCACAAAATGGGGGAGGGTGGCACGGCGATGCCGGTGACCTGGTCCAGGTGGTGGGAACAGGCGGGG
>NZ_AUPJ01000015.1 GCF_000427315.1 Arthrobacter sp. TB 26
CGAGCCGCAGCGTCAGCGAGATGCGCTTCCGCTCCGGATCGGCCTCCAGCACTTTGACCCGCACCACCTGCCCCGACTTCACCACCTCGCGCGGATCGGAGATGAACCGGTTGGCCAGCGCCGAGACGTGCACCAGGCCATCCTGGTGGACCCCGACGTCGACGAACGCGCCGAACGCCGCCACGTTGGTGACGGTCCCCTCCAGCACCATCCCCGGCCGGAGGTCCGAGATCTTCTCGATCCCTTCCGAGAACGTCGCCGCGGCAAAGGCCGGACGCGGGTCACGGCCGGGCTTCTCGAGCTCGGCGATGATGTCCTGCACCGTGGGCAGGCCGAAGGAACCGTCGACGAAGTCCTGCGGGTTCAGGGTGGCGTAGCTTCCCGCGGCCTGCGCCTTTCCGGCGGCCGCTTTGATCTTCCGCGCCACGGGGTACGCCTCCGGGTGGACGCTGGAGGCATCCAGCGGCTCCGCTCCCCCGGTGATCCGCAGGAAGCCGGCGCACTGTTCAAACGCTTTCGCGCCGAGCCGCGGGACCTTCTTCAGCTCGCTGCGTTTGCTGAACGGCCCGTGCTCGTTCCGGTAGGCCACGATGTTCTCGCTCAGCAGCGGACCGACGCCGGCGACACGGCTGAGCAGCGCCGGGGAGGCGGTGTTGACGTCCACGCCCACCGCGTTCACGCAGTCCTCGACGACGGCATCGAGGCTGCGGTCCAGCTTGGCGGCCGTGACGTCGTGCTGGTACTGCCCGACGCCGATCGACTTCGGCTCGATCTTCACGAGCTCCGCGAGCGGGTCCTGCAGCCGCCGCGCGATGGACACGGCGCCGCGGAGGGACACGTCCATGCCGGGCAGTTCCGCGGCCGCCAACGCCGAGGCGGAATATACCGAGGCGCCGGCTTCCGAGACGACGATCTTTTGTGGCTTGGCACCCTGCTTCGCAGAGTCCGGGCCTGCAGAGTCCGGGCCTGCCGCGAGCTGTTTGAGCAGCTCCGCGGCGAGTTTGTCCGTCTCCCTCGAGGCGGTGCCGTTGCCGATCGCCACGAGTTCGACGCCGTGCTTCCTCGCCAGGTTCACGAGGGTCCGCAGCGCCTCGTCCCATTTCCGGGCCGGGGCGTGCGGGTAGACCGTGTCCGTCGCAACCACTTTGCCGGTGCCGTCCACAACCGCGACCTTGACCCCGGTGCGCAGTCCCGGGTCCAGGCCCAGGGTGGTGCGGTTCCCGGCCGGAGCCGCCAGGAGCACGTCGCGCAGGTTGGCGGCGAAGACCCGCACGGCCTCGTCTTCGGCGGACGCGAACATCCGGCTGCGCAGGTCAGCCGTCAGCCGGGCCAGCACCCGCG
>NZ_AUPJ01000016.1 GCF_000427315.1 Arthrobacter sp. TB 26
GGACTTGGCGGCCTGGGCCCGGCGCTGGTGCACGCGTTCGGCCTGCTTGACCAGTTCCGGTTCGCCCTGGCGCAGCCAGGCGTAGAGCGGTGCCGCGATGAAGATCGTCGCCGCCGTGCCGATCAGGATCCCGACAAACAGCGCCAACGAGAGGTCCCGCAGCGTGCCGGCACCCAAGAGACCGGCTCCGATGAAGAGGATGGCACCGACCGGGAGGATGGCGACCATCATGGTGTTGATGGAGCGGACGAGGGTCTGGTTGACGGCCAGGTTGACTTCCTCGCCGAAGGTCCGGCGGGTGGACGCCTGCAGGTCCGCGGTGTTCTCGCGGATCTTGTCGAAGACCACCACGGTGTCGTACAGCGAGTAGCTCAGCACGGTTAGGAAGCCGATGATGGCCGACGGCGTGACTTCGAAGTCGCTGAGGGCGTAGACGCCGGCGGTGATGAACATCGTCACCAGCATGCCCACGAGTGCCGAGAGCGACATCTTCCACGTCCGGAAATACAGCGCCATCAGCACGGCGGCAAGTGCGACGAAGATCGCCAGGCCCAGGAGGGCCTGCTTGGTGACGTCGGCACCCCAGGTGGGGCCGACGAAGTTCGATGTCACCTCGTTGTCCGTCACGCCGTAGGCCTGGGTGAGGCCCGCCTTGATCTGGAGCGTCTCATCCTCCGTGAGCTTGTCCGTCTGGATCCGCATCGTGTTGCCTGCGACGTTCGCCACCCGCGGGACGCTGCCGGGGACAACGTCCTCGACAGCTTTCTCGCCGACGGCAGCGTCCGTGGTCTTCACGTTGGAGACGGTGAATTCCGAGCCGCCCCGGAATTCGATGCCGAGGTTGAAGCCGCCCTTGACGACCGGCAGCAGGATCGAGAGCGCAACCAGGACGGCCGCAATCAGGAACCAGATTTTCTTGGATTCGACGAAGTCGTACGAGCGCTTGCCCGTGTAGAGTTCATTGCCGAAATTGGCGAAGCTGGTGGCCATTTAGTTGCCCTCCTTGGACGTGCTCTTGGAGGAACCGGCAAGCTGTTCCTGACGTTCCGCGAAGCGTCGTTCTGCAATGGTCATCCGGCGTTCGGCCTCAGCCACGGCGCCGGTGTTCTTGGCACGGAGCGCGGCCACAGCGGCCGGCTTGTCCGCAGGAGTGCGCAACCGTCCCGCGCCCCGGTACAGGGGAACGGCACCGAGGCTCTTCGGGTCCAGCCCGGAGAGCGGGTGGCCTTCACCGAAGAACTTGGTGCGGGCCAGCATCTGCAGGGTCGGGTGGGTGAACATAAAGACGACGATGAGGTCGGCGATCGCCGTCAGGCCGAGCGTGAACGCGAAGCCGCGGACGTTGCCCACTGCCACGAAGTACAGCACCAGGGCGGCCAGCAGGTTGACGGCCTTGGACGCCAGGACCGTGCGCTTGGCACGCTTCCAGCCATTCTCGACAGCCGACACGAGGCCGCGGCCTTCACGGAGCTCATCACGGATACGTTCGAAGTAGACGATGAACGAGTCCGCTGTCTGGCCGATGGCCACGATGATGCCTGCGACGCCGGCCAGGGACAGCCGGTAGTTCTCCGTCCAGCCCAGGATCGCGATGGCCAGATACGTCAGTGCACCGGCCACCACGAGGGAGGCGACGGTGACCAGGCCCAATGCCCGGTACTGGATCAGCGAGTACGCCACCACCAGCAGCAGGCCGATCAGGCCGGCGAGCATACCCATCCGGAGCTGCTCACCACCGAGGGTTGCCGAGATCTGCTGTTCGCTCTGGATCTCGAAGCTGATCGGCAGGGCGCCGAAGCGGAGCTGGTCCGAGAGGGCCTTCGCGGACTGCTCGGTGAACCCGCCGGTGATCTGCGGGCGGCCATCGGTGATGACAGCGAGGGACCGCGGGGCGGAAATGACCTGGTCGTCGAGGACGATCGCGAACTGGGACTTCGGGTCCGAGCCGCTCTGGCCGCCGCCCGCGACGTAGAACTGGTACAGCCGCTCGGTGACGTCCTTGAACTTGGCGGTGCCTTCTTCGTTGAACTGGATGTTCACAGCCCACTCGTTGGTGACGGCGCCCTGGGCACCGCGCTGCAGCTGGAAGGAGGACCCTGCGATGTTCGAGCCCTTGACCTCGACGGGGCCAAGGATGTACTTGATCGCCGGGGAGGTGGCAGAGGCCGGCTCGCAGGTGACCAGCGGTTTGGTCGGGTCGGAGCGTTCCTGCTTGTCCTGCGAGGGGTTTTCGCAGTCGAGAGTTTCAAACTTCTTGTAGATTTCGGGGGTTACCCAGTTCACGTCGCTGCCGTTGGTGGGCTCTGCGGTGGGCTTGGGCAGCTGGTCTTCAGGAGTCTGTGACTCCGCGGGGACCGCTGCGCCCGGACCGGCCTGCAGGACCGGCCGGAAGTTCATGTCGGCGGACGCCTGGATCAGTGCGCGGGTTTCCTTTGACGGTGTGCCCGGCAGGCTGACAACGACGTTCCGTCCGGACTGCGTGCTGATTTCAGCTTCCGCGACGCCCGAGCCGTCCACGCGCTGCCGAATGATCGCCACGGCCTGGTTGAGCTGTTCTTCATTGATGTCCGAACCGCCCTCAACCTTGGGCGCCAGGATCATCTGGGTGCCGCCTTCAAGGTCCAGGGCGAGCTTGGGAGCCCAGCTCGCCTGGCCGGCCATGGTGCCGCCTGCCAGGACAGCGGTCAGGACGGCGAGGATAACGCCGAGCCAGACCAGCACCCTGAGGGCTGTGTTTTTGGGGCCAGTTCGTGCCATTGTCGATCTTTCTATTATTTACGGAGGAACCGCCGTGCGGCCCATGCGGGGCCGCTCCGGCGGTGGCCCGCAGCTGTTACTTCGCGGGATAGCTCAAACAGGCAGACTAGCTGTCTTTCTTGCCCTCGTCGTTGAGGCGGCGCAGGGTTTCTTCCGGCGTCTCGTCGCGCGGGGCGTCGTTGACGGGAGCGGCGCTTTCGGCCTTGTCGACGGTCAGCGAGGACGCGTCGTTGGGAACGACCGTAGGCTCCTCGTCGGCGACAACCGGCTCGACGATCTTGGTGACGGCCTGGCGGTGCACGGTGGCGGTGTTGCCCGGGGAGAGTTCCAGCAGGACTTTGTTCTCGTCCTCGTCGATCTCGACGATGCGGCCGTACAGGCCGAAGCTCGTCATGACCTCGACACCCGGGGCGAACTTCGACTGGAGCTGCGACTGCGCCTGCTGGGTCTTCTTGTTGCGGCGGAACATCATGAAGACGAAGACGCCGAGCATGGCGAACAGCAGGATGGTCATGATGTCGATACCGCCGCCGGCCTGCGGCTGGGTCTGGGCAGAAATAAGTCCGAACACAGGGATAGTTCCGTTCTGTACTTGCGTAGCTGGTTTTACAGCAACGTCCGCTTCGCTCCGGGCTGGCTGGCAGGGAATCATGCCGAGCCGACGGCGGCCTGGTGCTGGCCGCGCACAGAAACAAAGACCCGAACGTGCCGAGCGTCATACCAGTCTAAAGGGAAAAGGTTACGGCGCGGTGCTATTGACTATTACGGATCCATTCCGGATCGGCATCCTGCCCCAGCCCGCCGGCCAGGTTCGGCCCGCCGTCGTCGGCCTGGAAGAGCTCCAGCGGGTCCTGCGAAAAGATTCCTGGCGGCACAGCGTAGCCGAGGTGCGTCCAGGCCGGAGCGAGGGCGATCCGCCCCCTCGGGGTGCGGCCCAGCAGACCCTCACGGACGAGGTACGGCTCGGCGACGGTTTCCACCGTTTCCGTCTCCTCGCCCACGGCGATGGCCAGGGTGGACAGGCCCACGGGCCCGCCGCCGAACTTGGTGATGAGGGCTTCGAGGACGGCGCGGTCCAGCCGGTCCAGGCCGCGCTTGTCGACTTCGTACATGTCCAGGGCCGCGGAGGCAGCCCGGGCATCGATCTGTTCGATGCCGTGCACCAGCGCCCAGTCGCGGACCCGGCGCAGGAGGCGGTTGGCGATACGGGGTGTACCGCGGGAGCGCCCCGCGATTTCACTGAACCCGGCGGAGTTGACCTTCAGATCCAGGAGCCCGGCGGAGCGCCGGAGCACGAGTTCGAGTTCCGCCACCGAGTAGAACTCGAGGTGTCCGGTGAACCCGAAGCGGTCCCGGAGCGGCCCGGGCAGCAGGCCGGCGCGGGTGGTGGCGCCCACCAGGGTGAAGGGCGGAAGTTCAAGCGGGATGGCGGTGGCGCCGGCGCCCTTTCCGACGACGATGTCGACCCGGAAGTCTTCCATCGCCATGTAGAGCATTTCCTCGGCCGGCCGGGACATCCGGTGGATCTCGTCGAGGAAGAGGACTTCCCCTTCGGAGAGCGAGGACAGGATGGCCGCCAGGTCACCGGCGTGCTGGATGGCGGGACCGCTGCTGATCCGCAGCGGGGCGTTCATCTCGGCCGCGATGATCATCGACAGCGTGGTCTTGCCCAGCCCGGGAGGACCCGAGAGCAGGACGTGGTCCGCGCTGCGGCCCCGCATGCGCGAGGCCTCCAAAACGAGGGAGAGCTGTTTGCGGACCCGGTGCTGGCCCACGAAGTCGTGCAGGTTCTTCGGCCTGAGGGCGGCTTCGATGACCCGCTCCTCCGGCTCCTCTCCCCCTGCGACGACCGACGGCTCAGCCACGGGCGCCTACCCTGTTACCGGCGCGGGCGCCGTCCTGCCCCAGCCAGCGGAGGGTGGCACGCAGGATCTCGGCCACGTTGCCCTTTTCGGCCAGCTCGGGAGAGTCGGCCAGGGACTTGTCGATGCTGGCTGTGGCGTCCTTCTCGGACCAGCCCAGGCTCGTCATGGCCGCAACAACCTGCGGCTTCCAGACCGCTTCGGAGGATGCCAACGGAGCTGTGGTGCCGGCGGCGGTGCCGTGCGGCACGAGCTTTCCGGCCAGTTCCAGCACGATCCGTCCGGCGACCTTGGGGCCGATGCCGGGCACCTTGGTGAAGGCCTTGCCGTCGCCTGAGTGTGCGGCGACGCGGATCGCCTCGGGCTCGTGCACGGCCAGGACGGCCAGGGCCAGCCGGGGTCCGACGCCGCTGACGCTGAGCAGGACGTCGAAAACTTCACGTTCGTCGTCGGAGCCGAATCCGAACAGGGTGAGGGAGTCCTCGCGCACAATCAGGGAGGTGAAGAGCTTCCCCTCCTCGCCGGTGCGGAGCCTGCTAAGGGTCTGCGGCGTGGCGTTCACGCTCATGCCGGCGCCGTTGAGGTCGATCACGGCGGAGGACAGGCCGACGTGCGCTACGGTTCCGCGGAGAAAACTGATCAAAGCCGGGCTCCTGAAAATTCAGCTGAAAAGAGAACCGGGAAGCCCCGGCTATCCGAACATATCTACGAATACCCTACCAAGCTCTGCGGCGGCACAGCCGGACATTCAGCGTGCGCGGCGCGCTTTGGCCTCCGCGTCCGCCCAGGCCCGCTGGGCCGGAGTCAGGGACATGCTGCCCGGCCCGGCTGTGAGTGCGTCCTTGTTGGAAATACCGCTCCCGGCCCGCCAGGCGTGGGTGATCGCCAGGGCCAGGGCGTCGGCGGCGTCGGCCGGGCGTGGCGGGGCATCGAGCCGGAGGATCTTGGTGACCAGTTTGGTGACCGCGTCCTTGTTCGATGTTCCGCTGCCGGTCACGGCGGCCTTGACCTCGGACGGGGTGTGCAGCGCCACCGGGATGCCGCGGCGCGCGGCGGCGGCGATCACCACGCCGGACGCCTGGGCGACCCCCATCACGGTGCTGACGTTGAGCTGCGAGAAGACGCGTTCGACGGCGAGGACGTGCGGTTCGTACCGGTCCAGCCACTCGTCGATGGAGGTGGCGATGACCAGGAGGCGCTGGTCCAGGCTCTCCTCGGGTGAGGTGCCGACGACGCCGAACGCCACCATGGTGGCGCGGCGGTTTTTCTCGACGTCCACGACGCCGATCCCGCAGCGGGTGAGGCCCGGATCGACGCCGAGGACGCGAAGGGTCACTCGGCTTCCAGTGCGGCCTGCACTTCGTCGCTGAGGTCGGCATTGCTGTACACGTTCTGGACGTCGTCGAGTTCTTCGAGGGCGTCCACGAGCTTCATGAACTTCTTGGCGGCTTCGAGGTCCAGCGGCACCTGCATGGAAGGCACAAACTCGGCCTCGTCGGTGTCGTAGTCGATCCCGGCTTCCTTGAGCGCGTCGCGGATGGCCTGCAGGTCGGTGGGCTCGGAGTGGATCTCGAAGCTGTCGCCGTTGTCCTTGACTTCCTCGGCGCCGGCGTCGAGCACGGCCATCAGGACGTCGTCCTCGCTCAGCCCGTTCTTCGGCAGCGACACAACACCTTTGCGGGAGAAGAGGTAGCTGACCGACCCGGGATCGGCAATGGTACCGCCGTTGCGGGAGATGGCGAGCCGGACTTCGGAGGCGGCGCGGTTCTTGTTGTCCGTCAGGCACTCGATCAGCAGCGCTGAGCCCTGCGGGCCGCGGCACTCGTACATGATCTCGGTGTAGTCGACCACTTCGCCGGTGAGGCCGGCGCCGCGCTTGATGGCGCGGTCGATGTTGTCAGCGGGGACCGAGGTCTTCTTGGCCTTGGTAACGGCGAGTTCCAGGCTCGGGTTGCCGGCGAGGTCCGGTCCGCCCATGCGTGCAGCGACTTCGATGTTCTTGATCAGCTTGGCGAACGACTTGGCCCGGCGGCTGTCGAGGATTGCCTTCTTGTGCTTGGTCGTCGCCCATTTGGAGTGGCCTGACATGCTTTACGCTTCTCCTCTGATCATTCGAATAAACAATTCATGCACGCGCTTCTCCCCCGTCACTTCCGGGTGGAAGGAGGTGGCCAGCAGCTTGCCGGAACGCACAGCTACAATTCTAGCCGTCCCGGCCAGCGCCTCGGGGTGGGAGGCCCTGGAGGGCTCCACTTTGGCGAGCACCTCCACGCCGTCGCCGACGCGTTCCACCCATGGTCCGCGGATGAAGACCGCATGGACAGGGGCCACGCCGTCCGCCGTGGCGCTGAAGTCGAGGCCCTTGAAGTCCAGGTCCGTCTCGAAGGACTCACGCTGCCGGCCAAAAGCGTTCCGGCGCACTGTGATGTCCAGGCCGCCGAAGGTCTGCTGCGGGTTGCCGGCGAGGTCCTTCGCGGGGTCGGCGATCTCCGCCGCGAGGAGAATCATCCCGGCACAGGAGCCGTAGACCGGCAGTCCGTCCTGGATGCGCTGCCGCAGCAGGTCGCGGAGCCCGAAGGCCCGGGACAGCTTGTCAATGGTGGTCGATTCGCCGCCGGGAATGATGAGGCCGTCGAGGCCGTCGAGTTCGGACGGCCGGCGGACGCCGATGCCCGTGGCGCCGGCCTCTTCCACCGCATGCAGGTGCTCGCGGAAATCGCCTTGGAGTGCCAGGACGCCGATCCGCAGGCCTGAACCCGTGCGGGAAGGGGGCGCCGAAGTGGGGTTGGTCATCCGAACAGCATAGTTGCCTGAACACATGCCCCGCTGCCTCCCGGCGGGCTTCCATGCCGCCGCTGGGATATATTACAAAGCATGTTTTACTTCAGCGTTCCGCTCGGCAAGCTCGTCCGCCGGGTCTCCCGGCTCAGGGGCGGAGGCTCTGCCCTTCCCGGGCTCGTCGTCGAAAAGATCGACCCCGGGTTCATGCGCAGGACACTGTCCACGCTGCCGCACGGCGTCGCCGTCGTCAGCGGCACGAACGGCAAGACGACCACCACCAAGATGGTGGTGGAACTGCTCGAGAGCCAGGGCCTGAAGGTCTTCACCAACCGCACCGGCAGCAACTTCACCCGCGGCGTGGCCGCCGCGCTGCTCGGCGAGGTGGACTGGCGGGGCCGGCTTGACGCGGATGTGGCCGTGCTGGAACTGGACGAGGCCCACGCGGTGCACTTCGTCAACCAGGTGCCGCCGCGTTACTGCCTCCTGCTCAACGTCCTGCGGGACCAGCTGGACCGCTTTGGCGAGATCGACAAGACCGCGCAGCTGCTGCAGCACATCGCCTCCAAGACCACGGGCACCGTGGTGCTGAACCGGGAGGACCCGCGCGTCGCCCGAATCGCGGACACGCTCAAAACAGACACGCTCAGCGGTCCCGAAGTCCTCTACTTCGGCCTGGATGACTCCCTGCTGAGCACCTTCCCGAACGACGACGAGATGCGGGCGGCCCCAGGAAGCCCGGTGCCGCCGGCCCCCGCCAGGCCGCACGCCGACGTCGTGCTCCGCCGGGTGGGCGCGGCGGACGCGGACTTTGAGTACGACGGCGTCACTGCCACCACGGCGATGAAGCTCCGGGGCGTCTACAACATCTTCAACGCCGCGGCCGCGCTGACCCTGGCCCGGGCCATTGCGGTCCGGGACGGCGGCGTCACGGGAAAAACCCCACAGGGAATACCCGTCGCCGCGGACAATGCGGGCCTGCTGCAGGCACTGTCCCAAGTGGCGCCCGCCTTCGGCCGCGGTGAGAGCCTCGTCGTCGACGGCCTGCCACTGGACCTGGTCCTGGTGAAGAACCCCAGCGGCTTCCGCCTGGGGCTGAAGTCCTTCCCGGCCGAGGGATACGCCACGATGATCGCGATCAATGACAACTATGCCGACGGCCGGGACATGTCCTGGCTCTGGGACGTCGAATTCGACACCCTCCGCGAGGGCGGCGTGGACCAGTTGAGCGGCTCCCGCGCCTACGACATGGCCCTTCGACTGCAGTACGACGATGTCGCGATCGGCGCGGTCAATACCGAGATTGCCCCCGCACTGGCGGCCTTCATCAGCGGCGCCAAGGACAAACCGAAGCGGATCTTCTGCACCTACACAGCGATGCTGGCCATCCGCCGCGAGCTGTCCAAAATCACCACAGTGGAGGTGGTCTCTTGACCCCCCAGTCCCCCGCCGACGAGCCCCATTTGTCCTTCGGGCACGAACTCCCACCGGAGGAATCCCCCGCCCCCGGCAAGGGAAGCATCCGGGTCCTGCAGCTGTACCCGCGCGACATGAACATCTACGGCGACTGGGGCAATGCCCTGGTGCTGGCGCAGCGGCTCCGCTGGCACGGCTACACACCGGAGCTGCTCGAGTACAACGTCGGCGACGAGTTCCCGGCGGACATCGACCTGATCGTCGGCGGCGGTGGGCAGGACAGCGGCCAGCTGGTCATCCAGGATGACCTGCTCTCGCGCGAGACCGTGCTCAAGGAACTGGCCGAGAACGGCACGCCGATGCTGGTGATCTGCGGCCTCTACCAGCTGTTCGGGAAGTTCTTCAAGACCCGGACGGGTTCCGTCATCCCGGGGATCGGCATCCTCGACGTGGAAACCCACGGCACCGAGGAACGGCTGATCGGCAACGTGTCGGTGTCCTCCCCCGAGTTCGGCACCGTCCTGGGGTACGAGAACCACAGCGGCCAGACCACCCTCGGCCCGGGCGTGTCACCCCTGGGAAGCACAGCCAAGGGCACCGGCAACAACAGCAGCGACGGCCAGGAGGGCGCGCGCTACCGGAACATCGTGGCGAGCTACCTCCACGGCTCCCTGCTGCCCAAGAACCCGGCCCTGGCGGACTTCCTCATCCGGACCGCCGTCGAACGCAAATACGGCAGCTTCTCCCCCG
>NZ_AUPJ01000017.1 GCF_000427315.1 Arthrobacter sp. TB 26
GCGACCTGCTGGACCGGGGGAAGGTCCAGCGGCGCGAAGCTGTACGGGCCCTGGATGCCGCCGGTGGTGATCGGGTTGCGGCCGGCCTTCACATCGAAGACCAGGGTCTTGGCGGCGGCATCGTGCCAGCCGCGGAGCTTGCCGTTGCGGTCCCAGGCGCTGGAGAGCACCACGACGACAGCCCAGGCTGCGCCCAGGAACACCAGCGGCCCCAGCACCAGGAGGGCGACGCCGAACCACTGGAACATCATGACGGCCGCGGTGGCGATCACGGCGAGCAGGACGCCGGCGCCGGTGATGAGGCCGCGGAGGAACACCGCTCCCCCGCCCGGCGCGAAGCCGTCAGCATCGGTGCTGCGGATGCCCATGAGGCTGTTGCCGGGGGTCACGCCGGAACGGCTTTCGAGCGTGGCAAGAACCACGGTGTAGATCAGGGTGAGGCCCGCACCGATGCCGCCGAACAGCACCAGGGACGACGTGTCGTACACGATGAAGCCGCCGCTTTGGCTCCTGGTGATTCCGGCGAACCCGATCGCCAGCAGGATTGTCAGGATGGTGACAGGCGGAAGCCAGTCCAGGACGGCGGCGCCCAGCCGCTTTCCGGCAGCGGCGGGGACCAGCTCAAGCTTGTTCGGCACGGAAGGGCCTCCCCCTTGTCCGCGGCCCGTGGCCGGGCCTTGCGTTACCGGGATACTACCGGGGATCAGTGGGGCGGGGGGCAGCTCCCGCACGTTGCGGGCGTTCCGGGCGGAACGGTTGCTCAGCGGCGTGCCGCAGGAGGTACAGAAGGCAGCCCCCTGGCGGAGCGGCTGCTGGCAGCGCGGGCAGCGTTCGGCGTCGTCGGTCATGGCTCGTGGTGGTTCTTCCTGGCGGTCTGGCTGGCGTCGGCTGCGGTGCCGGCGGCATCATCAGGGTGGGCTGTTGCCGCCGGGCCGGACTCCACTGTACCTGCCGGTGTTTCCGGACCTGCGGGCGCGGCGTGTTTCCTGCCGGGCAGGCGCAGCTTGAGGCCACCGGCGGTGAGCGCGGCCCGGCCGTCGGCCAGCAGGGACCGTGGCGAGAACCGGGCCCGCTGCCGTCCCCAGAACCCGAGCGTTCCGGTCATCTCCTTGAGCGAGCCGTCCACGATCTCCCAGTACTGCCGCACCTGGTCCTCGCTCGGCTGTCCGGCCCCGAAGATTGCGGCGTCGGCCCGGTTGGCGAGCAGCGTGGTGGTCCCCCGGGCGGCCGGGAACGCGTCGGCGAGCACGACGGCG
>NZ_AUPJ01000018.1 GCF_000427315.1 Arthrobacter sp. TB 26
GACGGCGGTGCGCCGCGCCCCGGTGAGCTGATCGACGTCGACCTCCCGGAGAGCCAGCCGGACGACCGGAAGGATGACGACGTCCCCGGCGGCCTCGGCGGGATCCTGGGCGGGCTGTTCGGGAAGAAGTAGTCGGGGCGGGCGGCAAGCGGGCTGGTAGGGTCATCCCATCCGCGCCGGAGACCGCCGGCCGGGACAATGTTGGGGGACATTAACATGATCTTCGCCGCCAGAACGCCGCAGCTTGCCACCGTTTGTTTGCTCCTCGGTACGGGGATGTCGCTGAGCGCCTGCGGCGGCGCAGCGGAAGCGGCCGGGAACGCCGGCGCTCCCCTGATGTCCGCGGAGTCGTCCACTGGGTCGGCCGCAGCCGCGCCGTCGGAACCGGCTGTCGGCGGCTACGAAGGCTGGTGGAACGCTACACCGGCCAACGGCAGCGCTGCGGGGCTGCCCCAGGAAACAGTGGCCGTCAACACGAGGACCAACACTGTGGTCGATGCCTTCAGCCGGAAAATCAACGACGCCGGCCGGCCCACGAAGATCACGGACGTTCCGTACACCGTTGTTCCCGATCCGTCCTGGCCGGCGGAGTCCGTGATCATTATCGACACGGGGAGCAACACGATGATCGAGCACTTCCGCGTCGACCTCAACGGCAACCCGGTGCGCTAGCGTCCGCCACTCCGCGGTGCACTGTGCCGGGACTGCGCGACCGGGGTGAGCCAGCAGCGGCACGGTAGTTCCGCCAGTGCAGGAGCACGGCGGCCAGGATCAGTGGAACGTGGATGCCCGGAAGGTTCCTCGCGAACCAGTGCGGCAGATAGATGTCGGTGACAGAGCCCGTCTCGTCGCCCAGGTCCTTGGCCACGGCGGTGAGCGGGCAGTGAAAGCCGTTCGCGGCAAAGACCAGGGTTTCGGCAGTCACGACGCCGGCGGCCAGGCCCACCCGCCGGTCCGTGCGGCCGCGGACACCGGCATACAGGACGTAGACCATGCAGGCCTCGATCGTGAACCAGGCAAAGGTGTGGAATGCCTTGACGGCCCTCAGCAGGGACGCACGTTCTGCCTTCCGCAACCCTCTTGGAGCCTTGAGTCCAGCCATTCCTCCAGCGTAGCCGCGGCCCGTTGTCTGTTCAGGGGCTTTCGACCCGGTCAGACCTGGCGGTCAGCTGCGCCAGCCAGCCGTCGAGTTCCCGGGGATGGCGGAACCAGATCGTAGCCGGCATCCGGGGGTCCGCTTCAAGCCCCCGCATCACCTGCCGCTTCCGCGTGAAGGACCGGAAATGCCACCGGAGGATCGAGTCCTGGATGAAGATCCGGGCAATAGTTTCCTTATTGCCGTTGCAGACAGGTTCCCGGGTCAACGCCCGCCGCAGCGTGCGGCGCACCAGCCGGGCCAGCGAGAGCCAGCGTGGATAGTCCAGGCCCACGATGAGCTCCGCCCGCGGCAGCACAACATCGCGCCAGGCACCGTAGGCGCTGTCCAGCACCCAGCGGTCCTGGGCTGCAATCGAGGCTGCGATGCCACGCTGCTCCTCGACGGTGCGCTGCTGCCAGCCGGGCAGCCAGCCGATGTCGTCGTCCGCCGAGAACTCGGGCAGACCCGTGGCCTCGGCGTAGGCTCGGGCGGCTGTCGACTTGCCGCTGCCGGTCACCCCGTAGAAGAGGACACGGGAGGGCGCGGGAAGAGCGTCCGCCGTGCATTCGCGGATGTTCACGGATGTGTTCATGGTGTGTCCCCCTGGATCTGGCCAACGCAGGGCCCGGCCCCTCTTGCGCATCGGCGATACGCTAGCACCTCCTGCCCGTGGCCGGGGGACGGGCGTGTGCGACACTGTTCCGACGTCAGAGTTCACAGTCCTTGCCGGAAATCCTGTTCCCGACTCCGAGGTGCTGGCGCTGTACGAGTCTGTGGGCTGGACGGCCTATACCCGGGAACCCGACAAACTCTTCAGCGCCGGTGCGGGTCTTTGCGCAGTTCCGGTAGTCCCGGATTAGCCCGCAGACCGCGCACTGATCTCTCCGGCCTCATTCCAGGCGGAAGTAGCTGTTCCGCCGGGGCACCTGGCGTGGGTCCAGGTGCGGCGGGGGGATGAACCAGGGGATGCCGCTATGCAGCTGAATGGTCCACTGTTCTTTGTGGACGACGTGGTGGTGGTGCGAGCAGAGCAAGGCTCCGTTGCCGGTGCCGGTGCTCCCGCCGCGGGACCAGTAGTCGATGTGGTGGGCCTCGCACCAGGGCGCGGGGATGGTGCACTGGGGGAACGCGCAGCCCCGGTCCCGTGCGGTGAGGGCCTTGCGGATGTGCGGCGGGAAGACCCGTGAGGCCCGGCCGATGTCCAGGATGCGGCCGTTGCCGCCGAGCACGATCGGGATGATGTCGGCGTCGCAGGCGATCTTGCGCGCGGTCGAGGCCGTGACCGGGCCGGTGAACATCAGGCTTCCCGCGCCGGATCCCGGCCCGCGTGTCTGCGGGTTGGCGCCACCGAGCTGTTCGAGGAGGTCCCGGTAGTCGATGGTGACCATCACCTGCGGGCGCAGGCCGCCGGAAGCGGGCAGTTCTCCGGCCGCGAGGGCCACCTTGCATGCACCGACCAGGCCATCGAGCAGCCGTTGCGGACGGGTGCGCTGATCCAGCCGCGCGGCAGCGGCCGCTTCCTCCGCAGCCGGGTCGTCCACGGCACCGCTGGCGTCGGCACTGGGGCTGGTGTCGGCGTCGGGCCGGGCGCCAGGACCGGCACTTTCGGCCGTGTCGGCGGTGGGGTCGGAGGCAAAGCCTGTCCGTGGGTTGGTGGCGGTGTTCATAACCGTGAGCAGGTGCTCGAATTGGTCGGCGGTGGCGAAGATTTCCAGGTGCTGCAGCCCACGGTGGGACCGGCGGATGAACGCGCCTTGCCGCTGGCGCAGTTCCTGCTCACTGGGTTCGGCACCGTCCTGGTCCAGGGCGTCCGTCCAGCGCTTCGCGATCCGGGTCAGGAAATCCTGGTCGTTCTCCACCGCCGTGCGGGTCAGGGCATGCTCCATCCGGACAACGTCCCCGGGCGCGGCCACGTGACGGACCCGGCCCAGGGACAGGCTGATCAGGGTCGCCGCCCGCGAGGCGATGTCCCCGGCGGCGAGGACAGCCGCGAGTTCCTCCCTCACTGCCGGCAGTGGCTGCCCTGACAAGCCGGAGCGCGGCAGAACGTCCGATGCCAGGGCCAGCCGGCGCCGCGCCTCCGCCGCGGTGATCCGCAGCCTCGCCCGCAGGAACTCGGTGGTGTTCCGGTACCCGTCATCGACCCAGCCCTGCGCACTATCCGCGCCACCCTGCACGTCCCAAAGGGCATCGGGCCCGGCGCCCGCAGTCGCCGGCGCCGTCATAGTCGCAGTCCTGGTCGCGGTGACAGGAGTCGTCGCTGCCGCGTCAGTATTCCAGCCGGTCAACCAGCCGGCAGAGGCGCCGGTACCAAACTTCGCAGCCGCGTTCCTGGCTGCCGCCGCCTGGTTTCGGGTCCGGTCGACCGCCGCCGCGGCCACAAGTTGCAGGTAGTCCACGATGCGGGACAACTCCTCGACGCCGCCGGCAAAGTCCGAGGCCTCGGTTACTCCGAACAGCGCTGCATCACGCAGTGCCGTCCCGTGTGAAGAACGCAGCAGTGCAAGCGCCCCATCCAGGGCACAGTCCACGTCATCCGCCGCGTGTGGAACGGGCGGCAGCCGGGGAATTCCCAGGAGTATTCCGGCGCCAGGCCGTGTGGCCTGTAGCGGGATGAAATCTTCACTGGCTTTCATAGCCAAATTCTTCCTCGATGCTGTGACATTCTGGGGGCCGTGACTTTGTGGAATCTCGTGAAGAGATTTCGAGTGTAGAGGTAGCTGTAATCACCAGGTCCTAGTGAGTGATCCGCTGCTCCGGCGGCCCGGGGGCTACCTCCAATGATTCCCGATTCCAGCTCTGGTGGCTCTCGTTGATCCCCCTATGTGGATAACTGAACGATTCAACTGGTCATTGGTACGGCACACCTTGGCGGCGCCTTCTGTGACCCAACAGGCTTCCTTTCACCTTCAACGGCAACCTGTTGCGACGACGATTGGAAACCGCCCGCTGCTGACCGCCGGATCCCGCCGTGCCCCCGGCGCTCAGCCCGTTTGATCTGTCTTCCCGCGGGGTCACACTTCGGCAGGTACGGGCACGGTCCGTGGGAAACTGAGGGCATGGACAGCCCTGTTGCCCCGACATCCCGCCCGGCCGGCCCCCAAACCGGGCGGCCCGGCGAAGCACCGTCCACCGAGCTCCCCTTCGAACTGCGGCGCCCCCTTGGGCCCCGCGACCCGGGGGACGCGTGGGTTGAGGGCGACCACGGACGCTTCTGGGGGCGCTTTGGCTCGGCCGGACTACTGGTCCACGACCCCGTCAAGGGCGTCCTCCTCCAGCACCGCGCCCTGTGGAGCGACAAGGGCGGCACCTGGGGTCTCCCGGGCGGGGCCCTGCACCAGGGCGAAGAAGCAGTCGACGGCGCCCTGCGGGAGGCCAAGGAAGAAGCCGCCGTGCCTCCGGAGAACGTCCGCGTGCTGTTCACCTCGGTGTTTGACGTCGGGTATTGGAGGTACACGACTGTCGCCGCCGAAGTGGTGGCGGCGTTCGAACCGGAGATCAGCGACCCGGAAAGCCTGGAGCTGCAGTGGGTGCCCGTCGATCTCGTCGCCGACAAGGAGCTGCATCCCGGCTTCGGTGTGGCCTGGCCAGGCCTTCGCAGCAGGCTCCTGGGCCTCGATACCGACTGACAGCGTCCACGACACCGGCCAGCGCATCACATGGGATACCCAGGCATTCCGCGATCGGCCAGTTCGCCCTAGGGTTCGGTTATGACTACCGAAAATCGAACCCCGCCCCCTGTCCGACAGCTGCGCCTCGTCGTCGAGGCAGAGGACTACGATGCCGCCCTGACGTTCTACCGTGACGTGCTCGGGCTGGTGGAACGGGAGGTCGTCCCCAGCGAGGGGGATGCGCGCATCACGATCCTGGAAGCAGGCAGGGCCACCCTGGAACTCTCCAACCCCGCCCAGGTCAAGTACATCGACGCCGTGGAGGCTGGCGGCCAGCCGAGCGCGAAAATCCGGGTCGCGTTCGAAGTCGATGACGCGGAAACAGTGACCAGGGACCTCGTCGAAGCCGGCGGCACCCTCATCGCGGAACCACGGGAAACACCGTGGCGCTCCCTGAATTCACGGCTCAACGGCCCGGAGGGACTCCAAATCACACTCTTCCAGGAACTGGAACAGCACGCGGACCAGGACCAAGACGCCGGGCCCGGCTAGGACTCTAAGGCCCGTTTCGGGGCGGGCCGGCGGCGGTACAGCCAGATCAGGCCCAGGATCGGCAACAGCAGCGGGATGAACGCATAGCCGCGGCCAAACAGGGACCAGACCGTCTCATGCGGGAAGTTGACCGAGTCGAACACGCTGAGCGCCCCGACCACCAGCACACCCACCAGTTCCACGAGCACCGCCGCGACGGAGACCTTGAACCAGGTGCGGCCCGCCTTCGCGAGGGACACCGTCGCCACGAGATAGACGACGGCGGCGAACGCCGACAGCAGGTAGGCCACGGGGGCCTCGGAGAACTTGGTGAGGATCTGGTATCCCGCCCGGGCCGTCGCCGAAATGGCAAACACGGCGTAGACAGCGATCAGCAGCCGGCCGGGGCCGGTGTTGCGGGTATCCCGCGCCGTCCCAGCAGGGACCGCCGCCGGGTCCGGCGTCGTTCCGATGTCCTCGTGCGAAGGTTTCGCCGTCACGTTCTTTGCCTCTTCCACGTCAGTACCAAATCTGATTCATTCGGGCCGCCATCACCAACGCGGTGACGCCGACGGCGGCCAGCACGAAGTTGCTCCAGCGGGTGCGTTCCAGGATGGCCCAGTACACCGCGCCGACCGGCAGTAGGAGGGCCGTCAGCAGGTAGCCCCAGAACTCCCAGGGCTCCCCCGCAATCTGCTCCCCGCCCGCAACCCGGACGATCGAACCCACCAGGTAGACCAGCAGGGACAGTTCGACGGCGGCGACCGAGAGGATCGTCGTATCGTTCGGCGCCTTTTTGAGGATGCCGGCGCTCAGGCAGATGACGCTCGAGACCAGCCCGAGCACCAAAATGATGTAGAAATATGCGTCCACTACTTGCCGGCCTGCTGTTCCTCAGCCGGCTGCTTCGGGGCACGCTTCTCATTGTCCGGCGCGAAGACCAGCACCGGTTTGGCGTAGCTTCCCTTGTCGGCGAGCAATGCCACGAGGGTCCCGTCCGGGGCGAACCCCGCGGCTGGATTCTCCGGTGTCGCGGCCCCGGGAGTGCCCGCGGCCGCTCCTGCGGCGATCCTGCGTCCGAAGGAAATCTCGGTGGTCTCCTCGTCGCTGAGTTCACGGTTGGGCATGAGTGCCCGCGCGGCCTGGGACATTTCGAGCACGTCCAACTGTTCGGCAAGCTGTTCGAGGGTGTGGGCCTGGTCCAGGGTATAGGGGCCCACCTGGGTCCGGCGCAGCGCCGTCAGGTGCCCGCCGACGCCGAGCGCCTCGCCGAGGTCGCGGGCCAGCGCCCGGATGTAGGTGCCGGAGGAGCATTCCACAGTCACGTCCACGTCCAGCGCCTCGCCGTCTGACTCCGCCGCTGACTCCCCCGCGCGGACCCGACGCATCCCGTGGACCTCGAAGCGGTGGATGGTGACCGGCCGTGCGGCCAGCGTGACCTCTTCGCCGGAGCGGACCCGGGCGTAGGCGCGCTCGCCGTTGACCTTGATGGCGCTGACGCTGCTGGGGACCTGTTCGATCTCACCGGTCAGGTCGGCGACGCCGGCCCGGACCGCTTCC
>NZ_AUPJ01000019.1 GCF_000427315.1 Arthrobacter sp. TB 26
CCCCGTGTTCGCGGCGCTGCCGGCCGGGTCGCTGGACTACGGGATGGCCGCGCTTGTGGTGCCGGTCCTCGCCGGAACGCTCGCGGGCTGGTGGTTCCTGCGCGAAGGCGAAAACCACTTCGACGAATGGCTCTCCATCAAGGTCCACGCCCGCTGGTTCACCGCCACCGTCTCCACGGTCGCCCTCGGCGTGATGGTCGGCAGCGTCGCCGGGCTGCTCGCGGCGGGCCTGGCCTGGCTGGCCGGGGGATCCGCCGGCATCGGACGGCTCACCGAGATTGGCCCCGAACCGCTCCGGACGGCACTGTTCGTGGCCGCGGAGGTGGGGATCGGCGTCGTGATCGGTTACGCCGCCGGACCCTGGCTGGAACGCCAGCAGAAACTGCGCGAGGCGGACCTGGAGTCGGCCTCCCTGTAGCGCTTAGCGGAACTGCGGCAGCGACTTTTCCAGCTGGGTCTGGCACATGGAGGCGGCCTGCTGGGTGAGGGCCTGGCGGCTGCACTGCTGGTAGTCGCGGACCTGGGTGAAGAACAGCGCCGAGGTCAGGAGCAGCAGCACCTGGATGGCCAGGACCACCATCCCGGAAATCGTCCCGAACAGCACCAGCTTGGATTCCTTGAGCCTGGCGTACCGGACCAGCACCATGATGCCGAGCACGATGGCGATCACCGTCAGGAGGGCGCTCAGCCAGAGGTAGTTGATGTCCAGCTGGTAGACGAAGAACGATCCCAGCACCGCCACGATGAAGCTGCGGAACAGATTGTGGGTTTTCGCCTGCGAGGCCTTGGCCGCGTCGCTGAGCGGGTGCTGGCTGCCCGGGCTGCCGGCGGAGTCGTTCGGGGGATTCATGTTTTCCAGCCTACGCGAGCGGCCCCATAAGCTAGGACAATGCGCATCGTAGTCCTCGTCTCCGGCACCGGCTCCAACCTCCAGGCCGTCATCGACGCCGTTCGGGAAGGCCGGCTCGACGTCGAGATCGCCGCAGTCGGCGCGGACCGGCCCGGAACCTACGGGGTGGAGCGCTCGGCCGCCGCCGGAATCCCGACCTTCGTGGTGGACTTCAAGGCCTACCCGGACCGGGCCGCCTGGAACACGGCCCTCACCGAGGCCGTGGCCGCGTACTCGCCCGACGTCGTTGTGTCCTCAGGGTTCATGCGGATTGTCAGCGCGGACTTCATCGACGCGTTCGGCGGCAGGTACCTCAATACCCACCCGGCCCTGCTGCCGTCATTCCCCGGCGCCCACGGGGTCCGCGATGCGCTGGCCTACGGCGTTAAGGTCACCGGCTGCACGGTGCACTGGGCCGACGCCGGCGTGGACACGGGCCCCATCATCGCCCAGGAAGCGGTGGCGATTGCCGAGGGCGAGACCGAGGAATCCCTGCACGAGCGGATCAAGGTCGTGGAGCGCCGCCTGCTGGTGTCCACGCTGGCTGCCCTGGCTGCTGCACATACGCCCTGACCGCCTCGATGCGCTATCACTTGTGGTGCTCCTCCGAGGCCCAGAAGCACCATAAGTGATAGCGCAACCGCCGGGAAGTTGACGGGCTGGCTACTCGAGGTGGCGCTGCTTGGTTTCGGGGGCGAAGAACGCCATCCAGAGCACACTCAGCAGCACCAGCCCGCCGGCGAGGGCGAACGAGGTCGCGAGGCCCAGCTCCGGCCAGAGGAACGCCGCGAACACCAGCGGGCCGAACCCCGCGCCGAGCCGGGAGAACGTCGACGCCCAGCCGAACCCCGAGCCGCGCAGCTCCGTGGGGTACAGCTCGGAGACATAGGCGTAGAGCACCGGGATGGCCACCTGCACCACAAAGCCGAAGACCAGCAGCCAGAACACGGCCGCCGTCGGGATGTCCACCACGATCGCCACGATCACCAGGGTCAGCGCGGACAGCGGGCCGGTGATCGCCAGGATCCACTTCCGGCCCACCCGCTCCACGAGCAGCGCGGCCACCACCACACCGAGGAGCCCGACGGCGGCCATGGAGGCGGTGGTGAGGAAGGCCTTGTACTCCTCGAAGCCGGCGCCGATCAGGATCCGCGGCATCCAGGTCAGCGACAGGTAGTAGACCAGCAGGATGGAGAAGAACAGAGACCAGGCCGCCGTCGTGATTTTCCAGTCGTACTGCCAGAGTGCGCGCAGCTGGGTCCAGGCGCTGCCGGCGGAAAGCCGCGGAGCGTCCTGCGGCTCGGGGAGGCTGTAGACGCGGGGTTCGGCGCCGGTGGCCGCGACGAGGTCGTCGATCACCTTGGCGGCCTCGTCCCGGCGGCCCTTGCGGATCAGGAACAGCGGGGACTCGGGGACGCTGCGGCGGATCCAAAACACCAGCAGCGCCGGGAGCACCATGACCAGCATGGTCAGCCGCCAATCCCCGTACAGGGCCACGAGCCCGGCGGAGACGAAACCGCACAGTGCCGCCCCGATCGGCCACCAGCCGTCCATCGCGGTGAGGACCCTGCCGCGCTGCTTGCGGGGGGTGAACTCGCCCACGAGGGCGTAGTCGACCGGGATGCAGCCGCCCAGACCGAAGCCGGCCATAAAGCGGAACGCGACGAACCAGAGGAAGTCGGGGGAGAACGCGCCGAGCACGGTGAAGAGCGAGAAGATCAGCAAGGTGGCGGTGAAGGCCTTCTTCCGCCCGATGGTGTCCGCGATGGTGCCCCAGACGAAGGCACCCAGGGCCATGCCGATCAGGTTCGAGGCGCCGATCCAGGCAGCCTCGCCCGGGGTGAGGGACCAGTGCCTGGACAGCAGCGGAATCAGGATGCCGTTGAGCGTGACGTCCCAGGCATCGAACATAAAGCCCAGGCCGCCGATCAGGAAGATCCGGCCCTGCACTTTCCAGCGCCACGGCAGTTCCTGGACCACCTGTTCGCCGCTGGGCACAGTGGTGTACGTATTCATCTCTCAGCCTCCTGGGAAAACTCTACGTGGCCATCCGCCGGTGCGCTGCGCTTCATACTCCGGCGCGCGGGCAGCGCCGAGGGAAGGCACAGGGCGCCGACGCGATAAACTGGCCCCATCCCCACCACCCGCGGCCACGCCGCGATATAAGACGGAGACTTTTGTGAGCTTCACGCAGCTTGACCGTGTATCCATCGACCGTGTTCCCATCCGCCGGGCCCTGATTTCGGTCTACGACAAGACCGGTCTGGAGGAGCTCGCGAGGGGCCTGCACGACGCCGGCGTCAAGATCGTCTCCACCGGCTCCACCGCCAAGAGGATCGCCGCCGCCGGCATCCCGGTGCAGGAAGTCGAGGAAGTCACCGGCTCCCCGGAAATGCTGGACGGCCGCGTCAAGACCCTCCACCCGCGCGTCCACGGCGGCATCCTCGCCGACCGCCGCGTCCCGGCGCACATGGACACGCTGGCGTCGATGGACATCGAACCGTTCGACCTCGTCGTCGTGAACCTCTACCCCTTCGTGGACACCGTGAAGTCGGGCGCTGCGCAGGACGACGTCGTCGAGCAGATCGACATCGGCGGCCCCGCGATGGTGCGCTCGGCCGCGAAGAACCACGCCGCCGTCGCCATTGTGGTGGACCCGTCGTCCTATCACGACGTCGTTGCTGCCGCCGCCTCGGGCGGCTTTGACCTGAAGACCCGGCGCCGGCTCGCCGCCAAGGCGTTCGCGCACACCGCCACCTACGACACCGCCGTGGCCACCTGGACCGCGAGCCAGTTCCTCGACGAGGACGGCGACGGCGTCATCGACTGGCCCGCGTACGCCGGTCTGGCCCTCGAGCGCTCCGAGGTGCTGCGCTACGGCGAAAACCCGCACCAGCAGGCCGCCCTCTACGTGGACAAGGCCGCCCCGGCCGGCATCGCCCAGGCCGACCAGCTGCACGGCAAGGCCATGAGCTACAACAACTTCGTCGACGCCGACGCCGCCCTGCGTGCCGCGTTCGACTTCGCCGAGCCCGCCGTCGCGATCATCAAGCACGCCAACCCCTGCGGTGTGGCCGTGGGGTCCGCGTCCGCGGCGGACCCGATCGCGGAAGCCCACGCCAAGGCCCACGCCTGCGATCCCGTGTCCGCGTTCGGCGGCGTGATCGCGGCCAACCGCACCGTCACCGCCGGCATGGCCCGGACCGTCGCCGGCATCTTCACCGAGGTCGTCATCGCGCCGGGCTTCGAGGACGAGGCCGTGGAAATCCTCTCCAAGAAGAAGAACATCCGCCTCCTCGCCCTGCCCGAGGGCTACGGCCGCTACCCGACCGAGTTCCGCCAGGTCTCCGGCGGCATGCTGGTCCAGGCCACGGACAAGGTCGACGCCGAGGGCGACAACCCCGCCAACTGGACCCTCGCCGCCGGTGAGGCCGCCGACGCCGCGACCCTGGCCGACCTCGCCTTCGCCTGGACCGCCTGCCGCGCCGCCAAGTCCAACGCCATCCTGCTGGCAGACCACGGTGCCGCCGTGGGCATCGGCATGGGCCAGGTCAACCGGCTCGATTCCTGCAAACTCGCCGTCGAGCGCGCCAACTCGCTCGGCGTGAGCGTGGACTCTGACGTCGACGGTGCGGGCGGTGCCTCCAATGCCGTTCAGGCAGAACCAGGCGCCAGCGGCGCACCGGAGCGTGCCCGCGGCGCCGTGGCGGCGTCGGACGCGTTCTTCCCGTTCGCCGACGGACTGCAGATCCTGATCGACGCCGGCGTCCGCGCCGTCGTCCAGCCCGGCGGCTCGGTCCGCGACGAGGAAGTCATCGCCGCGGCCAACGCCGCCGGCATCACGATGTACTTCACCGGCGCCCGGCACTTCTTCCACTAGACCGGACGACCAGGCAGGGGGAGTCGGATGGCCAGGCTGACAGCGTTGCGCGCCCACCGCGTCCGCGTGCCGCTGGTGGGGCACTTCACCACCGCGGTGCGCAGCGCGACCGAACTCGAAACCGTGCTCGTGGAAGCCGTCGACTCCGACGGCCGCAGCGGCTGGGGCGAGGCGCCGATCAGCCGGGTCACCCGGCTCTCCACCGAGCAGGCGGTGGCCAGCATCCAGGGCCCGCTGGCTGCCCTGGTGCTGGGCCGGACCTCCGCAACAACGGGAACCAGCACGGCCGGCCCCTCCGCCGGGGAGCTCGACGGCGTCCTGGCCGGGCTGGAACACAGCAGTGAACCGGCGGCGGCCCGGATGGCGGTGGACTGTGCCCTGCATGATCTGGCCGCCCAGCAGTCCGGGCTGACGCTCGGGGCCTACCTTGGCGGCACCGGGTCCGGAGCCGCCGCCCCCGCTACCGGGGTTCCCGCAGCAACCGTCGAGACGGACATGACGCTCTCTGTCGCCCCGCCGGAGGAACTTGCGGCGAAGGCGGCGGTGCACGCGGCCGCCGGGTTCCGCTGCCTGAAGGTGAAACTGGATGCCCGGATGGATGTCCTCGCCTCGATGCGGGCGGTCCGGGCGGCCGCGGGGCCGGACGTTGTGCTGCGGATCGACGCGAACCAGGCGTTCGACGCCGGGACGGCCATCCGGGTCATCCGGCAGCTCGAGGACGCCGGGCTCGGGATCGAACTCGCGGAACAGCCCGTACCGGCCGGTGACTGGGCGGCACTGGCCCAGGTCAGCGCCGCCGTCGACACTCCCGTCATGGCCGATGAAAGCCTCTGGACCCTCGCGGACCTGGACCGGCTGCTCGCGCACCGGGCCGCGTCCCTGGTCAACATCAAACTGGCCAAATCCGGCGGGCTGCGCCATGGCCGCAGGCTGCTGGAACGCGCCCGGGCCGAGGGCCTGGGCGTCGTGATCGGCTGCATGCTGGAGAGCCCGGTGGGGATCGCCGCCGCCGCCTCGCTC
>NZ_AUPJ01000020.1 GCF_000427315.1 Arthrobacter sp. TB 26
CGGTTCGGGGGTGCAGGGCAGATGAGCGCCGGTACAATCCCTCCGACCGGATCGCAGGGGGCGGCGGCCGCCGGCAGTGCCGTAATCAGCGGGGTCAATGCCAGCATCAGGGCAACCGCAACGATGTAGCTGGCCCCCCGTGTGGTGTTCATCCCGTCCATCGTAGAGGGCGGAGCGGTCCCGGGCGGGGACCCGGATACGGCCGCTGCCCCCGTGCCGGCCGGAAGCAGGGGACCCTTCAGCGCGGAGGCAGCGGATAAAGCCGGGGCGGTAGTGGTACCGGACCGGCGTGGTTGTTACTGCCAGGCCCGGACGTAGTCGACCTTCATCTCGGAGGCCGGCCCGTAGGCGGTGCTGGTGCTGGCCTTGCCGACATTCAGCACGAGGTACTGGGAGGCGTTGGCGTCGTCCGTGGGGAAGGACTTGACCTTGACGCCGTCGACGTAGACCTCTGAGAGGTTGCCCTTACGCCACAGTCCGTAGGTGTGGTACTCGTTCCCCCAGTTGCCGGCAATGGTGCCCTGGTTGTGGGTTCCGGAGCCCGAGTGGTAGTTGGACGTCAGCTTTCCCTTGAGCACTTCGGCGATGTCGTTCTCGCCGTTCGCCGGCCAGGACTGTCCGGTAGTCCACCAGGCCGGCCAGTTGTGCAGCACGGTTCCGTTGCCGGGGAAGGAGATACGGGCCTCGGTGTAGCCGGTCCGGAACTCGTAGCCGGTGGTGGCAGCGTCCTTCGGGTTGGACGACACGAGGCCGCCGGTGCCGGCGTCCGAGAGCCTCAGCGAGAGGTTTCCGCCGCCGACCGAGACGTTTGCGGGGTCAGTCTTGACCTTGTTCATCGTGCCGCCGCCGAACCAGGAGCTCGCCCACTTGCTCGTGTCGAGGGCGGTTCCGTTGAAGTCATCGCTGAAGGTCTGCGACCACGCGCCGGGGACTCCCAGGGGCATCAGCGACGACACACTCGATGCCGGCACTACCGCAGCGGGGGCTGCC
>NZ_AUPJ01000021.1 GCF_000427315.1 Arthrobacter sp. TB 26
TCGTCGTTCTTCAACCGTTCGACAGCGGTGGCCGCGGCTTCGCCATCCTGCACCACAACGGCGTCGGAGGAGGCGCCCAGGGCAGCGGCGATGGCCGCCTCGAAGCCCGGTTCCACCGTGATCATGGACGCCAGGGACCCGATCACGCCGGGGATTCCTGAGCCAAGGACGTGGTCCGAGCCGTCCTTGCGGTTCAGCCCGAGCTGAAGGGCGTCACGGCGGGCCATAAGGGCACCGCGTTCCCGCTCGCCTTCGCGTTCGGCCGCCTTCAGCGCGTCAATCTCAGCGGCGATGGTATCGAGGACCGTGCTGGCGTCCTCGTACTCGGCGTCGAGGGTCTCCTCGCCGTCCTCCACGCCGGCGACCTGGGATTCGAGGGCGGTGAATTCGCTCTGGGCCTGCCTGCGGCGTTCCTCCCCTGCCTTGAGGGATTCACGGAGCCGGCCGAGTTCCGCCTGGGCTGACTCGACGCGGGAGCGTGCGGCGCCCACCTGCCCGGAAAGTTTGGCGAGGCCCTCGCGGCGGTCCGCGGCGGCGCGGAGCAGGGACGCGAGGCGCTTGTCCTCGGCGGCGGCGGCGTTTTCGGCGTCCTGTTTGGCGGCGGTGGCGGCGTCCAGGGTGCTGCGGCGGTCCACGATCTGGCGCTCCAGCCCGGCCTGTTCCACACGGACGCGGGCGGCCTGCCGGTCGAGCTGGTCGGGGTCGCGGCCTGTATCCGGGACGCTGTCGGAGGCGCCAAGCAGCCGGCGCCGCTCCTCGGCGAGGGAGCCCAGGGAGCGCAGCCGTTCCCGCCCGGCGGAGAGCTGGTACCAGGTGTCGCGGGCGGCATTGAGCGTGGGGGTGGCTTCGGCGGCGCGCTGTTCGAGGCTGGCCTGCCGCTGCCTGCCGAGTTCGAGTTCCTGCCCGACGACGCCGCGGCGTGCTTTCAGTGCGCTTTCGTCGGCGACATCCTGGGCCAGGGCCGACTGCAGCTGGACGAGGTCGTCGGCGAGGAGGCGGGAGCGTGCGTCCCGGACGTCGAACTGGACGGTCTGGGCGCGCCGTGCCACTTCGGCCTGTTTGCCCAGCGGCGTGAGCTGGCGCCGGATTTCGCCGGTGAGGTCGCTGAGGCGTGCAAGGTTGGCCTGCATGGCTTCGAGCTTGCGGACGGTCTTTTCCTTGCGGCGGCGGTGCTTGAGGATGCCGGCGGCTTCCTCGATGAAACCGCGCCGGTCCTCCGGGGTGGCGTGAAGCACCTTGTCGAGCTGCCCCTGCCCCACAATCACGTGCATTTCCCGGCCCAGGCCGGAATCCGAGAGGAGCTCCTGAATGTCCAGGAGCCTGCAGCCTGCGCCGTTGATGGCGTACTCGGAGCCGCCGGTGCGGAACAGTGTGCGTGAAATCGTGACTTCGCTGTACTCGATCGGCAGGGCGCCGTCGCTGTTGTCAATGGTGAGCGAGACGTGGGCGCGGCCCAGAGGCGGGCGCCCGGACGTGCCCGCGAAGATCACGTCCTCCATTTTGCCGCCGCGCAGGGTCTTGGCGCCCTGTTCACCCATCACCCAGGCCAGGGCGTCCACCACATTGGACTTGCCCGAGCCGTTGGGTCCCACGACGGCGGTGACGCCTGGTTCGAATTCGAAAGTCGTCGCCGAAGCGAAGGACTTGAATCCCCGGACGGTCAGGCTTTTGAGGTGCAAGGTATTTCGGATCTCCTGGCTGGCGGAAACGGCTGCTCCCGTCCTAAATCTACCGCCACGGCCCTAAAATCAGCGGATTTAGGCTTTTCCCAAGGAATTCTTTTGCTGGCTCTCCGCGCGGAACCCTAGGCTGGCGGCGAAGAGTTGCTTGATGCTGCTCGGGCCGGCGGGCTCACGCCGTCCCGGCGTGGCAGGACGCAGTTGGTTCTGTGTCCCGGCCACGGGCGCAAGGGGGGTGTTTGGCTGGCAACTCGATGTTGGAACACAACTGGATATCTTGGTTGGCTGCCCCGGGGGGTGCGGCACAGGGCGGTGCACGATGCGCCGGCCCGATACCGCCACAGCGTACTCACTCAGGAGTCCATATGTCCGCATCCGCAGCCGGTCGACCGCTGAAAGCACTCACACGAGGCGCCATTCGGCTCGTTGTCGCCGCCCTGGTTGCAGCGCTGCTGCCGGTCGCTGCGCCGGCGGCACTCCTGCCGTCCGCCACCGCTGCGGATCCGTGCTCCCCGCTCCTGAACGCTGTGGCGTGTGAGAATTCGAAGCCCGGAAGCCCGCCCTCGGAATGGGACATCACCGGCGCCGGCGATGCCGACATTCAGGGATTCGCAACCGACATCAGCGTCAACGCGGGCCAGCCCATCAGCTTCAAGGTGGACACCACCGCGGCCAACTATACGATCGGCATCTACCGGACCGGCTGGTACCAGGGACTCGGCGCCCGCAAGATTGCCGATGTCACCCCAGCGGCATTTCGGCAAACGCAGCCCCAATGCCTCGCTGACGTCACCACGGAACTCTACGATTGCGGAACCTGGGCGGTGTCCGCCACTTGGCAGGTCCCCGCGACCGCCGTCTCCGGCGTGTATGTCGCCCTCCTGACGCGGCCGGATAACGGCAGCCAGAGCCACATCACTTTCATTGTCCGCTCGGACGGCAGCCATTCGGACGTCGTCTTCCAGACCTCCGACACGTCGTGGCAGGCCTACAACGACTACGGCGGCTCGGATTTCTATCAGGGCGCACAGAACGGCCGGGCCTACAAAATCAGTTACAACCGGCCGGTCAACACACGCGGCGCCGTGGACGGCCGCGACTTCTACTTCGGCAGCGAGTACCCCCTGGTCCGCTTCCTGGAGAAGAACGGCTACGACGTCAGCTACATCAGCGGCGTGGACACTGACCGGAACGGCGCCCAACTCCTCAACCACAAGGTGTTCCTCTCCGTGGGCCACGACGAATACTGGTCCGGCGCCCAGCGGGCCAATGTGGAGGCCGCCCGCGATGCCGGCGTGAATCTGCAGTTCCTCTCCGGCAATGAGGTGTACTGGCGGACACGGTTGGAGCCTTCCCCGGTCGACGGAGCGGCCGGACGCACCATCACTTCCTACAAGGAGACCTGGGCCGGCGGCAAGATTGACCCCAGCACGCAGTGGACCGGCACCTGGCGCGATCCGCGGTACGCCGCGCAGGCCAACGGCGGCGGCCTCCCGGAAAACGCGCTGACCGGGACGATGTACATGTCCAACTACACGGATCTGCCCGTGACCGTCAGCGCCGCCGAGGGAAAGGCGCGTCTCTGGCGCAACACCACACTGGCAACACTGGCCGCCGGCAGTTCCGCAGAGCTGGCGCCGCACACGGTGGGCTACGAATCCAATGAGGACCTGGACAACGGGTTCAGGCCGGCGGGACTGATCCGGCTTTCCACCACCACGGGGACAACCCCCCAGTATCTGCAGGATTTCGGCAACACCGTGATGCCGGGAACCACGACGCACCACATGACCATGTACCGCGCCCCCAGCGGGGCGCTGGTCTTCTCCGCGGGTACGGTCCAGTGGACGTGGGGCCTGGACCAGCAGCACGACGGCGACGGTGCGCCCGCGGATCCGCGGATGCAGCAGGCACAGATCAACCTGCTGGCCGACATGGGCGCCCAGCCCGCCACCCGCGACACCGCCCTTGCCGCCGCGTCGGCCAGCAGCGATACGGCGCCCCCGGCCGTGACGGTCTCCTCCCCTGCCGAGGGAGCCACGATTGCGCACGGCACCAGCGTCACGGTGTCCGGAACGGCCAGCGACACCGGCGGCATTGTGGCCGGCGTCGAAGTCTCCACCGACGGCGGAACCAGCTGGCGGCGCGCCGACGGCAAACAAAGCTGGTCCTACACCTATATCCAGAAGGGCCTCACCACGGCCAGCATCCAAGTGCGCGCCGTGGACGACAGCGCCAACATCGGCGCACCGTTCACCCGTCATCTCCTGCTGACCGGACCGTACTCCGTCTTCGGCCAGCAGGTCCCGGACGTGCCTGATGCCCAGGACGGCGGGGCGTATGAGCTGGGAATGAACATCACACCCAGCGCGGACGGCTTCATCACCGGGGCGCGCTTCTACAAGAGCGCCGCCAATACCGGAACCCACACCGGTTCGCTGTGGAGTGCCGCGGGCCAGCGGCTT
>NZ_AUPJ01000022.1 GCF_000427315.1 Arthrobacter sp. TB 26
CTGGTGGCGCGCTGGCCATGGTGGGTCCAGGTGGGCGGACTCTACGTCGCCGCCCGGCTGGTCAGCGCCTGCATCTTCATGGCCGCCGCCCTGCATCAGGGCGTCAACCCCTGGTTTCCCGCCAAGCCGGACTACTGGTCCTTCGTCAACATCTGGGATGCCCGGTGGTACGGCGAGGCCCTCCAGAACGGCTACCCGGTCGTCCTCCCGACCGACGGGGCCGGAAACGTCCAGGAGAATGCCTGGGCGTTCTACGCACTCTTTCCCATGCTGGGCCGGGTGGTCGCCGGGCTGACGGGAATGCCTCCGGCGTTCGCTCTCACGGTGATCGCCATGGTGAGCGGTCTGGGGGCGGCACTGGTCATCTACAGACTCTTCCGGCTCAGGGCATCACACCGCACCGCGCTTTGGGGAACGGTGTTCGTATCCACCTTTCCGGTCTCGGCGGTGCTCCAGGTACCCTACGCCGAGTCGCTGAACCTGCTCTTGCTGGCCACGGCACTGCTGCTGGTGATGGAACGCCGTTACCTGTGGGCGATGCCCGCCGTCGTGCTGATGTGCCTGTCCCGGCCCACCGGCGTGCCGTTCGCAGCGATGATTGGACTGCTGTTCCTCCACCGGGTATGGCAGCACTACTCGGCGGCCCGCAGCGCGGCAGGCACAGGTGGCTTTGCAGCGGAAGTCGGCCAGGCCCGGGACGTGCCGCACAGCGTGGCGCAGCTGTGGTCGCTCGCCGGCTTGACGGCGGTCAGCGGCATCGGTGCCCTCCTGTGGCCGGCGATCGCCTGGGCCGTCACCGGGGACATCCAGGCCTACACCAAGACTGAAACTGTCTGGCGCGGCCATGACCTCGTGCCGTTCAAACCCTGGTTCGACACCGGCATCCTGCTCTTCGGCCCGGTTCTGGGGGTCGTGGCTCCTTTTGTTTTTGTTGCGCTCTTCGCCGCGGCCATGATGTGCCGTCCCGTGCGGGCGCTGGGCTCGGAACTGCGGCTGTGGTGTGCCTGCTATATGGGCTACCTACTGATCTTCCTGCACCCCCAGACGAGCACGTTCCGGATGCTGCTGCCGCTCTTCCCGCTGGCCCTCAGCGCGGCCCTCGTGTCCCGGTCCCGCGCGTACCGCGGCAGCGTGGTCATCATGTTCCTGCTGCTGCAGATTGTCTGGATCGTGTGGCTGTGGGCCTGGGCGCCGCTGCCCGGCGGAGGGGACTATCCGCCGTGACGTGCGGCACGTTTCGCGGCTGCCGGAGCAGCGTCGGTGGGATCAGGACGCGGCGCGTCGGAAAGTCCAACGATTAGCTACAGCCGCGTTGTTACGCGATAATAGTTGGTAAGCAAGGACAAGAAGCAAACTGACTACATGGCCCTGATGGCACCCATCACGGCCGCCGGGCAGCTTGATTGACTAAGCGGACGCAGCCCGGCCGGGCTGGTATGTCACTGGACTAATGGAGGGGATATTCCTTATGGCGGCAATGAAACCACGCACCGGCGACGGCCCGATGGAAGTAACCAAAGAAGGACGCAGCTTGATCATGCGTGTGCCGCTCGAAGGTGGCGGACGGCTCGTGGTTGAGCTCAACTCTTCCGAAGCTGCCAACTTGAAGGAATGCCTCGTCGGC
>NZ_AUPJ01000023.1 GCF_000427315.1 Arthrobacter sp. TB 26
GGCTCCGGGTCTTGGAGGACCCGGCCCGGGGACTGGTCATCGGCCATTCCGGCGGCTATCCGGGCTTCAGCTCGCACATGACGTGGCACCCCGGGAGCGGGACCGCCGTCGTCGGCTTCGAGAATGCCAGCTACGCGAAGGTCGGCGGCCTGGTCCGCGAAGTGCTCGCCGGGGTGCTGGATGGTGATACCGAACGCCCTGCCGGCGGACCCGCTCCCGGCGGACTAGCGACGCCGGCTCCCGGAGAACGTCCGCGGACCGGGGTGATGCCGTGGCCGGAGACGCTGGCGGCGCGAATCGTCGTCGAACGCCTGGTGGAAGCGTGGGATGACGGACTGGCGCGCTCGGTCTTCGCCGGAAATGTCGAGTTGGATGAATCGATCGCGGACCGCCGCCACCGGCTCCAGCTGGCGCTGGCCACGGTGGGGCCGCTGCGGCACGGCGCCGGGGAGCCTGGCCTCAGCGTGACGGCGGCGAGGCTCGAATGGGTGATTCCCGGATCCCGCGGCGGACTCAGCTGCGAGGTGTCGATGACCCCCGAGGCGGTGCCCAAGGTGCAGAGCCTGACTTTCTCGGCCGTCACGTCCACGCCGGTCGATGCCGTGGCGCCCGTCAGGACATAGAATCCGAGAACCCTGGGCGGCCGGCGCCTCAGGGACTGCAGGGCAGGGCCCGAACCCAGGGGAGCCGTACGTGAGCATCCAGTCCACCATTCATTCCCTCATGCCCTCGCTGGCGCCTGCCGCCCGGCGCGTTGCCGAGGTGATCGTCGCCGACCCGGGCGTCGTGCTGGGACTGACCATCTCCGAGCTCGCCACCATGTGCAACACCTCGGAGCCGTCGGTGGTGCGGTTCTGCCGCGCCATCGGGTTCAGTGGCTATGTCCAGCTCCGGCTGGCCCTGGCCACCGAAATTGGCCGGGAGCACAGCACCGGGGTGGAGGGGAAGAAATTCGGCGAAGACATCCGGCCGGAGGACTCCCTCGCGGACGCCGTCGCCAAAGTCCGGTACACCGAGACCATGGGCATCCAGGAGACCCTGGACGGCCTTGACCTTGACGTCCTCGGCGCCGTCGCGGAGAAGATCAATGCCGCGCCGCACACGCTGATCTACGGGGTGGGGGCCGGGGCCATCGTGGCGGATGACCTCCGGTACAAGCTCTTCCGGATCCGGCGGCAGGCGACGTCGTTCCGCGACCAGCATGATGCCCTGATGGGGGCATCCCTCATGGGTCCGGAGGACGTGGCGATTGCCTTTTCGCACAGCGGCCGGACCCGGGAGACCCTGGAGTTCCTCCGCCGGGCGAAGGCCTCGGGAGCTACGACGGTGGCGGTCAGCAATGCCGCAGCCTCGCCGATCGTCCAGGAGGCAGACCTCAGCCTGTTCACCGTGGTGCGGGAGACGGCATTCCGTTCCGGTGCGATGGTGTCCCGGATTGCCCAGCTCTCTGTGGTGGATTGTCTCTTTGTTAGTGTGGCGCGGCTGAGCTACGGGGCCACGCTCGAGGCGCTGGAAACCACCCGTGAGGCCGTGCTGGGACGGCCTGGGCCGCGCCAGTAGACCGGGTCCTTCAGGCGGACCGGTTTCCTGGCCGGTCCGGCGCTTGGCCCGGCTTTTAGGCCGGCGGCATAAATGGTCGGGCGTTCAGCCGGGCCGGGCCGCGCACAGGATCCGGGCC
>NZ_AUPJ01000024.1 GCF_000427315.1 Arthrobacter sp. TB 26
ACAACATCGACCGGATCGTAGACTGGAAGGATGGTCCGCGGCTAAGATTGTAAATTGTGATGCTGTGTCTACTGGTCAAGGGGTGTATAATCATGGTTATGCTAGTCACATTCAAATCACGCGTGTAAATAATGTTATAGAATTGGAAGTTCCATTTTATAATGCTACTTGTTATAATTATTTACAGGCGTTTAATGCGTCTAGCGCTGCATCTAGTTATGCAGTATCTTTAGGAGAAATATCGGTTGGTTTTCAAGCTACAAGTGATGATATTGCATCTATTGTTAACAAACCTGTTACTATTTATTATAGTATTGGAGATGGTATGCAATTTTCTCAGTGGGTTGGATATCAACCGATGATGATCCTAGACCAGCTTCCTGCACCAGTAGTAAGGGCCGTGCCTGAGGGCCCTATTGCGAAGATTAAAAACTTCTTCCATCAAACAGCCGACGAAGTTAGAGAAGCTCAGGCAGCAAAGATGCGTGAAGATATGGGTATGGTTGTCCAAGATGTTATTGGAGAACTTAGCCAGGCCATACCGGATCTTCAACAACCGGAGGTTCAAGCAAATGTCTTCTCACTGGTGTCTCAGTTAGTGCATGCTATTATAGGTACTAGTTTGAAGACAGTTGCTTGGGCGATTGTTTCGATTTTTGTGACTTTAGGATTAATTGGACGCGAAATGATGCATTCAGTTATTACTGTAGTCAAGCGGTTACTTGAGAAATATCACTTGGCGACGCAACCCCA
>NZ_AUPJ01000025.1 GCF_000427315.1 Arthrobacter sp. TB 26
GGGGGCCCGCCGTCGTCGTCCGCTTGGATGTTGCCTGGAGCGGTTAGTTGAAGAGCGGGTTCGTCGGTTCGTTGTTCTTGACCTTCTGCCAGCCAAGCCACAGCACGAGTGCGAAGAACGGGATGGTCGCCAGGGTCCAGAGTCCGAGGTGGAACACCTCACCGGTCTTGCTGGTCATGGTGTCGAAACCGATGAGGACCGTGATGACGAGCAGGGAAATCAGGCCGGCCCAGCTGGCCCGGGTGCCGCCCGGCGCGGGCAGGGCGGAGACCTTGCCCTTGGTCTTGCGCAGCGCGATCTGGCTGGCGAAGATGGCGCCCCACGTGAAGATCACACCGATCGATGCGGAGTTCAGAGCGAGGTCGAAGGCGTGCGAGCCACCGAGCCAGATGTTGAGCAGGATGCCTACGAGGTAGACGCCGCCGATGGCCAGGATGGCGGCGTACGGCACGTGGCTCTTGGACATCCTGGTCAGCCAATGCGGAGCATGTCCGTTGTTGGCCATGGTGCGGAAGACGCGGCCGATCGAGTACAGGCCCGAGTTGCAGGAGGACAGCGCGGCGGTGATGACGATCATGTTCATGACGTCGCCCATCCAGCCGAGGCCCATCTGCCCGAACACGGTGACGAACGGCGAGGTGCCCGCGACGTACTGGTCCGAGGGAAGCAACATGGCCAGAAGGGTGACGGAACCGACGTAGAAGACCACGATGCGGAAAACGACGGCGCGGATCGCCTTGGGCACTTCCTTGGCCGGATCCTGCATCTCACCGGCGGTGATGCCCACGAGCTCAATACCGTTGTAGGCGAAGATCACGGCGTTCAGGACCAGGATCATGACCAGCGCGCCCTTGGGGAACATTCCACCTTCGGCCGCGAAGAGGTTGTTGACCGAAGCGTGGCCGGCACCAACCTGGGCGTTGGTGACCACCATGAAGGTGCCCACGGCCAGGAAGATGAGGATGGCGCCGACCTTGAGGACGGAGGCCCAGAATTCGAATTCGCCGAACGCCTTGACGCTCAGGAGGTTGACGCCCACAAGCAGCAGCAGCGCCGCGATGGCGGAGAGTTCAACCGGCACGTTGGGGAAGAAGAACTGGAAGTACAGTCCGATCGCAATGAGCTCGGCAATGCCGGTCATGGCCCAGTTGATGAAGTACATCCAGCCGGACAGGTAGGCGCCCTTCTTGCCGAACATTTCGCCGGCGTAACTGACGAAGGAGCCCGACGTCTGGCGGTACATGATGAGCTCGCCCAGTGCGCGCATCAGCAGGTACGCGATGACGCCGGCAATAGCGTAGGAGAAGATGAGCGCGGGTCCGGTGGAGGCCAGCCGTCCGCCGGCACCCATGAACAGGCCGACGCCGATGGCGCCGCCCATCGCGATCATGGTGACCTGGCGACCGCTCAGGGACTTCTGGTAGCCCTCGGCGCTGAGAGTCGAGTCGACGACGGCGGATTGCGCCGTCGGGCTCTTAAGTTCTGTGGGGGTATTTGATGGCACAGCTGTTTCCTTGTAGGTCGAGGTATGGCCGGGAAGGGACCGTGGATTCAAGTACACAAAATTCGGGCCCCAGCCCCTCGCAGGGGCCAAGACATGTACCGAACCTCACAAGCGTCGAAGTTCGCGCGGCTCATCTATCGTACTAGCATTCAGGACCCGGACGTGACGGGGGCAACACCATGCGGGTGTTTATACTAATTATTGATGCCATTCCGGCCATACCGCCGAATGATGTTCGATTCCTGTCCGCAAAATCCCGGTGAGTCCGTCCGTTAGGCCAGGGCGCCGTCGCTCATGGCATACCGGAGCCAGTTCCCGGCCTTGGCGCCGTGCCCGGCGCGGTTCCCTGCACTGTTTTGAAGGGCGCACGTGCTGAACCACTCCCCCAATGCGCGGTCGTGGCTGACCATGACCAGTGTCCCTGCGAAGTCCGACAGGGCCGCTTCGAGCTGTTCCACCAGCACGGGCGCCAGATGGTTGGTGGGCTCATCCACGAGCATCGTCCCGTACCCGCCCAGGAGGAGGCGGGCGAGCGCCAGCCTGCGTTGTTGCCCTGCGGAAAGGCTTCCCACCGGGACGTGGAATTCGCTGGTCCGGAAGAGCCCTAGCCGTAGCAGCGCCTCGGCGTGCTCATCGATGTTGCCGCCCAGGCCCGCGGCGAAAGCTGGCAAGAGACGCAGCCCCGGGCGCTGCGGGAGCTCCAGTTCCTGCTGCAGGTAACCGATCCGGCCGTGCCTCACCACGGTGCCCGCTGCCGGCTCCAGCGTGCCCGCGAGGACGGAGAGCAGCGTGGACTTACCGGCACCGTTGGGACCGGTGATGAGGATCTTCTGGCCCGCCTCCACGCTGAGGTCCGTCGGCTCCAGACGGCCGGGCACCGTCACTCCCCGGGCTTCAAGGGCGGGACCCGCCGCAACCTCCGCACGCAGCTCGGTCGCCAGTTTCAGGGGCACCGGCGGACGGTCGATGGGGTTTGCCTCCAGCCGGCGGAGACGCTCCTGGGCATTGCGGGCTTTGCTGGTGGCTGCTTTTTGCCACGTGCCTGCTTTGAAGTCGAACCCCATTTTGTCGTTGTCGCGTTGGCGGGCGTAGCCCATCTTCCCCGCGACGGTGTCCGCCTGGAGCCGTTCGGCCGCCATCGAGTCCAGCCACCCGTGGTATTGCTGCGCCCAGCGCTGGCGTTCGGCCGCCTTCTCCCGCAGGTAGCCTTCGTAGCCGTTGCCGTACCGGTTGACCGTCAGGCGCTCGGCATCCACTTCAATCACGCTTGACGCCACTGTGCGCAACAGGACGCGGTCGTGGGAGACCACCACCACGGTTCCGCGGTGCGCGGCCAGCCGCGCCTCCAGCCAGGCTGTGCCGCTGGCGTCAAGGTGGTTTGTGGGTTCATCCAGGAGGAGGATGTCCGCGGGATCGGCCAGCACGCAGGCCAGTGCCACGCGTTCCTGCTCCCCGCCGGAGAGCGAGCCCAGGGTCCGCATCCGGTCCAGTCCGCCGAGGCCAAGCCGGTCCAGCGCCGCCTCCACCCGGGATTCCGCGGCATAGCCTTCCCTGAGTTGGTACTGCGTCTGCAGGTCTCCGTAGCGTTCCAGTTCATCTGCTTCCGCACCGGCAAGCCCGTCTTCCAGGCGCTCCAGCTCGGCCTCGATGTCGCGGAGCGATTCCAGTGCGGCATCGATCGCGTTGCTCACGGTGAACGCATCAGGCAGGCCGAGGGTTTGGGCAAGATAGCCCACACGGCCCTGGCTGACGGCGGTGCCCTCGTCCGGTGCCTCGAGCCCGGCCAAGATCCGGAGTAGCGTGGATTTGCCCGCGCCGTTTTCGCCGACGATTGCGACATGTTCACCGGCCGTGATGGCAATTTCGACGCCGGCAAACAGTTGGCGGTCCCCGTAACCATGGGATACGCCCGAAAGGCGGAGATGTTCGCTCAAGGAGTCCTCGCAAGTAGGTGCCAGCCTGCCCGGCGGCGGCGTGCGTCGTCCAGTATGACACCGAGGGCTATGACTGAGGTACTGAGGCGCCGGGGATGATCGGTTGTCCTTGACTCTGCGGCCCTGCCACGGCGCTAGGCTGGTGGCATGGGCACCGCTCTCCGCATACCAGCACCGCGGCCGGAACTGTACCGGTTCTCGCGGCTCGACTATCTCACGGCAGGCCTCTACGTAGCTGTCGCCACTTTTTTCGCTGTGGCCGGCGGCCTACTGGTCCCGCTGATGCTGCAGTTGTCGCCGAACCCGGCAGTGGCGTCCTACTCCGTGAACCTGATCTTCTACGGCAGCATCGGGATCCTGGCCCTGGCCGCGGTCCGGCAGGTCGCCGCGCGGGACCTCAGGGTCCTCGCGACGCGGCCGTGGTTCACCCTGCTGATGGTCCCCCTGGCCGTTGTGGCCATGATGATCCTCACCGCGGTCCTCGTGTCCATCACCGGAACGCCGCAGACGTCCGCCAACCAGGCAGGCCTGCAGGCGCTCATGCAGCAGGTGCCGGCCTGGCTGATGGTGCCGCTGCTGGTGATCGTGGGGCCCTTCGTGGAGGAGTACATCTTCCGCCACCTGCTGATCGGCAAGCTCAGCCGGCGGGTCAACCTCTGGGTGTGCTGTGGCTTGTCCGTCGTGTTGTTCGCGGCCCTGCATATCGTCGGCCAGGAGGACCTGACCCTTCCCGTACTTATGCCCTATCTGGCGATGGGCGCCGTCCTGGTGTTTGTCTACGTCTGGACCGGCAAGAATGTGATGTTCTCCTATTTCGTCCATGCCTCGAAGAATCTGCTGGCGGTCATCTTCATCTACGCCATCCCGCCGGAGGTGATGGAACAGCTCCAGAAGGTACAGGGCTGACCCAAACAACGCGGGGTCAGTTAGGGCCCATTCCGGCGGTCCGCATGGGCGCTAGGTGACCCCGCGTTGGTTGGGGTGGTGTGGGTCAGGTGCCGGACCCGCAGCGGACGGACCCGCAACCCCTACCGCCGCGGGCGCCGACGTCGTAGTTTCTTTCCATGACACTCAACATCCAGATCGCCGTCGACTGCCGGGACCCGCATGAACTCGCCGACTGGTGGGCCGAAACCCTCGAGTGGGCCGTGGAACCGCAGGACGAGGCCTTCATCCGCTCCATGATCGAGCAGGGCTTCGCGACGGATGCGCAAACCAAGCTCCACCACGGCAAACTCGTCTGGAGTACCGGCGCCGCGATCCGGCCGCCCGACGAACTCGAGGCCAAATCGCCCGCCCGCCGCATCCTGTTCCAGACGGTCCCGGAAGAAAAAACCGTCAAAAACCGGGTCCACTGGGACGTGAGGCTCGCCGGCGCCGACAAGGACGCGGTCCGCACCGCCCTCGAAGCCCGCGGCGCCACCTTCCTCTGGACCGCCAGCGAGGGACCGCATTCCTGGCACACCATGGCGGACCCGGAAGGCAACGAGTTCTGCATCAGCTGAGGCGATTACTAGACTCGGACTGTGAGCAACGAAATCCCCGCCAAGGTATCCGACATCTTTGACCCCACCCGCTGGCGCACCGTGACCGGCTTCGACGATTTCCAGGACATGACCTACCACCGGCAGGTGGAGCGATCCGCGGACGGCACCGTGGTCCGCGACCTGCCGACGGTGCGCATCGCGTTCAACCGCCCCGAGGTACGGAACGCCTTCCGCCCCGGCACCGTGGACGAGCTGTACCGTGCCATGGACCACGCCCGGATGAGCCCGGACGTGGCCACCGTGCTGCTCACCGGCAACGGACCCTCCCCCAAGGACGGCGGCCATTCCTTCTGCTCCGGCGGCGACCAGCGGATCCGCGGCCGTGACGGCTACCGCTATGCCGACGGCGAAACCACCGAAACCATCGATCCGGCACGCGCCGGCCGGCTCCACATCCTCGAGGTCCAGCGGCTCATGCGCACCATGCCCAAGGTGGTCATCGCCGTCGTGAACGGCTGGGCGGCAGGCGGCGGGCACTCCCTGCACGTCGTGTCCGACCTGACCATCGCCTCCCGCGAACACGGCAAGTTCAAGCAGACCGACGCCACGGTGGGTAGCTTCGACGCCGGCTACGGCTCCGCGCTGCTGGCCCGCCAGATCGGCCAGAAGGCCGCCCGCGAAATCTTCTTCCTGGCCCGCGAATATTCCGCCGAGGACATGGTTCGGATGGGCGCAGTGAACGAGGCCGTGGACCATGCGCGGCTCGAGGACGTGGCGCTGGAATACGCCGCCGACATCGCCCGGCAGTCCCCGCAGGCCATCCGGATGCTCAAGTTCGCCTTCAACCTGGCCGACGACGGGCTGGCCGGCCAGCAGGTCTTCGCCGGCGAAGCCACCCGGCTGGCCTACATGACCGACGAGGCCGTGGAGGGCAAGGAAGCGTTCCTCGAGAAGCGCGATCCCGACTGGTCCAGCTTCCCGTACTACTTCTAAGGCGGCCCGTGTGACTTCCGGAGCTGTAAACATCGGGCCCGCCCTCACGGCGCTGGCCGCTGCCCTCCGCGGTGAGGGCCCCGCCGTCGAGCTCTCCGCCGGACCCGACGGGTCCCCGGTGCTGGTCTTCCCCGCAACGCCCGGCATCGAGGACGCCGCCGTCGTGGTGCGGACCTCCGGCTCCACCGGCACGCCCAAGGCGACCGTGCTGACCCTGGACGCGCTGGCGGCCTCCTCGATGGCCACCGCGGTGGCGCTCAAGGGCGAGGGCCAGTGGCTGCTCGCCCTGCCCGTGCAGTACGTGGCCGGCGTCCAGGTGCTGGTCCGCTCGCTTTTCGCCGGCACCCGCCCGTGGGCGATGGACCTCAGCGGCGGTTTCACCCCGGAGGCCTTCACCGCCGCGGCACTCGAGCTGACGGACAAGATCCGTTTCACGTCGCTCGTGCCCACCCAGCTGCAGCGCCTGCTGGACTCGCCCACGGCCGGGACATTGGCCGCGCTCCGCCGCTTCAACGGGATCCTGCTCGGCGGCGGTCCGGTGCAGCCGGGGCTGCTCGCCGCGGCCCGTGACGCCGGGGTGCGGGTCGTGACCACCTACGGCTCGGCGGAGACCTGCGGCGGCTGTGTGTACGACGGCGTCCCGCTGGACGGCGTCGAGGTCCGGGTGGCGGACGACGGACGCATCCTGCTCGGCGGGGCCACCATCGCCGCCGGCTACCTTGATGCCCCGGAACTCAGCGCGGCGGCATTCGTGGAGGACGACGGCGTCCGCTGGTACCGGACCAACGATCTCGGCGAGCTGGACGCCGACGGGAAGCTGACCGTTTTGGGCCGGGCCGACGACGTCGTCATCACCGGCGGCGTCAAGGTCTCCGCAGCGCACGTGCAGGCCGAGCTGGAGAAGCTCGACGGCGTGCTGGCCGCGTTCGTCGCGGGCGTTCCGTCCGCCGAGTGGGGGCAGGCCCTCGCCGCGTACGTCGCGGTGGTGGACAGCTCGCCGGAAGGCATCCGGGACTTCACCGCGGGCGCCGCCTGGGCGCCGGCGCTGGGGCCGCTGGCCCCGAAAACCGTGCTCGCCGCCAGCGAACTGCTGATGCTGCCGAACGGAAAACCGGACCGCCTTGCCATGACGGTTCGGCTCTCCGAGCTGCATCAGGGAAAATAGATAAGCCGGGCACTCCCGGTGCCGCCAAACCAACACGAGGTACTGAAACGTGGCTACAGCCGCTCAATGGATCCAAGGCGCCCGACTGCGCACCCTGCCGGCCGCGATCGCGCCTGTCCTGATCGGCACCGCGGCCGCGTACGAGATGGACGCCTTCCGTCCGCTCAACGCCGTGCTGGCCGCGCTGGTGGCCCTGCTGCTGCAGATTGGTGTGAACTACGCCAACGACTATTCGGACGGCATCCGGGGCACGGATGAGGACCGGGTGGGCCCGCTCCGGCTGGTCGGCTCCCGCGCCGCGAAGCCCGAGCACGTCAAGTACGCCGCGTTCGCAGCGTTCGGGCTGGCGATGATGTTCGGCCTGGCCCTGGTCATCCTCTCCCAGACCTGGTGGCTGATCCTGGTGGGCTTGGGCTGTGTCCTGGCGGCCTGGGGCTACACGGGCGGGAAGAATCCCTACGGCTATCTCGGCCTGGGCGACTTGTTCGTCTTTGTGTTTTTCGGTCTGGTCGCCACCCTCGGTACTACCTACACGCAGGCCGGCCAGATCAGCCTCGCGGCCATCATCGGCGCGATCGGCACCGGCCTCATCGCCTGTGCCCTGCTCATGGCCAACAACGTCCGTGACATCCCCACCGACCGGAAGGCCGGGAAGAAGACCCTGGCTGTGCGGCTGGGCGACAAGCATGCCCGGGAAAGCTACGTGCTGATGCTCGCCGTCGCCATCCTGCTGCCGATTGTCCTGGCGCCGTCCCGGCCGTGGATGCTGATAGTGCTGCTGCTGATCCCTGCCAGCCTGATGCCGTCCTGGCTGATGATCGCCGGCCGGCGCCGCAAGAGCCTGATTCCGGTGCTCAAGCAGACCGGGCTGATCAACCTCGGTTATGCGGTGCTGTTCTCGCTGGGCCTCGTGCTGAGCCACGGGTTCTAGGAGCCTGGTCCCTTTGGGGGCTTCTCCTGGACCCTTTGGGGGCGGGGGCTAGGAGTCCTTCGGGCGGCTGTCCGTGTGCACGGTGATGTCCGGGTGCGCGTCGACCAGACGGTCTTCGGCGTCGGCGTCGTCCACTTCCCCGGCACTGCGCAGAGGTTTGGCCTTGCCCGAGAACCGCTGGTGCAGCGAGGCTGCGGCGGCGTCGCGCTGCTTCTGGAAGAAGAGGAAGCTGATCGCGAACGCCATCATGCCCGCGCAGAGGACGGCAAGCAGCCATCCGAGCTCGAGGTAGACGAACAGTGCGAACAGAGGCACAAAGAGCGCAAGCCGGATCAGGGAGTATTTCAGGAAATCCACACTCCAAGTTTAGCCGCCAGCGGCCGCCCGCCCCACCGGGGCAGCATCATGCCTGCTGTGAGGACCAGGAGGCGCCGGGAACTCCCCCGACGGCTAAACTGAAGGCATGCTCCTCCGTGTAGTGGTTGCCGTCGCAGTACTCGTTGTCTTTGTCTACGGACTCATCGACGTGATCCGCACTGATCCCCGCCAGACCAAGGGCATTTCGAAGCCTGCCTGGATTGTCGTGCAGATCGTCCTTCCGGTCATTGGCGCCATCCTGTGGTTCCTCATTGGCCGCCCCCGCGGCACCGCCCCTGCGCGCGCCACGTACAGCCACACCATCGCGCCCGACGACGACCCGGACTTCCTGCGCAACCTCGAACTCCGCCGCCGCAACCAGGCCGAAGCCGACCGGCTCAAGAAGCTCAAGGCCGAGCTGGACGCCAAGGAGCGCTCCATCGACGACGGCAAGGGCACACACGGGTCCGAGCCGGGCGAGGCCCGCGGCAGCGGCGACGCGCAGGGCACCGACGAGGTCAAGTAGTCCAGCCCGCCCTTTCACGGCCGCATGTCCCTCCCCGGGGGCTCTCCGTGATTCCCTTCCCCGGGCTCTCCCGGCTTCCCTTCCGCGCACTGTAGCGTCCGACGCACCTTCCCCGCACCGTAGCGTCCGACGCAACTTCCTTCCGGACACAAGACGCACTTCTCCTCCACTCTGTGGATAACCTCGGAGCCCGCTCCTGACGGACGCAGAATTCTTGTATGCGCCCTCCCAGCGAGCTTCCCCCGCAGCTTCGAAACCAGCCTTTTACCGTGGCTCAGGCCCGTGCTGCCGGGCTGAGCCGGCGTCGGACCCGGGCTCTGGATCTCGTCAATCCTTGCCACGGAGTGCGCACGGCGGCCACCACGCAGGACACTTTGCTGGAACGATTGCGCGCCCTGGCTGTTGTGACCGGCGGCGTCGTGAGCCACCTGTCTGCAGCAGTGCTTTGGGGCTTCCCCCTGCCGCTTTCACTGGAGACTCTGGCTGTCATCCACCTGACGGGCGGTCCAGGCAAACGGGCCGTGCGGTACAAGTATGTCGTCGGCCATCAGCAGTCACTCCAACCGGACGAGATCGTAGCTGGCGCCAAGGTCACCTGCACCTCCCCGCTGCGGACGTGGTTCGATCTCGCTGGCATTCTGGACCTCGATGGCTTGGTGGTTGCCGGCGACTTCCTGTTGCGGCGAAGGAATCCGCTGGCCACGCTCGATGAACTGGACGGATACCTCGCCGGGAAAAGGGGAAGGACTGGCTACCGGAGCGCGATGCGTGCCCGGGCATTGATGCGCGCCAACACGGACTCCCCCAAAGAGACCGCGCTCCGGCTGCTGCTGGTTCGCCATGGCCTGCCGGAGCCCGGGGTCAACGTCCCGATCTTCGACGAGAACGGGTGCTGGATCCAGGACCCGGATCTGTCCTACCAGCGAGAGAAGATCGCCATCCAGTACGACGGTGGGCATCACGCGGATCCGGCGCAGCGCCGCAGCGACATCTTCCGAGATGAAAGCGCCAGAGATGCCGGGTGGAGCGTTGTCGTGCTGACACAGCGGGACCTGGACCCGGTCGCACCCGGCATGGAACCGACTGCAGTGACCCGGGTACGGAGGGTGCTGACGGAGCGCGGCTGGACCCCTGAACCGGGCCCGAGCCCACGGCGTTTCGCCCGCATGGACCCACCTGACGCAAATGGCCGCTAAGAGGGGCGTTGTAGCGGCCACTTGTGGTGAATGGGCGCTGCACGGGGTGGCATAACGGCCGTTCGTGGCAATTCGATGAAGTGTGGTGGGCCGGCGCCGCCCTGGAAAGCACCCCCGTCCGAACCGACCATTGCTTCCGGACGCAGCCCCCATGTTCCGCCACCCATCTGACGGGAATGGCCGCTATCCAAGAAGCCCGATCACGCACCTGACGCAAATGGCCGCCAAGCGGGTTGCTTAGCGGCCATCTGTGGCGAATCGACGGAGGTGGTGCGGGCTACAGCCCCGAGTAGGAGTGCAGGCCGTTGAAGAACTGGTTCACGATGGTGAAGTTGAAGACAACGCAGAGGTAGCCGACGATCGACAGCCAAGCTGCGCGGGTGCCGGTCCATCCCCGGGTGGCGCGGGCGTGCAGGTAACCGGCGTAGACCACCCAGATCACGAAGGTCCAGACTTCCTTGGTGTCCCAGCCCCAGAACCGCCCCCACGCCTTCTCGGCCCAGATGGCGCCGAACATGAGCGTGAAGGTCCAGCCAACGAACGCGATGGCGTTGATCCGGTAGGAGAGGTTTTCGAGGCTCAGCGCGGACGGCACAAGGCGCATGAAGCCCAGCTTGTCCCCGCCGCCGGCAGCGATGGATTTCTGCCGGTGCGACTGGACCAGCTGCAGCGCGGACATCGCGAAGGTCAGGGTGAACAGCGCTGAGGACAGCACGGCGATCGAGACGTGGATGATCAGCCAGTAGCTTTGCAGCGCGGGAACGAGGTGTCCCACCGGCGTCCAGTAGGCCACCGAGGCAGCCACGAGCATGATGATCGCCAGGCCCACCACGAAGGTGCCCAGGAAGCGAAGGTCGCGTCGGATGAGGACCAGCAGGAAGACTGCCACGGCCACAAACGCGCCGGTGGTGAGGAACTCATACATGTTGCCCCACGGCACCCGGCCCGCGCCGATGGCCCGGG
>NZ_AUPJ01000026.1 GCF_000427315.1 Arthrobacter sp. TB 26
CCCCGCCGGCAAGCAGCAGGAGGACCGCGGCGCCAATGCCTGCGGTGGCGGCTGTCTGACCCGTTGATCCGGTTCCGGCGTCAGCGGCGCCGGAACGTGCGCCGGGAACGCCGGTGGGGGCGGAGTGCAGGCCCTCAATGTTCTGCACGGCCAGGTTCAGGTTCTTGTCCGTGAGGCTGCCCCACGCGTACACCACCGTGTGGGTGCCCTCCGCGACCGTCACATCGGCCGGGCCGATCACCGGAGCCGTGGTCCCCGCAGCGGCGACTGCAACGGACAGGGTGCCCGGATCAAGCGTCAGGGTCTCCTCCTTGGGGTTCGCCAGGCCGGTGATGACGGGAGCACCGCCGGCGAGGATGTCCACGGCTGGCGCCGCTGCCGTATGTCGGACAGTGAGCTTGCCCTTCCCCGGATCGATCTGTGAAACATCGTTTGTGAAGAAGTTGGCCGTCGGTTTGCCCTCTGCGTCAAGGTTGGCCACGGCCGTGTAGTTGCCGCTGGCGGCGAGAGTGACCTTCACGGGCCCGATCACCGGGGCGGACGCGTCGGCGGCATCGGCGGCGGTGATGGCAAGGTCATAGTCGCCTGCCGGGAGGGCCAACGGACCCGCCAGGGTGCCGGGGGCGAAGTCATCGAGGGTGCGTTCGCCGTTGACCCAGACGTCAACGGTCAGTCCGGGCACGCCGTGAAGCACGGAAAGCTGGGCGTCTGACTCGGCCGCCTGGGCGGGGCCGGCAAGGGCGAGAGCTGCCGCGATCGCCACTGCGCCTGCGGTGAAAAGGCTGGTACGCATTTACATCTCCTTCAACGGCCCGCCGGGCGGGCGATTTTTTGCTTACACCCCTACTACCGGCGCTGGGGTCAATTTGGATGCACATGCATGTAGATATTTTTTTGAAGGAGGTGCGGGCGCGACGACGGGCGCGGCTGCGAAGTGCTGGTCAGCAGCGTGCGGCTGGCG
>NZ_AUPJ01000027.1 GCF_000427315.1 Arthrobacter sp. TB 26
TGGCGCGGGGCATGTCCAGTGGGGGAGGGTGGGCCGAGCCGGAGGGCCAGGCTAGCGGCGGAGAGCCCCGCGGAGCCGGACGGGCAGCTTCCGCGCCGCGGTGACGCCTCGGCGCGCGGCCTGAGCGCACTTCCGGGCCAGCTGGTAGCCGCCGTAGCGCAAGGTCCGCACCGGGAGATCCCAGGTCCCGGGGTACGCGACTTCTCGGCCGCCGAAGGACTTCTTGAAGGCCGTGAAACCTGCCCACTTGTGGTCCGGCTGGTCTGCCGGTGCCACCCCCCAGAGATCCACATACTTCAGGCCCCGGTCCTTGGCATCTGCCATCAGCGTGACCAGCAGCGGAATCCCGGCGCTGAGCTTCCGGTGCGCGTCATCGAGCGCGGCGTGGGCATAGGTGCGCGTGTCCGCGGAATCGTAGGCCAGGGCGGCAGCGATCGGCTCTCCCTCGAGCTCGGCAATGAAGAGCGTGGCGGCTCCGGCCGGCATCAGTGAGCGGGCCACCTGGGTGAGGTAGTCGTCGCTCTGCGGCTTGAACCCATTGCGCGCCGCCGTCAGATGCAGGAACCCCAGCAGGACGGAGATGTCCTCCGGGTCCTGGCTGGAGCGGAACGTCACGCCCTTCTTGTGGATATTCCGGTACAGATTGCGGTTCGCCGGTTTCATGTCCGCGAGGACGTCCTTGAAGTCGCGGTCCAGGTCCACGATCCAGCTCAGTTCCGGCTGTTGGTTGGCCGGAGCGCGCCGGAGGCCGCGCGTGCGCAGGACAGCATCGGCGCCGGCGGCCGTGAAGCCGGCGTCGACCGGTTCAATCCGGACAAACACGGCCCCGCAGCTGCGGGCCAGGTCCGTCAGGGCCGCCAGGGCGGCGTCGAACGCGGCGAGGGACGCGGCGACCGGGCCGTAGGGTGCGTAGAGGAGTTTCCCGGCCGGGTTGTTTTCCTCGATGGCCAGGAAGCTCCAGCCGGGGCCGGAGCGCTGGTGCACGGTCCGGCCGAGGCTGCGCTGGAAGTCGGCCCAGGCGGGGTTCTGCAGGAAGTGGTCCACGGTCTCAGGCTTCCAGTGCGGTGGTGACGGCAAAGGCCAGGGCGGTCCCGGTGGCACCGGACGCGGCGTGCGCGTTGACCGGGGCCTCGGCCGCGGGCAGGAACGCGCTTGAGCCGCGGTCCAGCCGCAGCTCGCCCTTGGGGGAGTCAAGGAGCACGGATCCGGACACCACGATGATGACTGCGGCTCCTGACTGCGCCAGCGGGACGGGTTCCGCGCCGGGCTCCAGCACGATGCGCTGCAGCTGGAACTCGCGGAACGGCGGCCGGAAGACCTCCTGTCCCAGCATGGTGGTCTCGGGGCTCAGCATCGGCACGCCGGCGGACTCAAAGGAGATAGTCCGCAGCAGCTCGGGGACGTCGACGAATTTCGGGGTCAGTCCGCCGCGCAGCACGTTGTCCGAGGAGGCCATGACCTCGATGCCGAGGCCGTGCAGGTAGGCGTGGACGTTGCCGGCCGGCAAATAGACGGCCTCGCCCGGTGCCAGCGAGATCCTGTTGAGCAGCAGCGAAATCAGCACGCCCGGATCACCCGGGTACTGCGCGTTGAGGGTGACGACGGTGGACAGCTCCGCCTGGTAGGGCGCCGTCGGGGCGCCGGAGATGAGGGCTGACGCAATCGCGGCCGTTGCCTCCGCCACGTCCCCGCCACCGGCGATCAGCCGCTCGAAGGCCGAGCGCAGGGCCGTGTGCTCCTCGGGCTGTGCCAAATCCTGCAGCAGCAGCGGAACAAGCGGCGGGAGCTCGAGGCCTGCCAGCTCAAAATCCGCCACGAGCAGCTCGAAGACGGCGCGGGCGTCCGCCGCCGGTTTGAAGCCGCACAGCGCCTCGAAGGGTGTCAGCGCGAGGATCATCTCCGGCTTGTGGTTATCGTCCTTGTAATTGCGTTCCGCAGCCGCACGGTCGACGCCGGCGGCCTCCTCGCGGGCGAACCCCGCGCGGGCCTGCTCGAGCGTCGGGTGCACCTGGAGGGACAGGGGGCTGTCGGCGGCCAGGACCTTGAGCAGGAACGGGAGCCGCGGGCCGAACTCGGCCACACTGCCGCTGCCCAGATGGTGCTCCGGATCCTCCGCGATCAGCGCATCCAGGGCCAGGCGTCCGCCGTCGTCCGCCACCGCAGCGTGGGCGCCGGCCGACCCGGCACCTGCCGGGCTGAGCGCCACCGACGGGGAGTCCGGGTGCGCGCCGATCCACAGCTCCGCTTCGGGGCCGCCTGATGCTGCCCGGCCGAGGAGCCCGGCAATGGCTGTTGTGGAGCCCCAGGCGTAGGGCCGGAGGACATTTTCGAGTTCGTACACTGCCGGGTGTCCCTATCTGTTGTGGAAGCCTGTTTGCGGAAAACTGCTAGAGCGGGGCGCACTGGCCGTTCGTGGCGACGAGGTTGCGGATCGACTGTTCGTCGCCGTCGAGCTTGAACTGGTTCAGCATCTCTTCGGTGATCGGCTCGCCGTCCGGCGTGGTGGTCACCGGAGTGAAGTCCGACGACGGCGGCGCGGGCTGG
>NZ_AUPJ01000028.1 GCF_000427315.1 Arthrobacter sp. TB 26
ATCAAGAGACTAGAATGTCTGGTGATATTTCTGGTATTGAAATTGATTTGTTGAATTTACCTAGATTGTATTATGGTGGTCTCGCGGGAGAGGAGTCATTTGATAGCAATATCGTGCTTGTGACTATGCCTAATCGTATTCCTGAGTGTAAGAGCATTATTAAGTTTATAGCGTCACATAATGAGCATATACGTGCTCAGAATGATGGAGTGTTAGTAACTGGCGACCATACTCAGCTTTTGGCTTTCGAGAATAATAATAAGACTCCAATAAGTATCAACGCTGATGGTTTGTATGAGGTTATACTTCAAGGAGTGTATACTTATCCATACCATGGCGATGGTGTTTGTGGTTCGATATTGCTGTCTCGGAATTTACAACGGCCAATTATAGGTATCCATGTTGCTGGTACTGAAGGATTGCATGGCTTTGGAGTTGCTGAACCACTAGTACATGAAATGTTTACCGGTAAAGCAATCGAGAGTGAAAGAGAGCCGTATGATCGTGTGTATGAAC
>NZ_AUPJ01000029.1 GCF_000427315.1 Arthrobacter sp. TB 26
CAAGGGCGCCGTCGCCGTCGCCCCCGGAACCGCGGTGCCGACCGATAACTCACGGCCCGAACCCCGGCAGATCTGGATGGCGATCGCTCCCTACCTGATCATCATCGCGGTGTTCTCCGTGGCCCAGCTTCCGTTCGTGAAGACCTGGCTTGGCCAGGTCGGCAGCGTGACCTTCGCCTGGCCCGGCCTGGACATCACCGATTCGGCCGGCAAACCGGTTGCGGCCACCAAGTTCAAGCTCGACCACCTCAAGGCGACCGGCACCCTGTTGCTGTTCTCCGGGCTGATCACCATGGCGCTGTACAAGATCACCGCCTCGCACGGCCTGCGCATCTACCGGGACACTTTGGTCCAGCTGCGCTGGACCATCGTCACAGTCACCGCGGTCCTGGGCCTGTCCTTCGTGATGAACCTGTCCGGCCAGACCACCACCCTGGGATTCGCGCTGGCCTCCGCGGGCGGATTCTTCGCCATCCTCTCGCCACTGATCGGATGGATCGGCGTCGCCCTGACCGGCTCCGACACCTCCTCCAACTCCCTGTTCGGCCAGATGCAGGCCACCGCAGCGGCGCAGACCGGTCTGTCTCCGGTGCTGATGGCCGCCGCCAACTCCTCCGCCGGCGTGATGGGCAAGATGCTGTCGCTGCAGAACCTGGCCGTTGCCGCCGCGGCTGTGGGCCTTGACGGCGCCGAGGGGACCCTGTTCCGCAAACTGATCGGCTGGAGCCTGGGCCTCCTGGCGCTCCTCACCGTGCTGATCTTCCTGCAGTCCACCCCCGTGCTCGGCTGGATGGTCCCCTGATGGCTCCCCTGGACCTGGCTGGCCTCCGCGCGGCAGTGCAGGATCCCGCCCAGGTGAAGACCCGGGCGATCGACCTGCACGCGAATGCCCATGACGCCTCGCACTTCCTGCTGATCCCGCAGGCCGTCGTCACGGCCGGGAGTGCAGCCGACGTCGGCGGTCTGCTGCGCGCCAGCGCGGCCCAAGGCGTGCCGCTGACCTTCCGCTCCGGCGGCACCAGCCTGAGCGGGCAGGCAGTCACCGACGGCGTGCTCGTGGATGTCCGCCGCAACTTCAGGGACATCGAAGTGCTCGACGACGGCGCGCGGGTCCGCGTCCAGCCCGGCGTCACCGTGCGGGCGCTCAATGCGAGACTTGCCCGCTACGGCCGGAAATTCGGGCCCGATCCGGCCAGCGAGGCAGCGTGCACCATCGGTGGGGTGGTCGCCAACAACTCCTCCGGCATGAACTGCGGCACCGTGGACAACACCTACCGCACCCTGGAGTCACTGACAGTGGTGCTGCCCTCCGGCACCGTGATCGACACCGGGGCGGCCGACGCCGACCAGAAACTCCGTGCCCTCGAGCCGGAACTCCATGAAGGCCTGGCCCGGCTGGCCGGGCGGGTCAGGAACAACCCGGACTCCATGCAGAGGATCCGGCAGCAGTTCTCCATGAAGAACACCATGGGCTACGGCCTGAACTCCCTGCTGGACTTCCAGACCCCGGCGGACATCATGGCCCACTTGATCGTCGGGAGCGAAGGCACCCTGGGATTCGTGGCCGAGGCGGTCTTCCGCACCATCCCGCGGCTCCCGCATGCCGCAGCGGGCCTGCTGGTGTTCCCGGACCTCGAGGCGGCCAACTCGGCGCTGCCCGCCCTCGTCGGGACGGGGGCGGCCACCGTTGAGCTGATGGATGCGTTGTCGCTCAAAGTGGGCCAGACACTCAAGGGAACGCCCGCCGTCGTGCAGGACCTGGCGGTCCGGGACCATGCCGCCCTGCTTGTGGAGTACTCCGCGGGCAGCGCCGGGCAGCTGGCGGAACTCCAGGGCCAGGGCGAGGGCATCCTCCACGGGCTCGGGCTCTCCGCCCCGGCCCGGTTTACCGGCGACGCGCGGGAACGCGCCCAGCTCTGGCAGCTCCGCAAGGGCCTCTACGCCTCGGTCGCCGGAGCGCGGCCCCAGGGCACCACCGCGCTGCTGGAGGACATTGTGGTCCCGGTCCCCGTGCTGGGGCGCACGTGCCGGGAACTGATCCGGCTCTTCGATAAATACAGCTACAGCAACAGCGTGATCTTCGGACATGCCAAGGACGGGAACGTCCACTTTATGCTCACGGACGGCTTCGCCACCGCGGCCGAACTGGACCGCTACAGCGCCTTTACCGAGGACATGGTGGAGCTGGTCCTGGCCGAGGGCGGATCGCTGAAGGCCGAGCACGGGACCGGGCGGGTCATGGCCCCGTACGTCCGACGGCAGTACGGCGATGAGCTCTACGACGTCATGCGCACCATCAAGCGGCTCTTCGACCCTGCCGCCATGCTCAACCCTGGCGTGCTGATGGATGAGGACCCGCGGGCGCATCTGCGGCACATCAAGACCACGCCGCCTGTTGCGGAGGAAGTGGACCGCTGCGTCTCCTGCGGCTACTGCGAGCCGGTGTGCCCCAGCAAGGACATCACCCTCACGCCGCGGCAGCGGATCGTCACGCTGCGCGCCATCGAATCCGCGCGGCTGGCCGGGGACACGGCGCTGGTCCGGGAGCTGGAGAAGGACTACGACTACGAGTCCGTGGACACCTGCGCCGTGGACGGGATGTGCCAGACGGCCTGCCCGGTCGACATCAACACCGGATCGCTTGTGAAACGCCTCCGGACGGCAGACGCCGGTCCGCTCGCCAACAGCGCCTGGAACGCCGCCGCGAAGCACTGGGAAGGCGTCACCCGCGGCGCCTCCCTGGCGCTGACGGTGGTAGACAGGCTGCCGGCCGCCGCCATCGCCCCGCCCAACAAGGCCGTGCGGGCAGTGCTCGGGACAGACACCGTCCCGCTGTATTCCGCCGAACTGCCCGGCGGCGGTTCGGTGCGGAAGCGTCCGACGCCGTTGGGTGAGGTTGACGCTGTCTACTTCCCGGCCTGCGTGGGCACCATGTTCGGGCCGGCAGGAGCGGGGCCGGACGCCGAAGGCCGCGGCGTCCAGTACAGCTTCGAACAACTCTGCGCCCGGGCCGGGCTCACGCTCCTCGTCCCGGTTGGCATCGACGGACTGTGCTGCGGCACGCCCTGGTCCTCCAAAGGCATGGCCGCCGGCCAGAAAACGATGCGGGAGAAGACCCTGGCCGCCCTGCGGGAGGCAACCCGGGACGGCGAGCTTCCCATCGTCTGCGACGCCTCCTCCTGCACCGAGGGCCTGCGCCAGGCCGTGGAAGCGGACACACCCGCGCCCGGGCAGCGTGCCCTGCGCATGGTGGACGCCGTGGACTTCGCCGCGGACAACATCCTGCCCCGGCTGCCCGAGCACGGGAAACTGGAGTCACTCGCCCTCCACCCCACCTGCTCCTCCACCCGGATGGGCCTCAACGACGCCCTCGGGGCAGTTGCCGGCGCCGTGGCCGAGCGGGTCGAGATCCCCGACAACTGGGGATGCTGCGCGTTCGCCGGTGACCGGGGCATGCTGCACCCTGAACTGACAGCCTCGGCAACCGCCAAGCAGGCCGCGGAGGTGGCCGACATGGGCGCTGCAGCCCACGCCTCGTGCAACCGGACCTGCGAACTGGGCATGACCCGGGCCACGGGCGCCCAGTACCGCCACGTGCTCGAGCTGCTGGAGGAAGTCACGCGGTAGACAGAGCAACGCGGGGTCACGTCGCGCCCGTCCGGAGCTACGGGATGGGCGCGAGGTGACCCCGCGTTGCTGTCAGCGTTGCCGCTGGACCGTATCTGCGCAACAAATGATTAAATGATCATGTTCGGTTAGCATTTGAACATGAGTACTACGGAGGAGCGGCACCGCCGCATCGGCGAACTGCTGCGCCATCGGGAGCATGTGAGCGTCGATGAGCTCATGACCGCCTGCGGCGCCTCCGGGGCGACGATCCGCCGCGACCTGGACGTCCTGGCCCTCCACGGGGTTCTCCGCCGGGTCCACGGCGGTGCCCGGAGCCTCGTGCTGGGCGGCGAAAACCCCGAATACGGTCAACGCGAAATCGAGGACCTTGCGGTCAAGGTGCGGATTGCTGCCGGCGTCGCCGCCCTGTTGCCGGACCGCGGTCACGTCTGGCTGGACAGCGGCACCACGGCCACCGAGGTGGCCCGGCAGTTGCGGCAGCGGCAAATGACCCTGATGCCGATGTCGCTGCGGGCCGTCAATGCGCTGACCGAGGGAGGGCCGGCCGCCGGCCGGCATCCCGAACTGCTGCTGCCCGGCGGGAGCCTGATCAACGGTGAACAGTCCTTCCGCGGCCCCATGACGGAAACCAACATCCGTTCCCTGCGGTTTGACGCTGCCGTGGTCACGCCGTGCGCGCTCAACCTCCGGGACGGACTGTTGGCCCACGACCTCGACGACGCGGCCGTGAAGCGCGCCGGACTGGAATCCGCTGGCCGGGTGATCGTCGCCTGCTCCGGAACCAAGTGGAACGCCAGCGCCGTTGCGCTCGTCGCGCCCCTGGCCGCCGTGGATGTCCTCGTCACGGACCGGCAGTTCAGTACCGAAGAACTTGACCGGCTCACCCAAAACTCGGTGGAAGTAGTGATCGTATGACCAGGACGGCAACCCGCCCGCAGCTCAAGGCCGCCGCCGCGGCGACCTTCCTGATCTTCGGAATCAACGGGCTGGTGTTCGCCAGCTGGGCCGCCCGCATCCCCGCGGTGACGGACATCCTGAATATCTCCTCCGGACAGATGGGAACCCTGCTGCTCTGCGTGGCGGCGGGCTCACTGATCGCCCTGCCCACCGCCGGCCACGTGGTGGGCCGGATCGGGACGGCCAACGCCGTGCGCGCCGCCGGCCTTGTCGCCGCCCTGGCC
>NZ_AUPJ01000030.1 GCF_000427315.1 Arthrobacter sp. TB 26
GATGTATGTAATTCCGAGACCACATGGTCTGAATGGATGACGTATAATGAATTTCTTGAATGGATAACTCCAGTGTATATGGCTAACCGTCGTAAGGCGAATGAATCGTTTAAGATGCGTGTGGATGAAATGCAAATGTTACGTATGGATGAACCATTGGAAGGTGATAATATTCTCAATAAGTATGTTGAAGTTAATCAGCGTTTAGTGGAGGAAATGAAGGCATTTAAGGAGCGTACACTATGGTCAGATTTACATCGCGTAGGTGCGGAAATTAGTGCTTCAGTTAAGAAAGCTTTACCAACCATTTCCATAACCGAAAAACTACCACATTGGACTGTTCAATGTGGTATTGCTAAACCTGAGATGGATCATGCTTATGAGGTTATGAGTTCGTATGCGGCTGGAATGAATGCAGAGATTGAAGCGCATGAACAAGTTCGGCGTTCATCAGTGGAATGTCAATATGCAGAGCCTCAAGCTCCAAGAAATCCTGATGATGAAGGGCCAACCATAGATGAAGAACTTATGGGCGACACTGAATTTACATCACAGGCTCTAGAACGTCTTGTGGATGAAGGTTATATAACTGGAAAACAGAAGAAATATATAGCTACGTGGTGTAGTAAGCGTCGCGAACATACTGCTGACTTTGATCTTGTGTGGACTGATAATTTGCGTGTGTTAAGTGCGTATGCGCATGAACGCTCATCTTCAACTCGGCTTTCTACGGATGACGTCAGGTTATATAAAACAATTAGCATGTTACATCAAAAGTATGATACCACAGAGTGTGCTAAATGTCAACATTGGTATGCTCCGTT
>NZ_AUPJ01000031.1 GCF_000427315.1 Arthrobacter sp. TB 26
TGCGGAGGGCGAAGAAGATGCGCTGCAGGCCGCTGCGGAAGCCTTCGGCGAGGAGCATCCGGTGGTCCTGGCCCAGGAGCTCGTCGCGGGAGTAGCCGAACATGCGCTCGGTGGCGGCGTTGACGAAGCGGATGGTGCCGTCCTCGGTGATCACCAGGATGGCGTCAGGGCTGGATTCCAGCACCACTTCGAGGGCGGGGGCAGGGTGCGGGGAAGCCATCACGCGGCCCATGCCGTGAAAATGTGAGACCACCGGTATGCCATTGATCAAGCCCTCCCCTCAGGAAATCATAGGGGCCCCACCGCCGGCCCGCGTCCAAGCCGGGGGTGCGGCGTTTTGGTGGCCGGGGTTCGGCGGCCGGGTTTCGGCGGGGTTTCGGCGGCGGGTTGCGGGTCAAACGGGGCGGTGTCCCGCGGCGCTCAGGCGGGCAGGGTCGGGCCTGGTTGCGCTGGTGCTTGTGGTCTTGGGGCGCGTTGCCGCCGCACGGGTTGCGCGGCCCCGGCCCAGGCCGCGGACAGTCCAGCCATCGGCCTCCCAGACGGTCGCGTCGAGGACGTTCCGGGCATCCAGCAGCGT
>NZ_AUPJ01000032.1 GCF_000427315.1 Arthrobacter sp. TB 26
CCGGGGCGGAGTCCTTCCGATGCCTCCCCGCCGCCCTGTCACACCCGGGCTTCCCGGCCCGGGCGCGGACCGGAGCCTTCCCAAGGATCCGCTGCCGGCGCCAACGCTTCCCGGCGGGCTTCCGACCCTTCCCGGCCAGCCCTAGTCCCTTGGCGGCCCGTCCGGGTCGCGGGCTGCGTGCGGGCTCGCCGTTTCGTTACAGCGAGTCCGCACGGCCCGCCGCGAGCCGGGCATCCGAAGGCGCAGGACGCTTAGGCCAGCACCTGGCGCTTGGAGGAAATGACCCCGGTGTCGAAGCCGGCCAGGTGCAGGCCGCCGTGGAACCGGGCATGCTCAATCTTCACGCAGCGGTCCATCACGACGTCGAGCCCGGCCGCTTCGGCTTCCTTCGCCACGTCCTCGTGCCATGAGCCCAACTGCAGCCAGAGAGTCTTGGCGCCGGCCGCGATGGCCTCGTCCAGGACACCCGGCAGGTCATCGTGCTTGCGGAACACGTCCACAATGTCCGGGCTCTCCGGCAGATCCGCGAGCGAGGCGTACGTCGGTTGGCCGAGGATCTCCTTGACCACCGGGTTCACGAAATAGACCTTGTAACGCGTGGAGGACTGCAGGTAGGTTGCCACGAAGTAGCTTGCCCGGGACGGCTTGTCCGACGCGCCCACAATCGCGATCGATTTCGCCTGCCGCAGCAGGTTCAGCCGTTCCGGCGCGGACGGGCCGGTCCATGTTCGCTCTTCAACAGTCATTAGTTGGCTCCGATCGTGCAGGCTTCAGGCTCTGATGTGTCCGCGGAAGCGGCGCATCGCGCCGCCGAGGAACGAGGCGGTGTGTCTAAGCCGCGGGCGGATGCATCAGAGGCTGCCACCGTCGCCACGTCCAGCGCCTGGTCCAGGTCCCAGAGGATGTCCTCGATGTCTTCCAGCCCGATCGAAATCCGGACCAGGTCCTCGGGGATTCCGGCGGACTCGAGCTGTTCGGGGCTGAGCTGCTGGTGGGTGGTGGAACCCGGGTGGATCACGAGGGTCCGGGAGTCACCGACGTTGGCCAGATGCGAGGCCAGCTGCAGGGACTCGATGAATTTCTGCCCTGCGGCGCGGCCTCCCTTCACCCCGAAGGAGAACACCGACCCCGGCCCCAGCGGCAGGTACTTTTTGGCCCGCTCGAAGTGCGGGTGCGAGGGCAGGCCCGAGAAGTTCACGTAGGCCACGCGCTCGTCCGCTTCAAGCCACTCCGCTACGGCCTGGGCGTTCTTGAGGTGTTCGTCCAGGCGCTGCGGGAGGGTTTCCACGCCCTGCAGCAGCTGGAACGCAGACAGCGGCGACAAGGCGGGTCCGATGTCGCGCAGCTGTTCGCAGCGCAACTTGGTCAGGAAACCGTACTCGCCGAAGTTTCCCCACCAGGAAACGTTCCCGTAGGAGGCCACCGGTTCGGTCATGGTGGGGAACTTGCCGTTGCCCCAGTTGAAGCGGCCGCTTTCGACAATAACGCCGCCCAGCGTGGTTCCGTGGCCGCCGAGGAACTTCGTGGCCGAGTGGATCACGATGTCGGCCCCGTGTTCGATCGGCCGCACGAGGTACGGGGTGCTCAGGGTGGCGTCGACGACCAGCGGGATGCCGGCGTCGCGCGCCACCTTTGCCAGCCCCTCGAGGTCCTGGACTTCCGACGACGGGTTGGCCACCACCTCGACGAAAATCGCCTTGGTGTTCTCCCGGACCGCCGCGGCGTAGTCCGCCGGGTCGGTGCCCGGGACGAAGGTGGTATCCACGCCGAAGCGGCGCAGCGTGACGTCCAGCTGGGTCACCGTGCCGCCATAGAGCTGGGAGGCTGCGACGATGTGGTCGCCGGACTGGGTGAGCGCGGCAAACGTGATGAACTCCGCGGCCATGCCCGAGGACGTGGCCACCGCCCCGATGCCACCTTCAAGGGACGCGATGCGCTCCTCGAATGCGGCGACCGTCGGGTTGCCGATCCGGGAGTAGATGTTGCCGTACTTCTGCAGCGCGAACAGGTTGGCGGCGTCCTGGGTGTCCTTGAACACGAACGACGTCGTCTGGTAGATCGGCACGGCACGGGCGCCGTGCTCGGCGTCGGGCGTGCCGCCGGCGTGCAGGGCGCGGGTGCGGAAACCGAACTTGCGGTCGGCCATTACGCAGCCACCTCAATCTTGGCAACGGGGGTCGCGGACAGGTCCAGCTCCGTGCCGTGCTTGCGGGCCAGGTCCGCCTCGAGTTCGCGCACAATCGGCAGGACGTCCTGGCCGAACGCGGCGACCTCCTCCTGGAAGTGCAGGTACCCGGTGAGGAACAGATTCACGCCGATCTTCTTGTACTCCACGATCCGCTCGGCGATCTGCTCCGGCGTGCCGATCAGCTGGGTCTTGAAGCCGTCGTTGTACTGGACCAGGTCCTCGAAGCTCGAATCGGCCCACATGCCCTTGCCGTCCTTGGTGGACGCTCCGGCCTCCTGGACAGCGTCACGGAAGCCCTCGACGGCGGGCTTGTGCGCCTTCGCGACGATCTCGCGGAGGGTGTCCCGGGCCTCCTTTTCCGAATCGCGGGCGATCACGAAGCCGTTCAGGCCGAACCTGGGGGCGGGGAGGACGCCGTCGGTGCCGCGGCGCGCCTCACCGGCGGAGGCAACGACGCCGGCGATGTTGTCCTTGAACCCTTCGAGGTCCTTGCCGTTGGAGAAGTACCAGTCGGCCACCCGGCCGGCGGTGGCCTGGGCCGCGGTGGAGTTGCCGCCGAAGAAGATCTCCGGGTGCGCGCGTCCGGGGACATCCACGGGCGCCGGCTGCAGGGTGAAGTCGGTGATGTTGTAGTACTTGCCGGACTGGCTGTATTCCTGTTCGGTCCAGAGCCCGCGCAGGACCTTGATGAATTCCTCGGTGCGGACGTAGCGCTCGTCGTGTTCGAGCCATTCAAGGCCGAAGTTTTCGAACTCGGCCTTGAGCCAGCCGGAGACGATGTTCACGGCGGCGCGGCCGTTGGAGATGTGGTCCGCGGTGATGATGAACTTCGCCAGGACGCCGGGGTGCCACATGCCCGGGTGGACGGCCGAGATGACCTTGAGCCGCTCCGTTGCGGCCAGGAGTGCCAGGCTGAACGAGGTGGCTTCGTGCTGCTTGTCCGCGCCGTAGGACGCGGCGTAGCGGGTCTGCGTCAGGGCGTATTCGAAGCCGGAGTTCTCCGCGATCCGGGCCAGCTTCTTGTTGTACTCGAAGTCCCAGCCGGTGCGCTGTTCGATGGTGGAGACCACCAGGCCGCCGGAGACGTTCGGGACCCAGTAGGCGAACTTCAGGGGTTCGGAGAGACGGGCGACGCTGCTGATGTCAGTCATGGGTGTTCCTTACTTCTGGGGTGTTTCCTAAGGTGGTAGTGCGTTCACGCAGGACGGTCTGGATGCCTGCGATCGACGGTTCGTTCTGCAGCGAGGTCGTGTCGCCGAGCGTGGTGCCTTCGAACAGCTGGGTCAGCAGCCGGCGCATGATCTTGCCGCTGCGGGTCTTGGGCACATCAGGAACGACGACGACGTCGCGCGGTTTCGCGATCGGCCCGATCTGAGTCGCGACGTGCGCCCGGAGTTCGGCGGCGATTTCCTCGCGCCGCTTAGACACCCTCGCTCGTTCCTCGCTCGCGCGATGCGCGGCTACCGAGGAAATCGTCGCCGAATCCTTCAGCACCACAAACGCGACGACGGCGTGGCCGGTCTTCGGGTCCGCGACCGGACAGACGCCGGCCTCCACCACGTCCGGGTGCGAGACGAGGGCCGATTCGATCTCGATCGTGGAGAGCAGGTGTCCGGAGACGTTGAGGGTGTCGTCCACCCGCCCGAGGATCCAGATGTCGCCGTCGTCGTCGTACTTGGCGCCGTCACCGGCGAGGAACCAGCCCTGCGCCGCGTACTGCCGCCAGTAGGAATCGAAGTAGCGCTGCGGGTTCCCCCACACGGTCCGTGCGATGGCGGGGCCGGGGGCGTCCACCACGATGAAGCCCTGGACGCCCGGCGGCACGGTGTTGCCGGCGTCGTCCACGATCCGGGTGCCGACGCCGGGCAGCGGCCGGGCGGCGCAGCCGGGCTTGAACTCGGTGTCGGTCGGGGCGGGGGAGAGGATGGTGGCGCCGGTTTCGGACTGCCACCAGGTGTCAACCACCGGGGCGGTGCCGGCGCCGACGTTCTCCCGGAACCAGCGCCACGCCTCGGGGTTGATGGCCTCCCCGACAGTGCCGAGCAGGCGGATGGAGGAGAGGTCGTACGTGTCCGGAACGCCGTCCGGGAACCAGCCCATCAGCGACCGGACCAGGGTGGGGGCGGTGTAGTACTGCGTGACGCCGTAGCGTTCGATGATTTCGAAGTGCCGGCCCGGGTGCGGGGTGTTGGGGGTGCCCTCGAAGATCACCTGGGTGGCGCCGTTGGAGAGCGGGCCGTAGAGCTCGTAGGTGTGGGCGGTGACCCAGGCGAGGTCTGCCGTGCACCAGTGGACGTCCTGGGCGCGGAGGGCGGGGTCCGGGTTGCTGAAGAGGTGCTCGAAGCTCCAGGATGCCTGCGTCAGGTAGCCGCCCGAGGTGTGGACCAGGCCCTTGGGCTTTCCGGTGGTCCCGGAGGTGTACATGATGAACAGCGGTGTTTCGGCGTCGAACACTTCCGGCGTGTGGACGTCCGGGGCCTGCCCGACGGCGTTATGCCACCACACGTCGCGGCCCTTGGTCATCGGGACGGTGTCCAGCTGTTCCGGTGGAGTGGTGCGGTTGACCACCAGGACGTGCTCAATGTTGTTCTGGCCGGAGACGGCCGCGTCCGCGTTGTCCTTGACCGGCACGGCGACGCCGCGGCGGAACTGGCCGTCGGTGGTGACGAGCAGCTTGGCGCCGGTGTCCTCCACCCGGAACTTGAGCGCCTCGGCGGAGAAGCCGCCGAAGACGAGGGAGTGGATGGCCCCGATGCGGGCCACCGCCAGGGTGATGATCACAGTTTCCGGGATGACCGGGAGGTAGATGACCACCCGGTCACCTTTGGTGATGCCGAGGCCCAGGAGGGCGTTCGCGGCCCGGGAGACCTCGCGCTGCAGTTCGGCGTAGCTGATGGTGCGCCGGTCGCCGGGCTCGCCCTCGAAGTGCAGGGCCACTGTGTCACCGCGTCCCGCGGCCACGTGGCGGTCGACGCAGTTGTACGCGACGTTGAGCCTGCCGCCCTCGAACCAGGTGATGTCGGGGCCGATTCCGGCGTCGACGTCGGCCGGGACGCGGCGGTGCGTGGTGTGCCACGGCCTGTCCCGACCGGGCACGTCCTCCCAGTCGAGCCGGAGGGCGGCCGCCTCCCAGAAGGCGAGGCGCTCTTCGTTGGTGACCGGGACGCTGGCCGGGGCCGTTTCAGTATTTACGCCCATCGTTTCACCGCCCATTTCTCGGCGAGGCCCAGCAGGGCATCGGTGATCTTGCCGATCACAGCCAGCAGCACGATCGCCAGCAGGAGCCGGTCCGTGCGTCCGTTGTTCTGGGAATCCGTGAGCAGAAAGCCGAGCCCCATCGAGGAGGCGATGAGTTCCGCGGCCACCAGGAACAGCCAGGCCTGGGCCAGCGCCAGCCGGAGCCCGGAGAACACCGCCGGAACCACGGCCGGAAGCTGGACCGTGGTCAGCAGCTTCACACCCTTGAGGCCGAAGGCGCGCGCCGCTTCCACCAGGTTCCGGTCCACGTGCCGCAACGCCAGGGAGACGGTGGTGAACACGGGGAAGAAGGCGCCGATAAGGATCAAGGTGATCTTGGAATCCTCGCCGATCTTCATCCAGAGGATGAGCAGCGGCACCCACGCGAGCGACGGGACGGCGCGGAGGGCGCCAATGGTCGGCGCAAGCAAGGCGTCGGCGAACCGGGACAGGCCCACCAGCGATCCGAACACCAGTCCCAGGGCAGCGCCAGCAGCAAAGCCGATCAGCACCCGCTGGGTGGAGATCGCGATGTGCTGGCCGAGCTGCCCGCGCTGGAGCAGGTCCAGTCCGGCCTCCAGCACCATCGCCGGCGGCGGGAGCTGGACCACGCTGAACACTCCCGCCGCCGTGGAGAGCTGCCAGGCGGCCAGGACCGCAGCGGGAATGATCAATCCAAGGAGCAGACGCGCCCAGCCGTTGGCGAGGATCCCGGCGGGGGACCATCCGTTCGCCGGGGAGCCACCTCCACCCGTAGCGGGGGAGTTCGGCTGGGCGGCGTCTGCCGGAGTTGCGGGGACGGCTGCAGCGCGCCCGTCCGCAACGCTGGTGCCAGTGAGGTAAGGATTTCCGAGGCGGGTCATCAGGAATCCTTGATGGCGGACGCGTCCGCCATCTTCACCAGCGAGTCATCAAGAATGGTAGCGACGGCGTCGTCGATCTGCTTCTGGCTGGCTACGTCCCCGGTCTCCACGAACGTGGGGCCGATCTTCGCCAGAACCTTGCGCTGTGCCTCTCCCGGTGCCGGATCCACGTTCAGGTTGCTGCGCTCCAGCACCACGGTCTTCGCGACGGCGAGGTCCAGGCCGGCGGCCTCGGCGAGGATTTGTGCCGTCTCGTCCGGGTTGGCCACGGCCCAGGCGCGGGCTTTCTCGTAGGCGTTGACGACGGCCTGCGCCTGCTTCGGCTTGTTTTTCAGGAAGGATTCCGTGGCGTTCAGGAAGCCGTAGGTGTTGAAGGAAAGGTTCCGGTAGAAGAGCGTGGCGCCCTTCTGCTCCGCGCCGGCCATGATCGGGTCCAGCCCGGACCAGGCATCCACCGAGCCGTTTTCCAGTGCGGCGCGGCCGTCAGCGTGCTGCAGGTTCTGCACCGTGACGTCCTTGGCGGAGATCCCGGCTTCGGAGAGCGACTGCAGCAGGAAGAAGTAGGGGTCGGTGCCCTTGGTCGCGGCCACGGACTTGCCCTTGAGGTCGGCCACGGTGGTGATGCCCGAGGAGGACTTCGCCACGAGGGCGGCCCATTCCGGCTGGGAGTAGATATCGATCGTCTTGATCGGGGAACCGTTGGCGCGGGCCAGCAGCGCGGCGGATCCCGCCGTCGAGCCGACGTCGATCGCGCCGGAGCGCAGCGCCTCATTGGCCTTGTTGGACCCGGCGGACTGGACCCAGTTGACGGTGACACCCTGGTCCTTGAGGGAGGCCTCAAGCCAGCCCTTCTTCTTGATGACCAGGCTCAGCGGGTTGTACGTGGCGAAGTCGATGTTGAGCGTCCCGCTCTCGACGGCGGCGTTCGCCGCGGGGGACCCGCCGGATCCTTCACCTGCGACGCAGCCCGTGAGGACGAGCGCGGCGGAGGCGGCGACGGCGCCTATCACGGAACGGCGGGTGGCTTTGCGGGTGAATGACATGGGGATCCTCTGGGAGACGAAGTGGCGTGGAAAGAAGGGCAGGCGGGCAGGAGAGAGGGTGGCGCTGGAGCGCAGGAGCGGCTGTGGTGTTCCCGGGCGCTTCGAAGGAAACCCGTGCGGCGTCGAAGCTAGTGGCCGTCGACGCCGAGGGCCGCCAGGAGGGAGGCCCGCATTCGGGCCAGTTCCACGGACCCGCGGTCCCGGGGACGTTCACCAGGGACGGTGACGGTGCGCACGATGGTTGCGCCGGACGCCTTGGCCGCTGATCCTGCAACGGCGTTGTTGTCCTTGCCCAGGATGATGATGCGGTCGGCAAGCTGCAGGGCCTCGTCGACGTCGTGGGTCACCAGCAGCACGGTGGTGGGCTCGGCGCGGTGGATGTCCAGCAGGAGGTCCTGCATCTTGATCCGCGTGAGCGCGTCGAGCGCGCCGAACGGTTCGTCGAGGAGCAGGACGCCGGGGTTGCGGGCAAGGGCGCGGGCCAGGGAGGCCCGCTGGGCCATACCTCCGGAAATTTCGCGGGGGCGGTGCTTGGCGAAGTTCGTCAGTCCTACGAGTTCGAGCAGCCGGGACACCTTTGCCTTGCCGTCCCTGGCGCTGATGCCGGTGGGCAGGCCGATGGCGATGTTGGCCTGCAGCGTGTGCCATGGCAGGAGGCGCGGTTCCTGGAAGGCGAAGGCGCAGCGGGAGTCAATGCCCTGGACGGGGGTGCCGTCGATGTTAACGCTGCCGGCCGTGGGGGAATCGAGTCCGGCGGTGGCCCGGAGCAGCGTGGACTTGCCGCACCCGGACGTGCCGAGGATGGCCAGGACTTCCCCGGCGCGGATTTCGAAGTCGATGTCGCGCAGGACGGTGTGCGCCTCGGCGCCGGTGCCGAAGGTGCGGCGCAGGGAGTGGAAAGCAACCGGCAGTGCCGGGGTGCGGGTGGTTGCTCCGGCGGCGGCGTCCGGGGACGTCTCAGGCGCGGAGGAGGACAGGACAGCAGTCATAGGGGCACTCCATCGGTCCTGGCAGTAGCACCCTACGGAAAGAGCCTGTCAGCCGGGTGGTCAGTCCGGCCGGTCCCACGGCTCTTGCCTTGCTATCGTCGGAGTCCAGGGAGGAATTCCGGCGACCAGGGTTGCTGCGGCTTCATCGATCCAGGTCTCTCGGCCGCTCGGGATGGTCGCTTTCTACTAAAACGGAATCGGAGCTTTTTCCCAAATGGGGGTGTTTTTCGGCGTAATATTCGATCTTTCGCTGCATGGGGGCAGGATGCTGGTCACTTGTTCGAAAGTGGCAGCC
>NZ_AUPJ01000033.1 GCF_000427315.1 Arthrobacter sp. TB 26
GGCGCCGGCGGTTGCCTCCGCGGGACCGGACAGCAGCAGGGAAGAGGACGACCCGGAACGGGAGGCGGTGCTGGCCATGGCCTCCGCCGAGGAACGCCTGCACCGAATATCGTTCGCACAGCTCACCGAGGCGGAAGTCCTGGAGATCAGGCGGCTGGCGTCCCGGCTGCTGCTTGCGACACCAACGCGCTTGAGCCGCCGCACCCGCAAGTCCGCCCACAGCAGCGCCCGACTGGATGTCCGCGCCACCGTCCGTGCGGCGCGGCGTTCAGGCACCGACACCACCCGGCTGCTGTATGCCCGGCGCCGCGAGCAGCGCCGCAAGCTGGTGATGCTGTGCGATGTCTCCGGGTCCATGGAACCGTATGCGCGGATCTTCGTCTCGCTGCTGCAGGGAGCGGTGGCCACCGCCGGCGCCGAGGCCTTCGTCTTTTCCACCCGGCTGACGCGCCTGACCCGGCAGCTCGCGCTGCGGGATCCGGACGAGGCGCTGGCCCGGGCCGCGGAGGCCG
>NZ_AUPJ01000034.1 GCF_000427315.1 Arthrobacter sp. TB 26
CGGCGGGGGCCAGCTGGCGCTCCCGGTCCAGGAGGCTCTCTTTGATGGTCAGCCCCCAGCGGAAGCCGCCCAGGCTGCCGTCGGTGCGGATGACCCGGTGGCAGGGTACGAAGAGCGCCGCCGCGTTGAAGGCACAGGCGCTGGCCGCGGCGCGGACGGCCTTCACGTTTCCGGACAGCTCCGCGTACTCGGTGTAAGTCACGGGGTGTCCCGGCGCGACGGTGCGGAGCATGTCCCAGGCGTGGCCCCGGAAGGGACCGGACTTCTGCAGCACCGGCACCCCCATGGCCGGTTCCGGGTTACCGGCGTAGAACTCCTCGACGGCGTGCGAGATGGCGCCCAGCCCCGTGACGGTCTCGTATTCACCGGGCAGCAGGTCCGCGTGGATCTGCCCGGTCAGCTCGCCGGGAACGGCGGTCCACCCTGAGGCAAGCACGGACCCGTCCCGGGCAAGGATGGTGAAAGGGCCGTCCGGGGTGGACATGGTCAACAACTGGGCTTTCATGATTTCGCTTTCTTCGAAGGAGGCGACGGCATGCGCCCTGCGGTCTGGGCAGCGGCTGCCGCGCGCCACAGGTGCATCGTCGCGTAGGAGCGCCAGGGACTGAGCTCTCGGAAGTCAGGACTCAGGCGGGTTTCGGCGGACACTGCCGCGCCGCCAGTCCCAAGGGCGAGCGAGCGGATGCCATTGCGCACCGCCGCATCGTTGGCCAGGAAGACATCAGGGGCGCCGATCACGCGCATCGCCACGTAGCCAACCGTCCACGGCCCGACGCCGGAGAGGGGCAGCAGTTTGGTCTCCAGCGCGGGCAGGTCATCGCCGTAGCCGAAGTCGAGCGCTCCCGCGGCCATCGCGGCGGCGGCGTCCCGGACCGAGTCGATGCGGCGTTGCGGGCCGCGGAGCAGCCGGAACCCGGTTTCCGCGATTTCGGCCGCGGTGGGGAAGATCCGGTCCAGGCTGTCGGCGGGAACCAGGCTGTCGCTCCCGGCGGCGGACAGGTGGACGAGCGCGGTCCGCGCCGCGGCGACGGTGATCTGCTGGCCGATCATGGCCCGGATCAGCAGCTCCTGCGGGTCGACGGCGCCCGGCATCCGCATGCCCGGCGTGGCGGCGACGCTGGCTGCCAGCCGCGGATCGGACCCCAGCGCAGAGTCGATGGCGACGGGGTCGGCGTCGAGATCCAGCAGCCGGCGGACCCGGCTGAGCAGGGAGGGCAGGTCCCGGAGGTCGACGGCGCCGATGGTCAGCACCAGCGGGCGGCCCGCTGTACCGGCGTCGTAGTCCACCCGGAAGCGGGCGTCGCCGTGGGCCAGGCGCAGGGTCCGGGCGTAGGAGCTGGACGAGCCTTCCTCGATGCCGGGGACGGCCCGGACCGCGAGGAAATCGAAGACCCCCGGATCGAACGGCTCGCGGTATGGCAGGTTCAGGGTCAGGGCCGTCGACGACACAGCGGTCACAGCAGGCGACCGGTGGTGCCGGGCGGTGGCCCGGAGCGCCGACGGGGTCATGGCGAAGACCTCGCCGATGGTCTCGTTGAACTGGCGGACGCTGCTGAAGCCGGCCGCGAAGGCAATGTCGGCGGCTTTCATGGCCGTGGACACGAGCAGCGTGCGGGCGGTCTGGGCCCGGCTGGCCCTCGCGAGGGACAGCGGTCCCGCGCCGAGTTCGTGGCTCAGGATCCGGTTGAGCTGCCGCGAGGAATACCCGAGGCGGGCTGCGAGCCCTTCCACGCCGTCGCGGTTGATCACCCCGTCGTTGATCAGCCGCATGGCCCGCCCCGCGATGTCCGAGCGGAGGTTCCAGGCGGGCGTGCCGGGGACCGCCTCGGGCAGGCATCTTTTGCAGGCCCGGTAGCCGGCGTCGTGCGCGGCGGCGGAGGTTTCGTAGAACGTGACGTTCCCCGCCTTGGGCGTCCGGGCCGGGCATGACGGCCGGCAGTAGATGCCCGTGGTGCGGACAGCGGTGTAGAACTGCCCGTCGAAGCGGGTGTCCCGGGCATCGATTGCCCGGTAGCGCTGCCAGAAGTCCATGAGTTCATCCTGCCAGCTTCCCGGAACAGCTGCTAGCGGAAATCGGACACGGCCGTGGAGGGGGACCCGGATGGTTTGTTAAAGTCGGAGCATGAGTTTGCCACCTCGTGCCGGCGCGCCTGCCGGCCGACTCCCTGCCGGTGGGCTGCCTGCCGACGAGCTGCCTGCCGACGAGCTGCGGGAGCTCCTGTCCGCAGACGCCCGGCAGGTGGCGCCGCTGCTGCTCGGCGCGGTGCTGACGCACGAGGGACGCGACGGCCTGGTGTCCGTGCGGATCACCGAGGTGGAGGCCTACCTGGGCCCGCACGACTCGCCGCACCCGGACCCCGGATCGCACACGTTCCGCGGCGCCACCGCCCGCAACGCCCCGATGTTCGGCCCGGCAGGCCACCTGTACGTCTACTTCACCTACGGCATGCACTACTGCGCCAACATCGTATGCGGGCCGGCGGGGGTGGCCTCCGCCGTGCTGCTGCGGGCCGGCGAGATCGTGGCCGGGGAGGACCTGGCACTCACCCGGCGGCCGACGTCGAAGTCCTCCACGGAGCTGGCAAGCGGCCCTGCCCGGCTCGCCACCGCGCTCGGCATCACGACGGCGGACAGCGGCCGGGACGCGCTCGGGGCCCCGTTCCGGCTGGAACTCCCGGCCCTCCAGGCCGTGGACGTCAGCGCCGGACCACGCGTCGGTGTCTCCGGCGCAGGGGGCACCCGCGACTACCCGTGGCGCTTCTGGCTGAACGGCGACCCGACCGTCTCGCGCTACAAGGCGGCGAAAGTGCGCCCGGGCTAGCGGCCGCGGCGGTGGTTCCCTGGCATCCGGTCGCGGGGGGATGATGAGTTCTTATGGGAGAGGGCAAACGGGGCAAGCCGCGCAGCGAGCTCGAACGGCTTGAGATCTTTGAACAGCTGGCCGCCGAGTACTTCCGCGTGGTCGAGCTCTTCCGGTGGGATGGCGGGCCCGTCCCGACGGACTCCCTCGAGGGGGAGCGCCGGCGTTGGATGGAACTCTTCCGGGCAGCCCTGTTGCGCAAGTTCATCGTCCGTGACGAACACGTGTCCCTCAAGCTCGTGGTGCGGGCCCTCCGCCTGTGCAACTACACGGCAGACCCCGTGCTCGGGGAGGCGACCGAGGCAGTGGCCGGCATGTTCACCCCCGAGATGGTCCAGGGCCGCCAGCACGTGACGCCGGAACCGGCCCCGGATCATGACCGTGACACTTTCGAGGACGTCCTCTACGGGCGGCTCCTGCACGGCGATGCCGACCGGTTCCACCGCTCGGCATGGGCACAGGACAACAATCGCCTCAGTGCCGCGGCGGCCCAACGGTTCGACGCGGAACAAGCGCTCCGCGCAGCGCTCGACGTCGTGAGGTACGCATTCGCGAACGGCCTCCTGCGCGCTCCCGCTGTGCCGCCGGACGACGCCGGGCCCCCGGCGGAGACCTAGGGAGTTTCAGGACGCGGCGAGGGTGGGGACCGCGCCCTCGGCTCCGAGGGCGAACGGGGCGAGGCGGCGCCGGAGGTCTTCGCGCGCGTGCGGCCACTCCTGCGAGAGGATCGAGTAGACGGCGGTG
>NZ_AUPJ01000035.1 GCF_000427315.1 Arthrobacter sp. TB 26
GCCGCTGCCATGGGGCGTCTGGACACTCCGCCGGCGGTCTTCCTGAGCCAGTCGGGCTCCAACTACTACGGCAACGCCGGACTGGCGTTGCTTCGCGAGAACGCCCCCGCCGGCAGCGGTGTGCTGGCCGGGATCTGCGCCGACTGGGAAGCGGCCGCCCACGAGGCGCCGGCCGGCGTCCGGGTGGTCACTCCGCGCACCGGCGTCGTGCTGAGCCGTTCCGGTGGTGCGCTGGGACGGCTCATGCCGCTGCTGCGCCTGGGTGTGGGCGGACCGCTGGGCAACGGCCGGCAGTACTGGCCTTGGGTGACTCTCCCCGATGTTGCCGGCGCCTATGCCTTCCTGCTCAACAGTCCACTGTCCGGGCCCGTGAACCTGTGCGCCCCGGAAAGTGCGGATGTGAACTCGCTGATCGCCCAGCTGGCAGGTGCCCTGCACCGCCCCGCCGTGTTCCGCGTTCCCGCTCCGGTGCTGCGCCTGGTGATGGGCCAGCTCGCCGATGAGCTGCTGCTCGCCAGCCAGCGGATGGAACCGGCCGCCTTGGTCGGGGCCGGCTTTGAATGGCAGCACCCGTCGCTCGCCGAGGCAGCCGCCTGGGTGGCGGAACGCGGTCCGAAGTCCTGAGGAGCTCCGGCAGCCGTTAGCCGCCGGAGCTGCCGGGGGCCCTGGTGTCGGCCGGGACTTGGGCCTTGGGGGCTCCGGGGCCTGCGGGATCTCCGGTGTCTCCGGTGTCTCCGGTGTCAGCGGCGGGGAGGATGTCCTGGATCCGCCAGCGGCCCTCGACCGGCGCCAGCACCAGGCGCAGCCGCTGTTCCGGCCCCGCCGCCGCCTCGGCCAGGACCGACCCGGTCGCGTCGCGTTCCTGGTACGCGGGCGTGCTCGCGGTGACGACCACCACCGCCTGGCTGGGGCCGACGTCGCCCTCCGTGGCCACGCGGGTCAGGAGGATGGTGAATCCGGCCAGCACCCGGCCGGATTCCCTGAGTCCGGCGCTGATCCGTCCATCCGCCGCGGCCGCCGTCGACGCCGGCACGTTGACCTGCTCCAGCAGCCGGAAGTCCCCTGAGCTGAACGCCAGGGAGCGAAGCCGGGCGAGTCCGCGGACTGCTTCCCCGGGGTCCGGGGAGGTGAGCTGTGCCGTCAGCTCGGGAGGGAGGCCGGCCGCACCGAGGGCCGGCGCCGCGGATGCCCGGGCGGATGCCGTGACATCCCCGGCATCCCTGACGGAGAAACCCGGAATCAGCCCGGCACCGGCGGACCCCCAGACGGCGGCGAGGGCAACCAGAAGCGCCAGGCCCAAGGCC
>NZ_AUPJ01000036.1 GCF_000427315.1 Arthrobacter sp. TB 26
CCCCGCCGCGTTCATCCCGACAGCACCGGGCCCAGTGGCCGTAGCGCGTCCGACGTCCGATGACCGGGGCGGCCGCGGAGTCACAGGCGCGATCCTGCTGGCGGCCGGTGGCCTCATGGTCATGGTGTGGGCCTCCGTGGGCCTCCGAAAGACCGCCTAGCCCCACGCAAAGGCCTCCGGGCCCTTGTCCTTGCGCGGACGAACCGCGAGCCTTGGAAAATGGACCGGCCCCGCCGAAACGTGTCAGCCCCCGAGCGCGCGGGGCGATCTGCGGCGCACGGCGTGAACCGGCGCATCGTCTGGGGCCCGGTGATCGGGTTCGGGCTCGTCAGCCTGGCCGCCGACGTCGTCTCCGACGGCGCCCGGCCGCTGGCCGGTCCCCTGCTCGCCCAGCTGGGTGCCTCCGCGCTGCTCGTCGGACTCGTCACGGGCGCCGCGGAGGCTGCAGCGCAGGGACTCCGGCTGCTGTTCGGGCCTTGGGCGGACCGGACCCGCCGGTACTGGTCATTTACACTGGCCGGATATGGCCTCACCGCGGTCTGTGTGCCCCTGCTCGCCTTGGCACCCCTGGCGGGTGAAGCCGGATTGGTTCTGGCGTCCGTGCTGATCATCGGGGACCGCGTCGGCAAGGCCGTCCGCAGCCCGGCAAAGACCGTGCTGCTGGCAGCGGTCGCCAAACCCGTCGGGCGTGGCCGCGGC
>NZ_AUPJ01000037.1 GCF_000427315.1 Arthrobacter sp. TB 26
GCCCGTTCCGCCGATCGCCTTCCCGGCGGTCTCCTCGGCAGTCTCTTCCCTTCCAGGGGCGCCCCGGCCCGGCCGCAAACGCACGTCCGAGGACCAACTGGCGCGGATGCTGCAGCTTGTGCCGTTCCTGGTGCACAACCAGGGCCTGCACATCAGTGAAGTGGCGGCAAACTTCGGCATCACCCGCAGGGAACTGGAAGCGGACCTGCGGATCCTGATCTGCTCCGGTCTGCCCGAGGGCTACCCGGATGACCTGCTGGACATCCAGTGGGACGACGACCACGTCACCATCACCCAGGACCTCGACCTGAACAGGCCGGTCCGCTTCACCGTGGAGGAAGCCTGCGCCCTGCTGACCGGACTGGAAACCCTCAACGGGCTGCCGCAGCTTGCCGAAGGCGGCGCGCTGGAATCCGTCACGCTCAAGCTCATGGCGGCGGCGGGGGAGGAAGGTCTCAAGGCGGCCGCGCTGTCCGGGCCCGAGGTGGTGCCCGGCAACTCCGCGGCCCTGGACACGGCCCGGGCGGCCATCCGGACCGGTGCCCAGCTGCGGCTGCGCTACTTCTCGCCGCTCAGGGACACCGTCTCCGAACGCAACATTGACCCGCTGCGGCTCTATTCGCTCGACAACACCTGGTATCTGGAGGCCTACTGCCACTCCGCGCAGGGCCTGCGGAACTTCCGGCTGGACCGGATCGAAGCCCTGGAAACCAACGGACTGCCCGCCTCCGAACGGTCGGCGCCGGACGGCAGTTTCCCCGTCAAGCTCTTCACCCCCAACGACGACGACACCGTCGTCGTGGTCGAACTCACCCGCCGGGGCATCGGCCTCGCCGACGAATACTATGCGGAGCGGACGGCACCACTGCCCGACGGCGGACTGCTCGCCGAAATCCGCTTCGGCAGCACGGATTGGCTGCCGATGTTCGTGGCCCAGCACGGCGGGACGGCCCGGATTCTGGCGCCGGAAGAGCTCGCCGGGGCTTCCCGCGAGTGGCTCGCCGCCGCCCAGGCCCAATATGAAGTCTAGCCAGTGCGGCGGCTAGACTACTCAGCATGCCTTGGTGGTCCTGGATCGTGATCTGGATAGCGCTCGTCGCGCTGTCGCTGTTGTTCTTCGTCGTGCTCGGCGTCCGGTTGTTCCGGAAGTTCATGGCCACGGTCAAGGAACTCGGGGAAGCGGGGGAGCGGTTCTCCGCCTTCCCGTCCGGCCCGCTTACCTCCGGTTCAGCTGATGTTCATGTAGGCCTAGTAGGCTTGGACGGCGACGACGCGGGCGACCGGTCCGGCCCGTGTGTTGTGCCCGGATCCGCCGTTTTTGCCTCACCCGTACAGATGGGGCATGAGTACCGCGCATCCAAGTTCGCCCGCCAGGAAGCCCGCCGCAAGCGGCGCGTCCAGCGCAAGAAGGACCGTGGGCAGCCCCAGCGGCTGAACGACATCGAATTCAGTTAGACGTAGGATGTACTCAAACGAAAGGACCTCCTGTCATGAGGCTTGAAGGCTGGCATCTCATCATCATCATCGTCCTGGCACTGGTGCTTTTCGCTGCACCGAAGCTGCCCGGCATGGCCCGGAGCCTTGGCCAGTCCATGCGCATCTTCAAGTCCGAAGTCCGGGAGATGAAGAAGGACGGCGCCACGGACACCACCGACGGCTCTGAGCCCGTCGAGGGCCGGGTCGTGAACCACCCGAAGTCCGCCGGCACGGAAGCCCGAGCCGCAGACGGAACCGACGTTCCGCCGCCGAACCGCGCCTAGTACCGCGTGGCAGTAACCATGGGCCGCCGGTCGAACCCCGAGGGGAGGATGGCGCTCCTCGATCATCTCAAAGAGCTGCGGAACCGGCTCTTTAAGTCCGCGATCGCCGTCGTGCTGGGCACCGTCATCGGATTCCTCGTCTATCAGCCCATGCTCGCGGCGCTGATCAAACCGATCAGCGACCTCAACACACATGAGGGCCGGCAGGCGACGCTGAACTTCGACGGCGTGGCAAGCTCTTTTGACCTGATGATCCAGGTCTCCGTCTTCCTCGGCCTGATCGTCGCCAGCCCGGTCTGGCTGTACCAGCTGTGGGCCTTCATCGTCCCCGGCCTGCACAAGAAGGAACGCCGGATGGCCTTGTCCTTCGTTGCTGCCGCCGTCCCGCTGTTTGTGGGCGGTGTCCTGCTGGCATGGCTGGTGCTTCCCAACGCGGTCCGTGTGCTGACCGATTTCACCCCGTCCGGCGGCTCCAACTTCATCAGCGCCCAGGTCTATCTGTCCTTCGTCCTGCGGCTCCTGCTGGCCTTCGGCATCGCCTTCCTGCTGCCGGTGATCCTCGTCGGACTGAACCTGGCGGGATTCGTCAAGGGCAAGCAGCTCGTCAAGAGCTGGCGCATCACCGTCTTTTTGGTCTGCCTCTTCGCCGCCATGGCCGCGCCCGGAGCCGACGCGATGAGCATGTTCTACCTTGCCGGGCCCATGCTCCTGCTTTTCTTCGCCGCCATCGGGCTGTGCCTGCTCAACGACCGCCGGCGTGAACGGCGTGCCGTCAAACGGGCCGCCGAGACCGAGGCCACCGCGGACCAGGCGACTCCCAGCTCCGAGCTGGAGAATCTCTAGCCCTTGGCGCACTAGGCTGGAAGCATGTCCTCACTACCCGGGCCGGAATCGCCGTCTGAACGCTACCGCGCCAGTGCCGAGCGGGCCGCAGAAGCCAAAACCTATCTGGGCGGCTTTATCCGTTCACTCGCCTTCGAACTCGACGACTTCCAGCGCGAAGCCTGCCTGTCCCTCCAGGCCGGACGGGGGGTCCTGGTGGCCGCCCCCACGGGTGCCGGCAAGACGATCGTGGGGGAGTTCGCTGTCTACCTCGCGCTCCAGCGCGGACTCAAGGCCTTCTACACCACCCCGATCAAGGCCCTGTCCAACCAGAAGTACTCGGAGCTTGCGGACAAGTACGGTGCCGACCGGGTGGGGCTGCTGACCGGCGACACGAGCATCAACGGCGACGCCCCCGTAGTGGTCATGACCACCGAGGTGCTCCGCAACATGCTGTACGCCGACTCCAGCACCCTCAGCGATCTCGGCTACGTCGTTATGGACGAGGTCCACTACCTCGCGGACCGCTTCCGCGGTGCCGTCTGGGAGGAAGTCATCATCCACCTCCCCAGCGAGGTCCAGGTCGCCTCGCTCAGCGCCACCGTCTCCAACGCCGAGGAGTTCGGCGCCTGGCTGGACACCGTGCGCGGCCAGACCGACGTCATCGTCTCCGAGCACCGGCCCGTTCCGCTGTGGCAGCACGTCATGGTGGGCCGGAAAATCGTGGATCTCTTCGCCGGCGACACGAGCTTCGATGAGATCGCCCCGGCCGGCGAGGCCGCAGTGTCCGCCGCCGGCGCCACCGCGGAAACCGCCGGCCCCAAAGCCGTCATCACCGAACGCCCCGGCTTCGAGGTTAACCCCGAGCTGCTCTCCATGGCCCGCGCCGAGAGCCAGATGAACTTCCGCGGACGCTTCGGCCACGGAGGCCGAAACCAGCGGCGGCAGAGCAGCCGCCGCGACGACGCCCCGCAGGGCGGCCAGCGCAGCCCGGTCCGGAAAGCCAGCCGCCCCCAGGTCATCGCCAGCCTGGACCGGCAGGACCTGCTGCCGGCGATCACCTTCATCTTTTCCCGCGCCGGCTGCGATGCCGCCGTGGCGCAGTGCGTCGCTGCCGGCCTGTGGTTGACCACCGAACAGGAACAGCTCATCATTGCGCGGCGCGTCGATGAGGCAGCGCAGGACATCCCCTCCGACGACCTGGACGTCCTGGGCTTTTGGAGCTGGCGCGACGGGCTGCTCCGCGGGCTGGCCGCCCACCACGCCGGCATGTTGCCCACCTTCAAGGAGGTGGTGGAGAAACTCTTCGTTGACGGACTGGTCAAGGCCGTGTTCGCGACCGAAACCCTCGCGCTCGGCGTCAACATGCCGGCACGCTCCGTCGTGCTGGAAAAGCTCGACAAGTTCAACGGCGAGGCGCACGTCAACATCACCGCAGGGGAGTACACGCAGCTGACCGGACGCGCCGGACGCCGCGGGATCGACGTCGAGGGCCACGCCGTCGTCCTGTGGCAGCCGGGCACCGATCCGGCGGCCGTTGCCGGCCTCGCCTCGCGGCGCACGTACCCGCTGAATTCCAGCTTCCGGCCCACGTACAACATGTCCATCAACCTGCTGGCGCAATTCGGCCGGCCCCGGGCCCGGGAGATCCTGGAGTCCTCCTTCGCCCAGTTCCAGGCCGACCGCTCCGTCGTCGGGCTGGCGAAGCAGGTGCGCGGCCGTGAGGAGTCCCTGGCCGGCTTCAGCAAGGCGATGAGCTGCCACCTGGGGGACTTCACCGACTACTCGCGGCTCCGGCGGGCGCTTTCCGACGCGGAAAAGAACGCCTCGACGACCAGCTCCCGGGCCAGGAAATCCGTGACCGAGGACTCCCTGAGCCGGCTGCTCCCCGGGGACGTCGTGGATGTGCCCACCGGGCGGGCGCCCGGACTCGCCGTCGTCCTCAGCTCCGACCACCACTCCCGCGAACCACGGCCCGCCGTGATGACCCTGGACAACCAGTTGCGCCGGATCGGCACCCAGGATGTGGAAGGGCCGCTGTCTCCCATCACCAGGGTCCGGATCCCGAAGTCCTTCAACGCCAAGGTGCCCAAGTCACGGCGCGACCTGGCGTCCTCCGTCCGCAACGCCCTCCGGGAGAACCGGCCTCCGGCGCCGCCTGGCCGCAACGATGACTTTGGCCGCGCCGCCGCCCAGCCGGACCAGGAAAAGAAGATCGCCGAGCTGCGCCGTGAGCTCCGCGCCCACCCCTGCCACGGCTGCAGCGAACGCGAGGACCACGCGCGCTGGTCCGAGCGCTACTGGAAGCTCCGGCAGGAGACCGACGGCCTGGTCCGCCAGATCCAGGGCCGCACCAACACCATCGCCAAGACTTTCGACCGGGTGTGCGGCGTCCTGTCCAGCTACGGCTACCTGGAAACGGCCGACGACGGGGCGCTCACGATCAGCTCCGACGGCCAGCGATTGCGCCGGATCTACGGCGAAAAGGACCTGCTGATTTCCCAGTCCCTGCGGCTGGGCGCCTTCAGCGACCTTGACGCTGCCGAGGTCGCCGCCCTGGCCAGCGTCCTGGTCTACCAGGCCAAACGTGAGGACCGCGGGCTCCGGCCCAAGATGCCGAGCATTGCGCTGGAATCCGCCGTCGACATTGTGGTCCACGAATGGTCAGCCCTGGAGGACGTCGAGGAAGCCAACAAGCTCCCGCTGACCGGCGAACCCGAACTCGGCCTGGTCTGGCCGATCTTCAAATGGGCCAAAGGCCGGCACCTGCAGGACGTCCTCAGCGGCACGGACCTCGCCGCAGGCGACTTTGTCCGGTGGGTGAAACAGGTCATCGACCTGCTGGACCAGCTGGCAAAAATCCCGACGCTGGATCCCCGGGTCTCCCGGCTGTGCGGCGAAGCAATCAAACTCATCAAGCGCGGCGTCGTCGCGTATTCCTCCGTGGCCTGACCGCCTCGGCCGACCGGCCGAACCCTCCCCACCGTTATCGAACACGTCCGGCCCGTGCCGGTCACCAGTTGCAAGGAGTCCCAGACCCATGACCGATTCACCGGCCACGCCCGCGCCGCACAAGGTAACGCTGTATCGGAACGGCTCCGTCTACACCGCCGCTGATCCGTTTGCGACGGCGATGCTGGTCGACGGCGACACCGTCGCCTGGGTCGGTTCCGAGCAGGCGGCCACCTCGATCGCCGACGCCTCGATGGAGGTCATCGACCTGCACGGAGCGCTCCTCGCCCCCGGTTTCGTCGACTCCCATGTCCATCTCACCGAAACGGGCATCGCCCTGGACTCCCTGCAGCTCGGCAGTGTCCGCTCCGCCCGGGAACTGCTCGACGCCGTCGCCGGCTTCTGCGTCTCGGCTTCCAGCGGGGGCGGCGCCCTGCTCGGTCACGGCTGGGACGAGACCCGGTGGACGGACCCGGCACTGCCTTCCCGCGAGGAACTGGAACGCGCCGCCGGCGGGCGCAACGTCTACCTCTCCCGC
>NZ_AUPJ01000038.1 GCF_000427315.1 Arthrobacter sp. TB 26
CCGGCCGCCGCCAGCTGGAGGGCGACGTCCAGCGCGGGGGAGTCCCGGATGTCGTCCGTGTCCGGCTTGAAGGCCGCGCCGAGCACCGTGAGCCGGCGGCCGCCGAGCTGGCCGCCGCACAGTTCCCGGGCCAGTCCGACCGTGCGGGAACGCTGGTCCCTGTTGATGGAATCCACCACGTCCATCCACTGGTCCACGGAATCCACCCCCAGCCCCGCAGCCTGGACCCGGAGGGAACGGATGTCCTTGGGCAGGCAGCCGCCGCCGAACCCCAGGCCCGCATGGAGGTACCGGCTGCCGATCCGCGGATCGAGGCCCATGGCCGCGCCCAGCTGTTTCACGTCGGCGCCCGTGGCGTCGCAAAGCTCGGCCATGGCGTTGATGAAACTGAGTTTCGTGGCAAGGTACGCGTTCGACGCCGACTTGATCAGTTCCGCTGTGGCGAAGTTGCAGACCAGCCGCGGAATCCCGGCGGCCAGCAGGGGCGCGTAGGCGGCGTCGAGGGCTGCGGTGATCGCGGTGCCGTCCTCCGGGACGCCGTAGACCAGGCGGTCCGGGACCAGGGAGTCCTTGACCGCGGTGCCCTGGCGCAGGAATTCGGGGTTCCAGCCCAGGAGCACGTCCGGCCTGGGCGACAAGATGCCGCTGAGCATGTCCACTGTTCCGACCGGGACGGTGGACTTGCCCACGACGGCGGCGCCGTCGGCCAGGTGGGGGAGCAGTGCCTCCGTGGCGGCGACGAGGTAACTGAGGTCGGCGCCGTCGGAGGTCTTGGACTGCGGTGTGCCCACGCAGAGGAAATGCAGCTGGGCGCAGGCGGCGTCGCCGAAGTCCGTGGAGAAGCTGAGCCGGCCGGAGGCGGTGCCGTCGCGCAGGAGCTCGTCCAGTCCCGGCTCGAAGAACGGCGCCGCACCACGGCCGAGCTGTTCCACCTTGGCGGCGTCGACGTCGATCCCCACCACGCTGTGTCCCATCGACGCGAGGGTGGCCGCGTGCACGGCTCCGAGGTAACCGCAGCCGATGACGGAAATTCTCACAGGGTGACTCCTTGGGGGTTTGTGCTGTTTCTACGGCTTGCAGGGGGGATGTCGGCGGCGAGGACCGCCTGGTAGTGCTGGACCAGCTCGGCACCCAGGGCGGACCACGTCCGGCCCTGGACCGAAGCGTGGGCGGCCGCAGCGAACGCGCGGCGCTTGGCGTCGTCGCCCATCAGGTCCATGACATGGGACCGCAGCGCGCCGAGGTCGCCCGGCTCATACAGCCAGCCGGTGCGGGAGTTCTCGATGAGGTCCAGCGGGCCGCCGCGGCCCGTGGCGACCACCGGCACGCCTGAGGCCATCGCCTCCTGGATGGTCTGGCAGAAGGTCTCCAACTCGCCGGGGTGCACAAAGAGATCGAAGGACGCCACCGCGCGGGCCAGCTCCTCGCCGCCGAGGAACCCGGTGAAGGCCGCGTCCGGCAGGGCGTCCTGGAGGGCCTGCCGCTGCGGTCCGTCGCCCACGATCACCAGCCGGGTTCCGGGAACATCGGCCAGCACGGCGAGGTCCTGCACCTGCTTTTCGACCGCGAGCCGGCCCACGTAGCCGATGATGCGCTCGCCGGCCGGGGCGACGGCGGCCCGCCACCCGGCGTCGCGCTTGTCCGGGGAGAACCGCTGGGTGTCCACGCCGCGGCGCCACATCTCGACCCGCGGAATGCCGCGGCCGCGGAGCTGGTTGAGCGCGAAGCTGGAGGGGGCGAGGGTCCGGGATGCCAGCAGGTGGATATTCTCCACCCGGTTCCAGGCCCAGTTCTCCAGGAAGGGAACGCCGTACCGCCCGGCGTAGGCGGGGACCTCGGTCTGGTAGATGGCTATGGTGGGGATCCCCAGCTGGTGGGCGGCCTGTGCCGCGCGCCAGCCGAGCACGAACGGCGACGCCAGGTGGACCACGTCCGGTGCATAGTCGGCAAGGATTCGCTTGACCCGATAGACACCGCCCATCGCCACTCGAACGTTCGCGTAGCCGGCCAGCGGAACCGAGGGCAGCCGGTGGACATGCGCCCCGGAGACCTCCGTGGGGGCGTCCGTGTCCTGCGTGGACGGCGCGATCACGAGCACCTCGTCTCCGCGTTCCTGCAGATGCTCCAGGACCCGCAGGATCGAGTGGGTTACCCCATTCATGAGCGGCAGGAATGACTCGGCGACAATTGCGATCCTCACCCCCTCCACACTGCGGGGGCAGGCTTTCGGCGCGGGGGTGGGCGTATGGCGGGGGAGGGAAGAGTGGGTTAACGGGGTGTGGTTGGGGCGGGGATGCGTGGCGGGACGCGTGGCGGCAGCACCCTGGGGCGCCCCGTCCGCTGGACATGCCCTCCTGCCGGGTCAGGGCCTGGACATAGTGCCCATGTG
>NZ_AUPJ01000039.1 GCF_000427315.1 Arthrobacter sp. TB 26
CCGGGCGCTTGATGCTTGGTGATACGGGGGCCCTACTTGCTGTCCGCCGTCGTGACACTGGCGTTGGCCCGCATCGTCTCCGCGTTGACCATCCAGGCATACTGCTCAAACTTGGCAATGAACTCGTGCAGCAGGTCCGCCGTGGTGGGATCCTCTTCGTCCACCGCGTCGTGGACTTTGCGCATGGTGCCGACAGCGGCTTCGAGGGCCGCAACGATCCGCTCTATGGCGTCCTTGGTGTTGATCAGGCCGCTGGGGAACTCGGCGAGCGAGGTGGACTTGGACACCGTGGAGCTGCGGCCATCCGGGAGGGCGTGAAGGGCGCGCATGCGCTCCGCCAGGTCGTCCGCGAAGGCACGGGCAGCATCGATGATTTCGTCCAGCTGCAGGTGGAGGTCCCGGAAGTTCGTCCCGACAATGTTCCAGTGCGCCTGCTTGCCCTGAACGTGGAGTTCGATCAGGTCCACAAGCACTGCCTGCAGGTTCGTCGTGAGGGTCGGTGAAGCTTTCATACGTCCTCCTGAGTAGTCCGATACCGTGGCGCACGAGACTGCTGCGTCCGATATCCCTAGATCCGATGCTTCCGACGCTACCGCAGGGCACGGCAGGACGGCGACGGTCCCGGGAGAATTTCTCGGTCAGCTTACTAAGTTGGCTTACTAACGACGCTGGGGAGGTTCCGGGGCGGCTCAGACCGCCTCGTTGAGCACCGGCCCCTGCGGGAAGATGGCCCGCGTGATGCCGCCCGTGGTGGCCTCTGCCAGCTGGGAAAGGTAGTCATTCCGGCGTTTCGGTGCGATCCGGGACTGCGGCTCGAAGCCCTGCCCGGGATCGTCTGTGTAGTGCGCGGTCAGGCCGTCGCGCATGAGCCGGATGGCCTCGGCCCGCTGCTGGGACACCGCGGCGTGGGTGGATCCGAGTTCAGCGGCCAGGTCTTTGACCGTCCTGTCGCCAAAGTAGATCTCCTCGACGACGTAGCGCATCCGTTCGGGGAGGGACTTCACCGCCGCGCGGAGGTACTGGAGCCGCTCGTCCGCGAGCACGGAGTGCTCCGGGGTCAGGGTTTCTGCGGCAAGCGTGTCAACAACGGCTTCGTCCAGTGGCGTCAGGGTGCGGGAGGCGTCGGCGAGGGCTGCCTCGACGACGCTCTGCTGGACACCCAGGGCCGAGGCGATCTCATCAACGCTGGGGGTGCGTCCGAGGGCTGCGGCGAGGGTCTCCTGGACCGACATGGTTTCTTTGATCCGGCGCCGCGCTGAGCGGGTGGCCCAGTCGCTGGCGCGCATCTCGTCCGCGAAGGCGCCCAGGATGCGCCGGCGCGCAAAGGCGCCGAACGGCACACCAAGGTCCGGGTCGAAGGAGTCGGCCGACGTGATCAGGGCAATGGCGCCAGCAGACGCCAGGTCATCGCGGGAAAGGTGTGATGCTTTCGAGCACAAGTCTGAGACGAGGTAGCCCACCAGCGGAAGATGCTGTGTGACCATCTCGTTGCGTTCCACGCGATTCAATAGAGTGTCCCCCCATGAGACAGGTTCCGGAAGCCTTAAAAAGCCGAGAGCCGCACCCCTAAATGGGCCCCGTGCTCCCCCCATGGAAGTCGGTGTTCAAAACCCGGGCGCAGCACCCAAGACGAAACCTATCACCTGAGTCACAAACTGCGTGTAACCTCAGGAAAAAGCTTGGCTGAAAATGCGGTAACGCTTCTCGGCCGGGGGGCGGCAAGGGGAATGGGGCCCATGGGTGCAGGTGATCTTTCGGCGGCTCTCTGGCAGGAGCGCCGCCAGCTGGAGCTGCTGATATTCAGGCTGGAAACACAGCGGCTCCACGTCCTGGCCGGCAACCTCCGGTGGCTGAGTTTTACGGCCGCCGAAGTGGACGGTGTCCTCGAACGCCTCCGCTTCGAAGCCTTGGCCCGGGGTGTCGAATCTGCGGCGGTGGCGGCCGAATGGGGGCTGCCGGCGCAGGCCACGCTGATCGAACTCGTCGCCGGGGCTCCCGCCGGCGCGTGGCCGGAGATCCTGCAGGACCATCTGGAGGGATTGCGCGCCTTGCTCGAGCAGCTCAGCGACGCTGCCCGCGCCAACGAGGACACCCTGCGCCATCTGGATTTTCCGGTGTCGGCCGGCGCGTCCACCGGGCCAGGCAGCGACGCCACTGGCACCGTGTCCCTGCCCGCGGACACCGCACAGGTCCTGGATCAGCTGACCATGGCGGGGAACATTGAGCATGCCCTCGCGGTCACGCGGCGGACACCGCAGCCGCTCCTGGCCCGATACCTCGACGGCAACCGCGACTGACAGGTCTCCCGTGCGGGGTTCAGCCAGGGGAGGTCAGTCCGCAGCAGAGACCGGTTTCGTGGCCGGTGCCGGCGGCAGGAGCCCCCGCAGCGCGTCTTCGGCGTCCGGGCCGGCTTCCGCGCCTGCTTCAGCTGCCGCCAGGTTCGCCGCCGCAATAGCCTCGATGACTTCCCGGCGCTGGATCGGAACACCCCGGGGGGCCTCAATGCCTATCCGAACACCGTCGCCGCGGCCTTCCAGAACCGTGATGACGATCCCGTCGCCGATCATGATCTGTTCGCCCGGCTTGCGTGTTAGTACCAGCATTCTCTCAATCTACCCTTCGCGGCGCGGCGCCGCCGACGAACCCGGCCGCCGGTGCGCGGACAATGCCCGGCATCTCAGGCCCTGGCCGGGCGGGCGGGGCCTGAGTCGATCCAGCCCACCGGCAGTCCCAGCGAATTGACGGTTTCCGGCGTGGCGGTTTCCGCCGCACCGACGACTGCCACCGCGGTGATGTCCAGCTGCGCGGCGAGCACGCCTACCCAGCGCGCGGAGTCCTCCGCTTTGCGCCCGGCGTCGACCACCACCCAGACCTGGTCCGCGGACAGCGCGGCGACCGACTGGAGCCGGGCGAGGGCGTCGCGGGCCTTCCCCAGGCCGAAGGCCACCAGCACGGTGTGGTCTGTGAGGACGGCGTGGGCGCGGGCCGCCGTCGCGCCCTGGCGTCCTTCCACGTGCAGATGGCCGTAAGCGGACAGCTTCCCCGCCGTGCGCACATCGGCGCCGCCGGCTGCCGTGGACATGGCCAGCGCGGTGTCCAGGGCGTCGTCGCCAAGCCCGACGAGGACCACCAGGTCACCGACTCCGCTGAGCGGAACCGGGAGGGACGCGCGCGGAGTGGCGGGCACGGACACGGGCGCCTCTGCAGCCGCCAGGTGCACTCCCGCCCTTGGGTCCGCCACAGCCGCCGGGGCCGGGGCAGCTGCGGATTCCTGCCGTTTGCTGTTGTTGGGGACGACGGGGACATCGGCGCCAGGGCCGCGCAGCCCGGCGCCGAGCTGTTCGAGCAGTTCGGCGAAGTCCGGGGATTCGGTGGAGAGTCCCGCGTTGCCAGGCCGGTGCAGGCTCAGTTCGGCCGCATCGGCTTCTTCGAGCAGGGCCGCGATCGCGGCACCCTGCAACTCGTGGGCGGGCGCCGCCCCTGCGAGCGCGACAGGCGCAGCGACTGCCTCGGCAAGGACGTCCGGTTCCGGAACGACCTCGCCTGTGACGACCTCACGACCCGTCACCACCTCGACGATTGCCTCGTAGCGGTCGCCGGCGAAAAGCCCGGCGATTCCGGGGCTGATGACGCGCTCTGCGGAGACGATGCGCGCGGCGGGGCCGTGCTGCAGTTCCGCCTTGCGGCGGATCTCCTCCAGCGAGGCGCCCTTAAGCCGAAAGCGGTTCTGCATGGCGAACGACTCCTACGGTTTCGATCCGGACGTTGGCTGACGTGACTTCGCGGTAGGAGAGCACCGGCACCGAGCCGGGCTGTGCCCCCAC
>NZ_AUPJ01000040.1 GCF_000427315.1 Arthrobacter sp. TB 26
CCCCGCCGCCCCGGTGCTGCCACCGGGCGTCACCGCGCTCCGGGATCTGCGCGATGCCTCAGTACTTCGGGCGGCCGTGGCCGGCGGCAAGAGGGTGGTGGTCCTCGGCGGCGGCGTGCTCGGCCTGGAGACGGCCCTCGCAGCGGCCGAGGAAGGCGCCAGGGTCACTGTGGTGCACAACGGCCCGCATCCCCTGGGCCGGAACATCGACCGCGGCGGCGGCGCCGTCCTCGCGGCGTCGATGCGGAACTGCGGCGTGCGGGTGGCCGGCAACGCCCGCTCCACCGGCGTGGAACACAACGCGCCCGACGGCGGCTTCTCGGCGCTGCTGCTGGATGACGGTTCCGCGATCGACGGCGACCTGTTGGTGCTCTCCTGCGGCGTCCGGCCGCGGACCGAGCTTGCGGAAGGCTGCGGACTTTCCACCGCGGCCGGGATCCTGGTGGACCATAAGCTCCGGGCACACCACGAGCCGCACATCTTTGCGATCGGCGACTGCGCCGAGGTCCGCTGCCCCGATCCGGAATGCCTGGAGTGCCGCACCGCGCGTGGTCCGTCCGGGCTGGTGGGACCGGGCTGGCGGCAGGCGGAATGGCTCGCCGAATACCTGACGCTGCTGGCATCCGGGGCACCGGAGGCCGAGTTGCTGCTTCCCCTGCCGGCCGAACTGCCGGGCGTCATTGTCCTCAAGGCCCGCGGCCTGACCATGGCCGTCGCCGGGGATGTTTCCGCGGAACCGTGGGACGAGGAAGCCCTGTGTGCGGGGGCCGCGGACGGCCGCCCGCGGCTGCAGATCGCGCAGTGGGCCGATCCCGAGCACGGCCGCTACGTGAAAATGACCACCCGCGCCGGAGTGCTCGAAGGCCTCGCGGCGGTGGGCATGCCCCGCACCGCTGCAGAACTGGTGCAGCTCTTCGAGCGGGGGGCCGAACTGCCGGCGGACCGGTCGCTGCTGCTGCGCCTGGACGGACCGGACCAGGCGGCGGCTGCCGGCGCGGCTGACCCCGAGCGAACCGTGTGCCGGTGCGCGGGTGTCAGCGGAACGAAGATTGCCGCTGCGGTGACCGACGGCTGCGGGACGGTGGCCGAGGTGTCAGGAGCCACCCGCGCAGGGACCGGCTGCGGCGGCTGCCACGACGACATCAAGGGGATGATCGAGAAGCACTTTCAGGGGGCCGTTGCCTGACGCCGGGCCGCCGAGGTCCTAGCCCCAGTCGCCCCTGCCCCCGTCTCCTCCTGCGCCGAAGCCCGCGGCCCATCGGTGGAATCCACTTTCGCTGTAGGGACCCAGACGCCCGATCTTCGGGGCCATGGCACCAAACAGCAGCACGCGGGCTGCGTCCGGGTCACCGCCGGATGCGGCAAAAAGAGCCCGACGCCGGCGGCCGACGAGCCAGATGATGCCCAGGAACAGGGAGAAGGACAAGCCCACCCCGCCAGCCATTACGGCCATCACTGCGGACTCGTTCACCCTGAAGCCGTTGATGAGCATTACGCCAAACAGCAGCCCCAACGGGATGGCAAAGACGAGCCGGCGCACCAGCGCCCAGCGCAGACTCGCCACAGGAACGGGGAGCTTCGTTGTGGCTATGGTCCCGGCGGGCGGGCCCGTCTGGGCGGCGCGGTGATCGGAAAAGTGCAAATTTCTTCCCCCAAAGAAGTGGGACAGTTGTGACCCTGATCGAATCCTAGGCGGTTTCGGCCGCGTCGACGGTCCTTCCGTGCTGCCTGGTTTCCAGACCAGGCCGAGACTCCCATGCAAAATGCCCCGGAACCGTTGGGGTCCGGGGCCTTGCAGGGCCGGCTACTTGTTCTTTTTGTCCTTGCCCGGGTTCTCAGCCTTCGAGGCCGGGGATGCCTTGACAGCCGGGCCCGCGCCGTATGACGGCGTTGCCGAAGTGGCTGCATTGGCGCTGCGGTGCTCTGCCGCATTTGCCTGGCCGGCGGCGTGCTTGGCGGCAGCGTTCTCGTGCGCCCGTTCGGAGTTGCCTCTCGACTCTTCCTGCTCCGACTCTTCCTGCTCCGACTCTTCCGGCTCCGACTCGACCGCTGCCGGGTCCTCCGGCGCGGGCTCGACCGTTGCCGGCTCGACCGGCGCAGGCTCGACCGGCGCAGGCTCGACCGGCGCCAGCTCGACCGGCGCAGGCTCAACCGGATCGGCGGTCTCGGCCGG
>NZ_AUPJ01000041.1 GCF_000427315.1 Arthrobacter sp. TB 26
CGGTGACGCTGCCGATCACGCCCTTGCCCATCGCGGCGGCCTTGCCGGAAAGGGACAGCTCGGCGTTGACGGTGCCCCGGGTTGTGCCGCCGGCCTCTTCCGTCAGGAGCAGAGTGACCGTGGCGTCGGCGGTGCCCTGGCCGCGGGTCTCCTGGGCTTTGCCGCCGAGCACGGCCCGGTGTTCGGCGGCGTTGCGCTCGATGACGTTGAGCAGCCCCTTGTACTGCATGTTGACCGGGCCCAGCTTCACCGTCATGCCCACTTGGTAGGCGTCGTCGGAAAGCTTGTTCAGGATCCTGGCGCCCGGGACGCAGCCGGCCACCCGTTCAAAGTCCATGATGGTGTCCCAGACGGTGTCGATCGGTGCGACGACCGAGAAAGTGCTGTCGATCTGCATTAGTTCCCTCTTCCCTTGAGTGATGACTGGCCGTCGCCGCGGATTGCGGCTGCCACCTCTGCCAAAGCCGAGTAGCTGTGCCCGCTGACGAAAGCGTCGCAGTATGGCAGGGCCGCC
>NZ_AUPJ01000042.1 GCF_000427315.1 Arthrobacter sp. TB 26
CCGCTGGTGCGGGCCGATCTGCTGGACATCATTTCGGCGCTCCGCCAGGCCCACCCCGACCTTCCGATCTCGATGACCACAAATGCCGTCGGGCTGGACAAGAAAGCCGCCGGGCTCAAGGCCGCCGGACTGTCCCGTATCAACGTCTCGCTGGACTCGCTCCATGAGGAAACGTTCACCCAGCTGACCCGCCGCCCCTTCCTGAACAAGGTCCTGGCCGGCGTGGACGCCGCCTGGGCCGCCGGGCTGGGTCCCGTGAAGCTCAACGCCGTACTGATGCGCGGCATCAACGACGTCGAATCCCCCGCTTTGCTGGCCTGGGCGCTGGACCGCGGCTACGAACTTCGCTTCATCGAACAAATGCCGCTCGACGCCGACCACGGCTGGACCCGCCGAAACATGATCACTGCCGCGGAAATCCGTGAGCTGCTCTCCGTCGACTACGTGCTCAGCGCCGATCCCCGGGACCGCGACGGCGCCCCGGCGGAACGCTTCGAGGTCCGGGCCAGGGTCCCGGGCACGGCCGGGGCTGCCGGCCCGGTGCTGGGAACCGTGGGGATCATCGCGTCCGTGACCGAGCCGTTCTGCTCCGACTGCCGACGCACCCGCATCACGGCCGAGGGCAAGATCATGAGCTGCCTGTTCTCCCGCGAGGAAGTTGACCTGCTGGGGCTGCTCCGCGAAGGCGCCAGCGACGAACAACTCGCCGGGCGCTGGCAGGACGCCATGTGGATCAAGCCCAAGGCCCACGGCATGGACCACGTCGGACTGGACGCCCCGGACTTCGTCCAGCCGGACCGCAGCATGAGCGCCATCGGAGGCTGAGCCACCTGTGAACGTACGTTACTTCGCTGCCGCGCGCGCTGCCGCCGGCGTCGATGAAGAGAGCTTTGACCTCCCCGCGGACGCCACCGTCGCCTCACTCCTGGCGGCGATCCTCGCCGTCGAGCGCCCGGAGCCCCCGGCCGGGACACCGCCGCTGGCGCGCCTGCTGTCCCGG
>NZ_AUPJ01000043.1 GCF_000427315.1 Arthrobacter sp. TB 26
CCGGCCGCGGGGGCCATCGACGCGGAGCTGGACGCCAAAATCAACGGCATCATCGAGGCCAACAGTGACTACCAGATCGGCGTCGCCCTCCTCGACCTCTCGGAGGGAGCGGACGCAAGCCAGGCTGTCCACGAATACGGTGTCGACGCGGCTTTCGTCGCCGCGAGCACGGCCAAGGTCCTGGCAGCCGAGGCGTACTACCACCTGGTCGAAACCGGGGAGGCCTCGCTCGAGGATCCGCTGGGGGCCTACACCGCGCAGTTCCAGCTGCAGGCGATGATCCAGCAAAGCGACAACGACTCCTGGTCGCTGATCATGGACGCGGTGGGCCACGAGGAACTGACGGACTACGCCGCCTCGATGGGGGTGGACTACAGCCCCGAAAGCAACACACTCACCCCGGCGGACATGGCCCACATCCTGGCGGGTCTCTACTCCGGAACGCTGCTGGAACCTGCGGACACCGAACAGCTCCTGGCCTACATGCAGGACACCAACTACGAAACGCTCATCCCGGCCGCCGTCCCCGCCGGCATCACCGTCTCCCACAAATACGGACTGCTGGGCGGGGAACTGCACGACGCCGGAATCCTCACCCAGGGCGGCAAGGCCTATGCCCTGGTGGTCTACACCAAGGGTGATGGCCTCGGCAGCGTCCCGGAGCGGACCGAAGTCATCCACCAGGTGACCGAGGCCGTCACTGAGGCCTTGTTCTAGGGGACGGTGTCCGGCTTTCCTCAGCCGTCCGGGGGCACTTTGCCGGGGTCCGGCGTCGAAATGGACGACGCCGGCACGGCGTTTCGTGTCAAAGTGCCCCCGGACGGCCGGACGGCCGCGCGGCCCAGCCCCGGACGGCCGCGGGTGGCCCTACTTCGCCAGGAACCCCAGCAGCGACTCGTTGACCTCGGCGGCGTGCGTCCAGAGCATCCCGTGCGGGGCGCCCTCGATCTCCACGTACTCGGCACTGGGCAGGGCCTTGGCGAACCGCCGGCCCGTGACGTCAATGGGCAGGATGTTGTCCGCGGTGCCGTGGACGATCAGCGCGGGGACGTCGATCTTGGGGATGTCGCCACGGAAGTCGGTCAGCCAGGGGGGCTGCGCGGCTGCCGAGGCGGTGGGGCCGCCCGCGGTCGCGAGGTTCCAGCCGGCCCGCATGACTTCCTCGCTGAGTCGGGGTGTGCCGAGGAAGGTATCGCTGTTGTAGAAGTTCTTGAAGAACTCGGTGAAGAAGGCGTACCGGTCGGTGGTCACAGCCTCCAGCAGGCCGTCGAACACGGACTGCGGGACGCCGTCGGGGTTGTCGTCGGTCTGCAGCAGGTAGGGTTCCAGCGAGCCGAGGAACACGGCCTTCGCCACTCGGGCCGAGCCGTAGGTGCCGAGGTACCGGCCCACTTCGCCGGTTCCCATCGAGAAGCCCACCAGCACGGCGTCGTTCAGGTCCAGGGTGGTGAGCAGGGTGTCGAGGTCGGCCGCGAAGGTGTCGTAGTCGTAGCCGTCGGTGGGCTTGCTGGACTGGCCGAAGCCGCGGCGGTCGTAGGTGATGACGCGGTAGCCGGCGCCGAGCAGGGCCGTGGTCTGCTTCTCCCAGGACGATCCGTCCAGCGGATAGCCGTGGATCAGGACCACCGGCTGCCCGCTTCCGTGGTCTTCGTAGTAGAGCTCGATGTCTGTGCTGTTCTCGGTTCCAACCTTGATGTAAGCCATATCAGCAGTCCTCTCGGTACGGTTCGGAAGTCAGTGCGTGCGCGGCCCGGCGCCGGTGCCAAGGCGCTGGTGCCACTGTACGGAACCAACGCCGTCCGGCGGCAGGGTGTTCCCGGTCCGCCGCATTTGGCTCTCGATACCCCTGGGGGTATAGTAATGATTACGGACCTACCAAGAGGAGAACCAGATGTGCCGACAGGTTGCATGCAAGAAGTGCGGTAAGACCACCTGGGCTGGCTGCGGCCAGCACGTTGATCAGGTCATGCGGGGCGTCAAGAGCGCCGACCGCTGCAAGGGTCACGAGGGTGAAGTCAGCACCAAGACCGGCTTCTTCGCCAAGCTTTTCGGCCGCTAAACCCGGTTATCCAGGATCCAGAGCCCCTGCCGCACACAGTGCGGCGGGGGCTCTGCCCGTTAACCGGCCCCCAGTCAACCAGCCCTAGCCGAGCAGCGCCCGCACCACCACGTCGGTCAGCTCGTGGAACACGGCCAGGCGTTCCTCGCTCTCGAGGTCCTCACCCCACGTGTAGATGGTGAGCGCGTAGGAGCGCTCGCCGGACGTCAGGAGGGCCGCGTCGTGGACATAGCCCTCCACCTCGCCGTACTTGTGCTGCACCGTGATGTCCGGCCCGACGGCGGCGGGAATGAGCCGTTCGTTGTTGGTCTGCTGCATGTAGCCCAGCAGCTCCTGCGTGTGCTCGGCGTTCAGCAGCTTCCCGGTGGAGAGCTGCTTGAGCAGCCCCGCCATCTCGGCCGGGGTCAACAGGTTCTGTTCCGGGTCGTAGCTGATCCCGATCGACGCGGCGTACTCGATCAGCTTCGGGTAGCCGATGTCCTGCATCAGCAGCAGCCAGGAGTCATCGCTGCTCGTGTTGACCATCGCCTGCAGCTGGAACGCGGCGTCGTAGCTCCCCAGCGGCACGTCGAGGGACTTCTCACCGGTCTCCACCAGATGGTAGTAGGCGGCCGCCGTGATGATCTTGGCGGTGCTCGCGGCCACAAACTCGGACCCGTCGCCGTAGCTGCGCGGCTCCCC
>NZ_AUPJ01000044.1 GCF_000427315.1 Arthrobacter sp. TB 26
CGGGCAGGTCCGCTCGAACGGGAGCGGGAGCCTGCGGGACATCGTCAATCCGCGGACGGGTGTCAATCGGAGGACGGGTCGGGGCCTGCGGCGCATCGGCCGCTGCTGCAGCCTCTGCCCATGAGCTGCTGCGGACGGTGCGCGCAGCTTCGCTGCCGACGTCGCTGGGCGTGATGATGGGCATGGTTCCTGTCCGGGCGTCGGAGTCCTCGCCGCGGCGGCGGTCACGCCGGCGACGGAGTTCGGGTTGTTCTACCTCTGCGGCAGCGTTGACTGTGTTGTTGTCCACCGGATCGGGCATATTGGTCCCCCCTGGGACTCACAGCGCAGGCCGCTGCGGTGCTCGTTTGAATTGGTTCAAACCGCAATTCTAGGCGCTGTCCTGAGTACCCTTACCATCGGCAGCCCCAAGCCGCGGACTCAGTGGTGCGCCCGGGTCTCCTGCAGGCGCCGGATGAACCAGCGGGACTGCTCCGGCCCGTAGGGCAGGATCGGGATGGCCTTGGTGGCGTCGTCCGGGGTTTCCCGTGTCGCCTGGGTGGCCTGACGGACCGCCGTGGTCATCGTGTTGGCCATGGTCTTGACGAACTGGTCGCTGCACGGTTCCCCGTGGCCGGGAATCAGGAACTCATAGCGGTGACGGAGGGCCGAGACGTGCCTGAGGACATCGGCCCACTCCTCGGGGTAGGAATCCTCGAAGGACGGGTGCGAGCCCTGCTCCACCAGGTCCCCGGCGTAGAGGGTGGTCGCCGTTCCCACGAGGAGGTCGCCGTCAGTGTGTCCGTGGCCGAGGTAGAAGAAGGTGACACTCTGTCCGCCGAGGTCCACGAGGACCGGCTGGTCCTTCACGATCGCGTTCGGCACGACGAGTTCGGTGTTGTCTCCCTGGCCGGCAGCCATTTCCGGCTCATCGGTGGTGACGGCGCGGCGCTGGCTGTCGCCGTTCTCCTGGATTTCCGCAGCACAGTTCTCGTGTGCCCAGAACTCAGTCGCTCCAGCCTCGGCGAACACGGCGTTGCCGAAAAAGTGGTCATAGTGGGCATGCGTGTTGGCGACGACCAGCGGCAACTGCGTCTTTTCCCGCACGGCGTCAAGGATCTCGCGTCCCTGCCGGGGCCCGCTGCCGGTGTCGATTACCAGTGCGCGTTCGGAGCCGACAACCAGGCCGGTGTTGAGCAGGGAACCTTGGGTGGTCAGGACGTAGTTGTCCGGGCCAACCTCGAGCCATCGTGACATTAAATCTCCGTATTCCGGGGTGTTCCGGCGTCGTTGGTGCGATGTTCTGCCCTCGATTGTACCCACCGGAGCTGGCCGGACGCTGGAAGCCGGCACCGCGCGGGAGGACTTTCCTCCCGCGCGGTCCGCGCCCGGTTCAGCGCCAGATCAGAGGTCCGACAGGACTGACCCCGGGTTCTCGATCGCGTCGGCGACATAGCGCAGGAAGCCGCCTGCGGTTCCGCCGTCACAGACCCGGTGGTCGAAAGTCAGCGTCAGTTCGGTGACCTTGCGCACGGCGAGCTCGCCGTTGACCACCCACGGCTTGTCGATGATCCGCCCGACGCCGAGGATTCCCACCTCGGGGTGGTTGATGATCGCGGCGGAGCCGTCCACCCCAAAGACGCCGTAGTTGTTCAGCGTGAAGGTGCCGCCGCCGAGTTCCGCCGGGGTCGCCTTGCCGTCGCGCACGACGGCGGTGAGCCGCCGGATTTCGGCGTCCAGTTCGCGGGCGCTGAGTTTGTCCGCGTTGCGCACCGACGGCACCATCAGGCCGCGATCGGTCTGGGCCGCGAAACCGAGGTTGACGCCGTCGAAGGCCACGATTTCCTGGGACGCTCCGCCGGTGGTGTCCTCGGTGGTGACGATCCGGGTGTTCAGTTCCGGGAACTTCTTCAGGCCGGCTGTGACGAAGCGGGCGATGAACGCCAGCAGGCCCGGTGTGTGGTGCGGATCCGCTTTCTTCAGTGCGGCCCGCAACTCAACGAGGGCGGTGGCGTCAACATCCACCCACACCGTGGCTTCCGGGATCTCCGACCGGCTGCGGGTCATGTTCGCCGCAACGGCCTTGCGCACGCCACGGACGGCGGTCCGGCCGGTAATACCCAGCCCGGTGCGGGCATCGGTGTCCCCAGTCCCCGCGGCTGCAGCTGCCGCCGGAGTTTCGACGGGCGCCACGGCCGCACGCTCGATCACCGAAGGCTTGATGACAGCCTCTACATCTCTCCGCATGATGAGCCCGCTGGCCCCCGACCCCTGGAGATCCCCCAAATCGACCCCATGATCCCGCGCCATCCGCCGGACCAGCGGAGAAATAACAGCCCCCAGCTTCCCGGGAACCCGGGTCCGCATCAGCAACAAATCATCGGCAGCCTTCTCAGCCGCAGACACCTGCGCCACCGGCTC
>NZ_AUPJ01000045.1 GCF_000427315.1 Arthrobacter sp. TB 26
AGTATGATACCACAGAGTGTGCTAAATGTCAACATTGGTATGCTCCGTTGACTGATATCTATGTTGATGATAAGAAATTGTTCTGGTGTCAGAAAGAGAAAAAGACACTTATTGATGTCCGCAAATTGTCGAAAGAAGATGTGACTGTTCAATCAAAATTGATTAATTTATCTGTTCCTTGTGGTGAAGTGTGTATGCTACATTCAAAATATTTCAATTATCTTTTCCATAAAGCGTGGTTGTTTGAGAACCCAACTTGGCGCCTTATATATAATGGTACCAAGAAGGGTATGCCTGAGTACTTTATGAATTGTGTGGATGAAATTTCGTTAGATTCCAAATTTGGTAAAGTGAAAGTATGGTTGCAAGCGATCATTGATAAGTATTTAACTCGCCCCGTGAAAATGATTCGTGATTTTCTTTTCAAGTGGTGGCCGCAAGTTGCGTATGTGTTGAGCTTGCTAGGTATAATTGGTATCACTGCGTATGAAATGAGAAATCCGAAACCAACTTCTGAGGAATTAGCTGATCATTATGTGAATAGGCATTGTAGCTCTGATTTTTGGTCACCAGGACTGGCATCACCTCAAGGATTGAAGTATAGTGAAGCAGTAACAGTAAAGGCACCTAGAATTCATAGATTGCCAGTTACTACTAAGCCTCAGGGATCAACACAACAAGTAGACGCTGCTGTGAATAAAATTTTACAGAACATGGTTTACATTGGTGTTGTTTTCCCAAAAGTGCCTGGTAGTAAGTGGCGAGATATTAATTTTAGGTGTCTTATGCTTCATAATAGGCAATGTTTAATGTTGAGGCATTATATTGAGTCAACTGCTGCCTTTCCTGAGGGAACCAAGT
>NZ_AUPJ01000046.1 GCF_000427315.1 Arthrobacter sp. TB 26
CGGGGCCGGGCGCCCGGGTCGGACCATTCCGCCGCTTTTCTTCCCATCGACTGCTCCGTAGCCGCCCTTTAGCGCCTCCAAAAGGGCGGCTACGGAGCAGTCGATGCAGGATTAGCAGGATTAGCAGGATTAGCAGGATTAGCCGTGGGCCGCGAGGTAGCCGATCAGCCCCTTTACCGTGGCCACCTCCGGGTAGTCCCGCTCAGGGATGTCGACGCCGGTGGCCGTGTCGATCGTTTCGACCAGCCGGAGGAAGTCCAGCGAATCGAGTTCGAGGTCCTGCCGCAGGCGGGCGTCCTCGTCCACCTCGGCCAGGTCCACGTCCGGTGCCACCTTGCCGATCGCGGACTGTACCGCCGCCCGCGCGTCCTGTTCGTTCATGGTTCCTCCCGTTTCACATTACCCACCCGGTTCACAGGTCTTCCGGCTTCTGCAGCAGCTCGTCGATCCGCGCCAGGTAGCGGCCCCCGCGCAGCCCGTCGCTGACCCGGTGGTCAGCGGAGAGGGTGGCGACGACGGCGGGCCGGACACCGAGCATCCCGTTCTGCGCCCACGGCTGCTCCATCACCCGGCCGAAGCCGACCATCGCAACCTGCGGGGGATAGATGACGCCGAAGACACTCTCCACGCCGAGGTCCCCGAGGTTCGTCACGGTGATCGTGGGATCGGCCATTTCGGCACGCTGCAGCCGCCCGGCACGGGCGCGGCTGACGAGGTCCCGGAGCTGCTCCATCAGCACGTCAACCGGCAGGGTGTCCGCGTCGTGGATGGCGGGGGCCACCAGGCCGCCCTGGCGCAGGGCCACGGCGACACCTAGGTGCACGGACGCGCTGGGCCGGAACCCGCCGTCGTCGTAGAAGCCGTTCACCTCCGGGACCTCCCTGGCCGCGAGCGCCGCTGCCTTAAGCAGCAGCGCGGAGGGCACCAGCCGGGACGCGACCGGCCGCTGTGCGTTGACGGACTGCATCCAGCCGACGGCGGCACGCAGGTCCAGGGTGGTGCTGAGGTAGTAGTGCGGGATGGTCTTCTTCGAGCGCGACATCAGCGCACCGATGGCGCGGCGCAGGCTGGCCACTCGCTCGCGTGCCTCTGAGGGTTTCTCGGGGGAAACGGGTGGCCCGGCGGGTGGCCCTGTTTCCGGCAATTCGGCCGGTGCTTCCGGCCCTGCCTCCGGGGCGCCCGCCCCCGGGAGAACTGCCACCGGGGCGCCCGGCACCGGGGTACCTGCCGCCGGGCGGAGGGTCGCGGCGTGCTGCACGTCCGCCACGCTCACCGTACCTTC
>NZ_AUPJ01000047.1 GCF_000427315.1 Arthrobacter sp. TB 26
CCGGGCCGCGCTGACCCGGCGGATGCCGTGCGGGGCGTCGCCGACGGCGGGACGGCTGCACCGCAACGCCTCGGTCCGCTCCGTCCGGGCCTGCCAGGTATCCGCTGACATCTATGAGGCCAGCGCCGTCGTGGTCGAGGAGTTGCGGGTGCGGGCGGTCGCCCTGAGGCTGGAGCGAAGCAGGCTCGCCTGGCGGGTCACTGTGCTGGAAATCGGCTGACAACCAGCGCGGAGAGTCACTCAAAACCGGCTGGGGGCCTACTGAGGGAAGCAAGGAAGGAGGAGGCAGCGGTAATGACAGAGGACCGGAACATGTGTTCCGGTCCTCCGTCATTACTCCGCCGTTAGGCCAGGCTGCAGCGCGTTGGCCAGCAGCCGACCGGCTAGCGCTTCTTCTTTTTGTTGGCGCGGCGCGGGGCGTCCTGCCCGGCCTTGGCCGGGTTGCCGGAGCGGCCGGAGGTCTTGGCTTCCACCCGGGTCTGGGCCGAACCGTCCTCGCCGGGGGCCGTGTACTGCAGCTGGGCCGGCTTTTCGGGGGCCTCCAGCCCGGCAGCATGGATCCGCGGTTCGTGATGCTCGGTGTGCTGGCCCGCGGCGTCCGCTACGACGACGTCCTCGGCGGGCGTCACTTCGACCTCAAGGTTGAACAGGAAGCCGACGCTTTCCTCCCGGATGGCCTCCATCATGGCCTGGAACATGATGAAGCCCTCGCGCTGGTATTCCACCAGGGGATCGCGCTGGGCCATCGCGCGCAGCCCGATGCCTTCCTTCAGGTAGTCCATTTCATAGAGGTGTTCCTGCCACTTGCGGCCGATCACCGAAAGCACAACGCGGCGCTCGAGTTCGCGCATGCTCTCGTGGCCAATGGCTTCTTCGCGTGCCTGGTAGACCAGGCGGGCGTCGGAGAGGATCTCTTCCTTGAGGAAGTCGACCGTGATCCGCGACTTCCCGCCGGCCTCGTCGATGAGATCGCGCGGGGTGACGCTCACCGGGTAGAGGGTCTTGAGGTTGGACCACAGCAGGTTGAAGTCCCAGTCGTCGCCGGTGCCCTCGGCGGTGGCCTGCTCGATGAACGCGCTGATCGTGTCTTCCAGGAAGAACTGGACCTTTTCGTGGAGGTCGTCGCCTTCGAGGATGCGGCGGCGGTCTCCGTAGATGGCCTCGCGCTGGCGGTTCAGGACGTCGTCGTACTTCAGGACGTTCTTGCGCTGTTCGGCGTTGCGGCCCTCCACCTGGCCCTGGGCGGAAGCGATGGCGCGCGAGACGAGTTTGGATTCGAGGGCGACGTCGTCCGGCACCGAGCTATTCATCAGACGTTCCGCCGCGCCGGAGTTGAACAGGCGCATCAGGTCGTCGGTCAGCGACAGGTAGAACCGGGACTCGCCGGGGTCGCCCTGACGGCCGGAGCGGCCGCGGAGCTGGTTGTCGATCCGGCGTGATTCGTGCCGTTCGGTACCCAGCACGTACAGGCCGCCGAGGTTGAGGACTTCCTCGTGCTCGTCCTTGACGGACTGCTTGGCGGCCTCGAAGGCTGCCGGCCAGGCGGCTTCGTATTCTTCGGAGTTCTCTTCCGGATCCAGCCCGCGCTTGGCCAATTCGGCGACAGCGGTGAACTCGGCGTTGCCGCCGAGCATGATGTCGGTACCGCGGCCGGCCATGTTGGTCGCCACCGTGACGGCGCCCTTGCGGCCTGCCTGGGCCACGATCGCGGCCTCACGGGCGTGGTTTTTGGCGTTCAGGACCTCGTGGCGGACGCCTTCCTTGGCCAGCAGCCGGGAGAGGTATTCGCTCTTCTCCACGCTCGTGGTGCCGACCAGGACCGGCTGGCCCTTTTCATGCCGTTCGGCAATGTCCTTGACGACGGCGTCGAATTTCACGGCCTCGTTCTTGTAGACCAGGTCCGCCTGGTCAATCCTCGTCATGTCCCTGTTGGTGGGGATCGCGACGACGCCGAGCTTGTAGGTGCTCATGAACTCTGCGGCTTCGGTTTCGGCCGTGCCGGTCATGCCCGCGAGCTTGCCGTACATGCGGAAGTAGTTCTGCAGCGTCACCGTGGCGAGGGTCTGGTTCTCGGCCTTGATCTCGACGCCTTCTTTGGCCTCGATGGCCTGGTGCATGCCTTCGTTGTAGCGCCGGCCGGCGAGGATGCGGCCGGTGTGCTCGTCCACGATCAGGACTTCGCCGTCGAGGATGACGTAGTCCTTGTCCCGCTTGAACAGTTCCTTGGCCTTGATGGCGTTGTTAAGGAATCCGATCAGCGGGGTGTTCGCGGACTCGTAGAGGTTGTGGATGCCGAGGTAGTCCTCGACCTTCTCGATGCCGGCCTCGAGCACACCGACGGTGCGCTTCTTCTCGTCGACTTCGTAGTCCTCCTCGGACTTGAGCCGGGTGACGACCTTGGCGAACTCGCTGTACCAGCGGTTGGTGTCGCCCTGGGCGGGGCCGGAGATGATGAGCGGGGTCCGTGCCTCGTCGATGAGGATGGAGTCCACCTCATCGACGATGGCGAAGTGGTGGCCGCGCTGGACGAGCTCGGACTTGTCCCACGCCATGTTGTCGCGCAGGTAGTCGAAGCCGAATTCGTTGTTGGTGCCGTAGGTGATATCCGCGGCGTACTGTTCTCGGCGCAGGGCGGGGTCCTGGTTGGACAGGATGCAGCCGCTGGTCAGGCCCAGGAAACGGTAGACACGGCCCATGAGGTCGGACTGGTATTCAGCCAGATAGTCGTTCACGGTGATGACGTGCACGCCGTTGCCGGCGAGGGCGTTCAGGTAGGCCGGAGCGGTGGCCACGAGGGTTTTGCCTTCACCAGTCTTCATTTCGGCGATGTTGCCCAGGTGCAGGGCGGCGCCGCCCATCAGCTGGACGTCGAAGTGGCGCATCCCGAGGGTGCGCGACGAGGCTTCGCGGACGGCGGCGAACGCCTCGGGCAGGAGGTCATCAAGCTTTTCACCGTCGCCGTGGCGCGCGCGGAGCCGGTCCGTCTCTTCTCGCAGTTCAGCGTCGCTAAAGGTCTGGAAGGAGCTTTCCAGGGCATTAATGGAATCGGCATAGTTCCGCAGTTGCCTCAGGGTTTTTTTGTCACCCGTGCGGAGAAGTTTTTCGATAAGTGATGCCACGTGAAGTTGCTCCCAGTCTCAAGCTGCCGAATTCTGGCGTGTTTAGTCTACGGGAGAGACACAGTGCCGGTTACGCCTGTTCCCTCTCAGCGGATACACCGCTTCCTGCCCCGGACACAGCGTCTGCGAGCGCCGGCGCCAGGTCCCCTTTCTGGGAAACCACAACCCGGTCCAGTTCCAACCACTCTGCCATGAGCTGCAGTTCCGCAGCGAGTTCGACGGCGGTATCGGCGGGGGCATCGGGTTCGGCATGGGCAGCCCTCGCCAGCAGAAGGCCGTTGGCCCGGTCGGCTTTGAGGTCGACGCGGGCTACGATCCCGTCGCGCAGCAGAAAGGGCAGCACGTAATAGCCGTAGCGGCGCTTCGGCTCCGGGGTGTAAATCTCGATGCGGTAGTGGAAACCGAACAAGGCCTCAAGGCGCCGCCGCTCAAAGACCAGCGAGTCGAAGGGGCTCAGCAGCGCGCGACCGGTGGCCGTGCGGGGCAGTTTCGCCTCGACGTGCCGGTAGACGGGCTTGTTCCAGCCGGTCACAGTGATGGGCAGCAGCCGTCCGGCTTCGACGAGGTGGTCCACTGCGACGGCGGACGGACGCAAGGGCGTCCGGAAGTAGTCCGCAAAGCAGCGCAGCGTGCCGATGCCGTGGGCCCGGGCGGCGGCATCGATGAGACGGACCAGCGCGGCCCCCTGGTCCGCGCCGGCGTCCGGGACTTCCGAGTCTTCCTCCGGCCGCCTGGACAGGACCTTGGCCGTGAGGGTGTAGCGCCGTTCAAAGGACTCCGTGCGGGACGCGGCCGAAATAAGGCCTGCTTCGAAAAGGTGCTCCAGCACCCGTTTCACGGCGTTCCAGTTCCAGCCCCAGTTGTCCTGCTGCCGGTCCTCCACATGACCAAGGTGCGCGGTGAGTTCTGCGGCGGTCATTGGCCGGCCGGTGGCCAGTGCCTCGAGCACCCGGGATGCGACACCGCTCCTAAGCTCGGGGTCCAGGGAGTGCGCCCCCACCCATTTCCGGCTTTGCCACAGGACCAGGTCCTGGAAATGGTCGGGGCGGATGAAGCTGGCCTCATGGGCCCAGTACTCCATCATGCGCCGCGGGTGGGTGCCCGCCATGCGCTGGAGGATGGCGCGGTCGTAGTTGCCAAGCCGGGAGAAGAAGGGCAGGTAGTGGCTCCGCGACAGCACGTTGACGGAGTCGATCTGGACCAGCTGGAGTCGGGCAAAAGTACGGCCCACCGCCCGTGCAGTCACGGGTCCGGCGGGCCGAACTTTGTCCAATCCCTGGGCTGCCAGTGCGATCCGCCGTGCCTGCTTGAGGCTCAGCAATTCCTGCACATCAGTCCCTTCGTTGGATGGTCAGCACCAGCTTATGCGCTGGCGGGCTCATCCTCGGAGCGGTAGGCGAGGATTTTCTCTTCCAGCGGGGCCTCGCCCGGCTCGCACGTCTGGTCGAGGGAAATCACCCCGTAGGTCCAACCGTCGCGGCGGTACACGACGGACGGTGCCTTGGTCTCCTTGTCCACGAAGAGGTAGAAGTCATGACCCACGAGCTCCATGTTGTCGACAGCGTCGTCGAGCGTGAGGGATGCGGCGGGAAAGACCTTCCGGCGGATAAGCACGGGCGAGTCTCCGGCCGGGATGTCATTCTCGACGTCGTACGGCGACTTCTCGGCGGGAGCTGACTTGGGCTCCAGCCAGTGGTTGGCCTCTTCGTAGATGGGCTCGCTGGTGCTCGCGGGCTCAAGGGTTGCCGTCGCCTCGGTGACGGACTTCGGGGTGTGCCGGCCATGGTGGACCTTCTTGCGGTCCTTCGCGCGGCGCAGGCGTTCAAGTAGCTTGTTGTAGGCGAGATCGAACGCGGCGAATTTGTCTGCGGCGCTGGCTTCGGCACGAATCACGGGGCCCCGGCCCAGGACGGTCAGCTCAACCGTGAGCATCTCGTCGGTCTGGCGGGCCTTGGTCTCCTTGGTAACCTTCGCGTCCACCCTCTGGACCTTGTCCCCCAGTGACGCGATCTTCGAGATCTTCTCGTCGGCGTACTCGCGGAACCGGTCGGAGACCGTCAAATTACGTCCGCTGATCATGAACTCCATGGTGCCCTCCAAATGACTTCGGTGACACGACGGCGGCACTTCCCGGGGCTGATCTGACTGACAGTCGAGCCCCTTTCCGAGCCGCTATCGACAGGTACATCTATTCTTGGTACCCATCTTCGACGTTAGTTCATAGCCCCCTCTTATTCATCCTTTTTTGGTTTATTTTTTTCATTGACGGGCGCCTTCCCCGCCATTGCGGGGTCGGTGTCACCGAACTCGAGCGTGACCGGCGGGCGTGTCGCGGCGAGGACGACGGCGCCACTCACCAGCGCGCCGGCCGCGCGCAACGCCCGGGCAGCCTCGGCCAATGTAGCCCCGGTGGTGAGCACATCGTCAACGATGATGCACTGCTGCCCGCTGACCTTGGGCGCGAACGGGCCGCGACGGACCCGCATGGATCCCCGCACCCGCTGTGCCCGGTCCCCGCGCCCCAGCCCCTTTTGCCCGCCGCGTCCTCCCGGCAGTCCGGGGAGGCGGTAACCGGACGCGGGCACCGTCCGTGACGCTGGCTCCCCGGTCGCCGGGGCCCGCAGCACCGTCTTCCGGAGGGCATGGACGGTGGTGAAGCCGGCGTGCGCACCGGCTCCCGGGGTCCGTCCCATTCTGCCGAGCAGCACGTGGACCGGGCTGAAGCCCCGCTTCCGGTAGGCACTGCTGCTGGTGGGCACAGGGACCAGCAGCAGTCCCGGAATCTCCCCTGCAGCAGCCCGGATGGCCCGGGCCAGGCCGTTGGACAACACCCCCGCAAGTTGTCCCTGGCCGTGGCGCTTGAACGACAGCACAGTCTGCGCCAACTCCGCGCGGTATGCGCCGGCAGCCACGACGGGAAGGAGCGCGGAGCCGTCGACGTCCATCAGGGCAGGGGCCTGTGCTTCCGCCCGGAACGGTTGGTGCATCAACAGCCGGACCTGCCGTCCGCAGCCGCCGCAGAGCGCCAGGTCTTCAGCCCCACAACAGACGCAGTCCAC
>NZ_AUPJ01000048.1 GCF_000427315.1 Arthrobacter sp. TB 26
CGCCGCAGAAGCCGAAGGAGCCGGCGGCCTGCATGCCGACAAGCAGGCCGACATGGCCCTCGTGACCCTCAAGGCCCCCGACGGCCGGACAGCGATGCCCGTGTTCAGCTCCGCAGCCTCGCTCAAGGCCTGGCACCCGGAGGCCCGCCCGGTGGCCGTTTATGCTGCCCGCGCAGCACTCTCCGCGGTCGCTGAGGGCGCGGAATTACTCGTGCTCGACCCGGGCTCCGCGGTCACCTTCGTCGTGCGCCGCCCCGCGGTGTGGGCCCTCGCCCAGCAGCGGGACTGGACGCCGTCGTACGCTGATCCGGAGCTGGCCCGGAGCCTCGGCGAGGCCGCGGCTGGCTTTCCCGCGGTCCGCCGTGTTGAAATTCACCCAGGCGGTGGAGTAGCCTCGCTGGCGGCCGACGGAACGCAGCTGCCGGGCGGCGGCTCCGGCCCGGAACTCCGGGTGCTGCTCTACCTTGAAGACGGGCTCGACGCCGCCGGCGTCCAGTCCATCGTGTCCGGCCTCAACAGCGCCTGGGCACGGAACGAAGTATTTGCTGAGCGGGTTGACTCCATCGAGGTCAAATTGCAGCGCGCAGCGCAGTAGCTGACGGCCAGCGGGGGAGACCCTGGTGCTGCCGGGGGCAGTACCAGAAGGAAGTAGTTTCGTGAACTTCGCGCTTTACCGGGAGCTGCTGGCCGTTCGGCCGATCCGGAGGCTCCTGCTGGTCGGGATGGTTGCCCGCATACCGCACTCCGCGGCCGGGGTCCTGCTGACCCTGCACATCGTCCTGACCCTCGGCCAGGGCTACGCGGCGGCCGGTGCCGCGGCCGCGGTGATGACCATCGGCATTGCCGTCGGCGCACCCTGGCGCGGCCGGCGCGTCGACACGGTGGGCCTGCGCCGTGCCCTCATTCCGTCCGTCATTTCCGAAACGGTCATCTGGTCGGTGGTGCCGCATGTGTCCTACGAGCTGCTGCTGCCGCTGGTGTTCGTCGGCGGCCTGCTGACCCTGCCGATCTTCAGCGTGGTGCGCCAGTCCCTCGGCGTCCTCGCCACGGGGGAGCAGCGCCGCACGGCTTTTGCCCTGGACGCCATCTCCACGGAACTGGTCTTTATGATTGGTCCCGCCGCGGGTGCCCTGGTCGCGACCGCCGGGTTCTCGGTCCTGGGGCTGACCATCGTTGGCATCGCCACCTCCGTGGCCGGGCTCTTCCTGATGTGGTTCAAC
>NZ_AUPJ01000049.1 GCF_000427315.1 Arthrobacter sp. TB 26
ACTTCCGTTGCGTGAATTAGATGAATCTGATATTGGTTTAGATACCGATTTATATCCAATTGGTAGAGTGGATGCAAAGTTAGCTCATGCTCAAAGCCCTTCTACTGGGATCAAAAAGACGCTTATCCATGGAACATTTGATGTAAGGACTGAACCAAATCCGATGTCGTCACGTGATCCAAGAATAGCGCCGCATGATCCTTTGAAGTTAGGGTGTGAAAAGCATGGTATGCCTTGTTCACCGTTTAATAGGAAACATCTGGAATTAGCGACAAATCATTTGAAAGAAAAATTAATTTCAGTGGTTAAACCAATAAATGGTTGCAAGATTAGAAGTTTGCAAGATGCTGTATGTGGTGTGCCTGGTTTAGACGGGTTTGATTCGATATCTTGGAATACTAGTGCTGGTTTTCCTTTGTCTTCATTAAAGCCACCTGGAACATCAGGTAAGCGATGGCTATTTGATATCGAGTTACAAGACTCGGGATGTTATCTCTTGCGTGGAATGCGTCCCGAACTTGAGATTCAATTATCAACGACACAGTTAATGAGGAAAAAGGGAATAAAACCTCACACTATATTCACGGATTGTTTGAAAGATACTTGTTTGCCTGTTGAAAAATGTAGAATACCTGGTAAGACTAGAATATTTAGTATAAGTCCGGTACAGTTTACCATACCGTTTCGACAGTATTACTTAGACTTTATGGCATCCTATCGAGCTGCACGACTTAATGCTGAGCATGGTATTGGTATTGATGTTAACAGCTTAGAGTGGACAAATTTGGCAACAAGGTTGTCTAAGTATGGCACTCACATCGTGACAGGAGACTATAAGAACTTTGGTCCTGGGTTAGATTCCGATGTTGCAGCTTCAGCGTTCGAAATTATTATCGACTGGGTATTACATTACACCGAAGAAGATAATAAAGACGAAATGAAGCGAGTAATGTGGACCATGGCGCAAGAGATCTTAGCGCCTAGTCATCTATATCGCGATTTGGTGTACCGAGTACCTTGTGGAATTCCATCAGGTTCTCCAATAACAGACATATTGAACACAATTTCAAATTGTTTGTTAATTAGGTTAGCTTGGTTAGGTATTACTGACTTGCCTTTGTCCGAGTTCTCTCAAAATGTTGTCCTTGTCTGTTATGGCGACGATCTTATCATGAATGTTAGAGATAACATGATTGATAAGTTTAATGCCGTAACGATAGGAAAATTCTTTTCACAATATAAGATGGAATTTACGGATCAGGATAAATCAGGAAATACTGTAAAGTGGCGGACGTTACAGACTGCTACCTTTTTAAAACATGGGTTCTTAAAACATCCAACTAGACCTGTGTTTCTAGCTAACCTGGACAAGGTCTCGGTAGAAGGAACGACGAATTGGACTCATGCTCGAGGATTGGGTCGTCGTACAGCAACCATAGAAAATGCTAAACAAGCGTTAGAGTTAGCATTTGGATGGGGTCCTGAATATTTTAATTATGTCAGAAATACCATTAAAATGGCTTTTGACAAGTTGGGTATTTATGAGGACCTTATCACATGGGAAGAAATGGATGTCAGATGTTACGCTAGTGCGTAATATTAAATTTTAAATACTCACTAATTTTAATTTTATTTTAGGTTATTGGAATTGAGGGAAGTACCACCCCCCAAGACCTTCGTTTTAAATCTACTAAGAGGAGTAAACCTATATATAAGAGTCTAAAGACAGAGTGGATTAGACCATCATCTTTAGCTTATATATGGGGAAGGTTGAGTTGCCTCTAAAGACTCAGCTCCATAGTAGAGTAGTTTTAATTACGATTAAAGTGGTGCTCTAGGTTAGGTGTTACTCGC
>NZ_AUPJ01000050.1 GCF_000427315.1 Arthrobacter sp. TB 26
AAAGCATGGGTGAAGGAATGTCTGTATTTGGATGATCCCAAATTCAGAATGCGTCGAGCGCATGATCAAGAGTATATCGAGAGAGTGTTTGCGGCACATTCATATGGACAAATCTTGTTACATGATTTAACTGCTGAAATGAATCAATCACGAAATTTGAGTGTGTTTACACGTGTGTATGATCAAATTTCAAAATTGAAGACCGATCTTATGGAAATGGGATCGAATCCATATATAAGGCGTGAATGTTTTACGATATGCATGTGTGGTGCATCTGGAATTGGAAAATCATATTTGACCGATTCTTTATGCAGCGAGCTCTTACGTGCGAGTCGTACTCCTGTGACAACAGGCATAAAATGTGTTGTTAATCCATTATCTGATTATTGGGATCAATGTGATTTTCAGCCTGTTTTGTGCGTTGACGACATGTGGAGTGTTGAAACATCTACTACGCTCGATAAGCAGTTGAATATGCTTTTCCAGGTCCATTCCCCTATCGTGCTTTCTCCTCCTAAAGCTGATTTAGAAGGTAAGAAAATGCGATATAACCCGGAAATATTCATATACAATACGAATAAACCTTTCCCGAGGTTTGATCGTATTGCTATGGAAGCTATTTATCGGCGTAGAAATGTTTTGATTGAATGTAAAGCGAGTGAAGAGAAGAAACGAGGATGTAAGCATTGTGAGAATGATATTCCTATTGCTGAATGTAGTCCTAA
>NZ_AUPJ01000051.1:0-12343 GCF_000427315.1 Arthrobacter sp. TB 26
GGACCGTATTTCGGACCGGATGGCCCGGGTGATCGCCTCCGTGGCCAGCTTCATCAACCCGGAACAGGTGGTCATCGGCGGGGCTGTGGCTGAATCCGCGGCGGCCCTGCTGCCGCGGATCACCGCACTGCTCCCCCGCTTCACGGCCACTCCCCCGCTCGTGACGGTCTCGCCCCTGGGCGCCTCCATTGTCACAGTCGGTGCCGTCCGGCACGCCCTGGACTACGTCGAGGCGAACGCCCTGGAGCTTGAGCTGGGGCGGGCTACGTGACTTGGTGGGACATTCTGACTTTGCTCAAGATTAGGCAACGATTCGCTACTTAAGACGAAAGTTTGCTGCAAGTTGCCGGTTCTGACGGCGCGCCATCCGTAGACTGACCTCACTTCCCGGTCTCCCGGCCGTCTCGCTGAGCGTTCAGTGGGGCGGCGGTCTCATGAAAGACACCACGTGAATTCAATACGGAAGACGACAGCGCTTCTGGCGGCGTTCGTCGTCACTCTTGCCTCACTCTCCGCTGTGCCGCTCTCGCCTGCCCTCGCTAATCCGGCGCCGGCACCGACAGTTACTTCGTCGCCGGCGCCGGCGCCCGCGCCGGCCTCGAGCCCTGCGCCGGCGGCGTCTCCATCCCCTGAGGTCACAGCAGCGCCACTCCCATCATCTTCGCCGACCGTTGCCACGGATTCCCTGGCAACGGTCGAGTCAGGGACTCTGGTATCTCCGGAGCCCCTCTTCACGGAAGTCATCGGTGGCAGCAATCCCGCGACCAGCGAGTCGGTCGATATCACCGCAACGCAGGAAAGAAAGGGCGCTGAATCGCCCCACGCGACCACCGAGGCATATTCCCTTGCTCGGAGCGGTGACATCAAGGTCAAGCTGGTGATGGTCCAGCTGGCCGACCGGCAAGCGACCATCCCGGAAGCGGACGCCCGGGCGGCTATCACGACCAGCAGCAACTACTGGCAGGCCATGTCGAATGGCAGGCTGTCCATGAGCGTCGCCAGTGTCGAAAACAGGTCGAGCAAGGCAACCTCCACACAGAGTTATTCATCAATGATGAACACGATCGCGGCCGAAATCGGCTGGGTCCCCAGTTCTTACACGGCACTTGTGGTTTTCGTGTCGACTCCCACGTTGTCCGATGGGGCGTTCGGCGCGGGCTGGAGCTACAACGGAACCAGCGGACGCGTCCTCATGCCGCTCCCGGCAACACTGACCAAGAGCGTACTGACTCACGAATTCGGGCACGTCCTCGGCCTGATGCACGCCAACCGCCTCCGGTGTGCGAACGGAGCCGTGGACACCGCCAGCAACGCCGACGGATCGTTCGCCAACGGCACGTGCAGCATCGAGGAATACAAGGACAACCTTGACCTGATGGGCGTGTCACAAACCAGCCAGCCGGTGGTCAGTTCGCCTATCTACGAATTTGGCGGCTTTGGCTCCGGCAACGAGGTCAGGAACCTCGGCAAGGCAGTGGGCAAGAAATCCTACCATTTGAAGGCGTGGGGAAGCGCGGACGACTACCGTGCCCTGAAGTTCACGGATCCACTCAGCGGAGAAGCCTACTACCTTGAACTTCGCCTCCCAGTGGGCAATGATGCGGCAACGGCCCGGGACGGCAACCGCGGTGTCAAAGTTGTCCAGGCGTACGGAGCAGGCTCGATCGCCCTGCAACCCAGCACCACGACGTTTAACGGCTACTACAGCTACAACCAGGCCTGGCAATCCGGCCAGACGTTCAAGACCCATGCAGGGACCAAGGTAACCATCGACTGGATCTCGGACTCCGCTGCTGGCATCACGATCGATTCGCTCCCACCGGCCAAGCCTCTGGTGGTCGCCCCTGGAGACTTCAACGGCGACGGACTCGCCGACCTTATTCAGCGCAAGGCCAACGGCGAGCTCTGGCTCTACCCGGGCGACGGGACGGGCAAATTCAGGGCTGGCCAGCGGATCGGCACCGGTTGGGAGATCTACGACAGCGTCCTCGGCACAGGAGACTTCAACGCTGACGGCAAGAACGACCTCGTGGCCCGGAAATTCGACGGATCGCTGTGGTTTTACGCCGGGACGGGGGCTGTTTCAGCTGGCAATGAGGGGTACAGGGCCGGCATCATGATCGGAAGTTTTGGCTGGGAGGCCTTTGATGCGCTCCTAGGGGTCCGCGATTTTGATGGCGATGGCAAGCCAGACATCCTGGCCCGGCGCCCGGATGGCGTACTGGTCCTGTACCCCGGGAACGGAACCGGAAGACCGGGCTCTCCGCGGGCGATAGATTTCGGCTGGCAGATATTTGACCGCCTTATTGCCCTGCAGGACTTTGACGGGAACGGAACTAACGATCTGGCCGGCCGCAGGCCCGACGGCACACTGTGGTTTTATGCCAATTCTGGCAAGGCAACTTTCAGCGGGGGCCGACAAATTGGCACGGGGTGGCAGATTTACGACAATATCGTCGGGATCGGGGATGCCGATGGAGACCGTCAGGCCGACTTCGTAGGGCGCCAGCCCGACGGCGCCACGTACTTCTATCCCGGCACGGCGATGCGGGATCAGGGGTACAAGGGAGCCCGCAAGATCGGGGACTTCGGCTGGGATACATTCAATAGCCTCACGGCGACCAAAGACATCAACGGTGATGGCATTGCCGATCTCCTCACCCGGACACCGGAGGGCAGTTTGTGGTTCTACCCCGGGAATCGCAGGGGCGCTTACGCCGCACCAACGAAGATCGGTAAGTTCGGCTGGGAAATATTTGACGCGCTGACGAGCATCGGTGACTTCAACGGTGACGGTAAGAACGACCTTCTTGCGCGCAAACCAGACGGCACGCTCTGGCTGTACCCGGGAACGGGCCGAGTCGACGCTACCAGTTCCGGCTACGCCGCTCCCCTCCGGATCGGCGACTTCGGCTGGGACGCTTTCACCACCCTCACCAGCCCCGGTGACATGAACTCGGACGGAAAGCCCGATCTCCTAGCCCGCAAGGCGGACGGTTCGTTGTGGATGTATGCCGGGACCGGACGGGTGGACGGCACCAACAAGGGATACATTGGGGGCAAGAAAATAGGCGACTTCGGATGGGAAGTGTTCGACCAATTGTTCGGTGTCGGAGACTACAACTCAGACGGCAAGAACGACGTCATCGCCCGCATGCCCGACGGAACCCTATGGCTGTACACCGGAGACGGCGTCGGGCGACTTGCCGGGTCCAAGAGGGTGGGAACGGGTTGGAATATTTTCGACACGTTGCTGGGCGCGGGGAAACTCGACGTGGATAACTTCGCTGATCTGGTCGGGCGCCAGCCGGATGGATCCCTCTGGGCTTACTCAGGAACCGGCATGCAGCCGAACGAGGGATATCTGGGACGGACATTCGCCGCTGCCCTGTAGGCGCCCGCCCCATTAAATAACTCGCTGTCACGTTAGGCCGGACCTCACAGGTCCGGCCTAACGCATTTCGCTGCCAGATCCCCAGCCCGGGAGCCAGCCCATGCCGGTGACGCCACCCGCGTCCGGGTAGCCCAGGACCTCAGACAACCGCAGGATAAGCGGGCCAGATTCAGTCCGCGGGTTCCAGGGCGGCCGCGATGGGCAGGTCCCCGTCCCGGAATTCGATGGTGCGCCCGGCGGTTGAGGGCAGACCCAGCACTGCCGCGGCGACGAGTGCCACGTTGGCACGGGCTGTTTCCCGGCCTCCGGAGTCGTCGGCGGGGTTGACGTCGATCAGGCCGTTGCCGGGCCCGTCGGTGAGCGCTCCAGGGCCCAGGATGGTCCACTCCAGGTCCGTTCCGCGCAGGTAGGAGTCCGCGGCGGCCTTGGCCTCGGCGTACGCGAAGAAACTGTTGTCCTCGGGGACGCCGTGGTCCGGCCCGGCGCCAAGGTAGGACACCATGACGTACCGCCCGACGCCGGCCTCCGCCGCCGCGTCCATCGACCGGATGGCGGCGTCCCGGTCCACAGCGTAGGTCCGCTCGGGGCTTCCCCCGCCGGCGCCGGCCGACCAGACCACGGCGTCGTGGTTCCGCAGCGCCTCGGCGATCTCCGCCGTCGCCGAATGTTCAATGTCCAGGACAACGGGAGCGGCGCCCGTTGCCGCGACGTCTGCCCGGTGGTCCGGGTTGCGGATGAAAGACGTAACCTCTGCTCCCTCGTCGGAGAGAATGCGGGACAGTTCCAGAGCCACTTTGCCGTGGCCGCCAATGATTGCGATTCGCGTCATGGACCCATTCTGTCCCACAACCCCGCACGTGCCACCGTTGCGCTGGCAGTTTTGGTTGCTTTGGGGCCGCCATAAGCACTCTAAGTGATAGGGCAACCGGGGGTTAAAAACAAAAGGACCCTGCGGCCGTGGCCTGCAGGGTCATTCTGTAGCGGCGGGGAGGCTCGATCTCCCGACCTCACGATTATGAGTCGTGCGCTCTAACCAACTGAGCTACGCCGCCATAAATGAGGAAAACCTGCGCTAAGCCGGTCAAAAACCGCCTTGACACAGGCCCTCATTCAGAGCCCCCCACCGGAATCGATCCGGTGACCTCGTTCTTACCAAGAACGCGCTCTACCACTGAGCTAGGGGGGCAACGAGTAAATACTCTACCGGAAGATTCGCCTCCCAACAAATCGGCGCCGGGGCGGCCCTGAAAGCGTCAAATTCGGCGGAAATCCGGGGCGAAATGGGCCCCGAGAAGCCCCAAACAGGGACCCACTGCGCGGCCGAACGCCCGCATGTGACCAAGGGAACTTAACGAAGAACGGGCCGGCTCAAGAGCCGGCCCGTTCTCAGGGTGATTCAGTGCTTAGCAGCTGCTGGTTACCACTTGGTGCGGGGCTTGAAGCCGCCCTCGGTGCGCGGCTTGCGGGCCGCGTCCGTGCCGACGCCACGCTCGTTGCGGTCGCTGAAGGAGCGTCCGCCGCGGTCTGCGGAGGACCGCTCGCCGTCGTTCTTGCGGAATTCGCGCTTGAAGCCGCCGTTGCCCTTGAAGTTGCCGCCACGGTCGCCGCCGCCGGAGTAACCGCCACGGTCACCGCCGCGGCCGCCGCCCTGGTATCCGCCACGGTCGCTCGCGGGCGAACGGCCGTTGTCCAGCTCGAGGTGGATCAGCTCGCCGCCGATGCGGGTGCGGGACAGCGCCTTCAGCTGGTCGGCGCTGAGGTCCGCCGGGAGCTCCACGAGGGAGTGGTCCGCACGGATGTCAATGCCGCCGATCTGGGCCGAGGAGATGCCGCCTTCGTTGGCAATGGCGCCAACGATGGAACCCGGCATAACGCGCTGACGGCGTCCGACGGCGATCCTGTAGGTGGCATTGCCCTCGGTCAGGGTGCGGGTCGGGCCGCGTGAGCCGAAGCCGTCCTTGGACCTTTCGCGCTTCTGAAACTCAGGAGCGGCAGGCAGTTCCTTGACCAGGAGCGGCTGGCCGCCCTGGGCCATGACAGCCAGTGCAGCAGCGATCTCCGACGCCGGAACGTTGTGCTCTTCCTCGTAGGAGGAGATCAGGTCGCGGAATGCGGCGACGTCCTCGGACGCCAGCGTCTCTGTGATCTTCTCGGCAAACTTGCCCAGGCGCAGGGTGTTGACCGATTCCGCGGTCGGCAGGTGCATCTGCTCGACCGGCTGGCGGGTCGCCTTCTCGATGGAACGCAGCAGGTACTTCTCCCGCGGCGTCATAAAGAGGATCGCGTCACCGGAACGGCCTGCACGGCCGGTGCGGCCGATGCGGTGCACGTAGGACTCGGTGTCGTGGGGGATGTCGTAGTTGACCACGTGGCTGACGCGCTCGACGTCAAGGCCGCGGGCCGCGACGTCGGTGGCGACGAGGATGTCGATCTTTCCGTCGCGCAGTGCCTCAACGGTGCGCTCGCGCTGCTGCTGCGGGATGTCGCCGTTGATGGCGGCAGCCTGGAAGCCCCGTGAACGCAGCTTGTCGGCGAGGTCCTCGGTGGCCATCTTGGTGCGCACGAAGGCGATGACGCCCTCGAACTCTTCGACCTCGAGGATGCGGGTCAGCGCGTCGAGTTTGTGCGGGCCCATGACCTGCAGGTAGCGCTGGCGGGTGTTGGCGCCCGTGGTGGTCTTGGACTTGACCTGCACCTCGGCCGGGTTGTTGAGGTACTGCTTCGACAGCCGGCGGATCTGGCTCGGCATCGTGGCGGAGAACAGTGCAACCTGGCGGCCCTCGGGGGTCTGCTGGAAGATCTGCTCCACGTCTTCGGCGAAGCCCATGCGGAGCATCTCGTCAGCCTCGTCCAGTACCAGATACTGGAGTTCGGACAGGTCGAGGGAGCCCTTGGCGATGTGGTCGATCACGCGGCCGGGGGTACCGACAACCACCTGGGCGCCGCGGCGCAGGCCGGCGAGCTGGGGGCCGTAGGCGGAGCCGCCGTACACCGGGAGGACGGTGAAGTCGTCGATGTGCTTGGCGTAGGAGGTGAAGGCTTCGGCGACCTGGAGCGCGAGCTCGCGGGTCGGAGCAAGCACCAGGGCCTGGGTCTTGCGGGACGGTCCGTTGAGGTCGTGGAGCTCGGCCAGGCGGGACAGCGCCGGTACTGCGAATGCTGCAGTCTTACCGGTGCCCGTCTGGGCCAGGCCCACGACGTCGCGGCCTTCGAGCAGCAGCGGGATGGTTGCTGCCTGGATCGGGGACGGCTTCTCGTAGCCGACGTCCTGCAGGGCAGCGAGGACACGGCCGTCGATGCCGAGGTCTACGAACTTGACGCCTTCTTCTTCAGCGTCTTCTTCCTTCGCCGGGGCAGCCGTGGCTTCGGTCTTGGTGTCAGCCTGCGGGGCGGCCTCGGCAGCAGCCGGAGCGTCGTGGGTCGCAGGAGCCTCGGTGAATTCCGGGGCGGAGCCGGCTGCGGGGGCAGCCGTTTCAGAAGTCTCGACGTCGGCCTGGCTATTCTCGGTGGTGAGTTCGGTGTCGACGGAGTTGTTCTGATTTTCGGGCATAGGTGAAATATCCTCATCCATAGGGGCCAAGCGGCACAACCCGAGGTGAGCGGGGCCGCAGTACGCGTGACGCTAAATCGCCGGGCATACTTTGACCGGCCGGTCACATAGAAGCCCGGCGCTTTCGCAATCCCGTGGCAGGACTTCCCGCTGCATCTCTTGGCTGCTATCCCAGCAGTCTGTACAGCGTTTTCTTTAGCCGGCTCTCCCTATGAAAATGCCCGCATCTCAATTGCGCGGGCCCCAACACTTACCAGTCTTGCCTCAAGAATTGGGCAGGAAATAAGGGATTTCCGGAGTGGGGGATAGTTCAATTGTAGGGCATGGATCGGCGCATGGGTAACCAGGGGGCCCACGACGGCGGTGAGCTTGCGCACATGGACGCCTGCTCCGCTACACCCCGAGGCGGCGCTGCAGCTTCTCGAACTCCTGCTGGTACTCGGGCTGGAGGCGGATCTCACCGTCGGCGTCGGCGTCGCGCAGTGCCTCCATGTCCCCAAGCGTGGGGTCACTGAACCATTTGCCAATGGTCACTCCGTGGGTGGGGACAAAGATCCGGTGGATGTGGTCGTCCGCCTGGATGCTGCCGACCCGCACGACGCGCAGGTACGTTCCCACCCGCCCGGCATCGCCGAACCGCTTGGCCCAGTGCTGCTCATGCATCCGGCGCTGGAATGTGGCGCAGGGGGTGCGGGGCGAAGTTACCTCGACTTCGACGTCGAGTCCGATCTTCCAGCGTTCGCCGATGATGGCGTCGGTGGCGCTGATGCCGGCGACGCGCAGGTTCTCACCGAAGATCCCCGGCGGCAGGTCACGGCCGAGCTCCGCGGCCCAGAAGTCGGCGTCGTCCTGGGAGTAGGCGTAGAGCGCCTGGTCTTCGCCGCCGTGGTGAACGCGGCTGGCCTGGATGTCACCGTGCAGTCCGAGCCTGTGCACCTTGACCGGTCCAGCCACGGGCCGTTTGTCGATCGCTGTCACGCCCACGCTTCCGGGGTCGCTCAGCAACTGGTGTACGCGGCAGACGGCGAGAACAGAAGCGGTGTCCATGGCACCAGTGTAGGCCCGGGATGGACGGGCAGGGACGCCAGCCGCGCCTGAACGTAGGATGCTCCCATGAGCAGTGGTGAAGTGAATGTGTCCGATGTCCTGGCGATCGATTCGCTGCTGAGCGCCGAAGAGCTGGCCGTCCGGGAGCGGGTCCGCGACTTCACGGACCAGCGGATCCGGCCAGGCATCGCGGCCTGGTACGACGACGGGGTCTTCCCGCTGGAGCTGGCGCCCGAGCTGGGCGAACTCGGCGTCCTCGGCATGCATCTGGAGGGCTATGGCTGCCCGGGGCGTTCCGCCGTCGAATACGGCCTGGCGGCGCTGGAACTGGAGGCCGGCGATTCAGGCATCCGCACGTTCGTCTCCGTGCAGGGCTCACTCGCCATGACGGCCATCCACAAGTGGGGCTCCGAGGACCAAAAACTGGAGTGGCTCCCCCGGATGGCTGCCGGGGAACTGATCGGCAGCTTTGCGTTGACCGAGCCCACCGCCGGCTCGGACCCCGCCTCGATGAAGACCTTCGCCCGCCGCGACGGCTCCGGCGACGACGCCGGCTGGATCCTGGACGGCGCCAAACGCTGGATCGGGCTCGCCTCGGTGGCGGACGTGCTGGTGGTCTGGGCGATGACCGACGACGGTGTCCACGGATTCCTGGTCCCCGCCGGCACCCCTGGGGTTACCGCGACGCCGATCGGGCAGAAGCTCTCGATGCGCGCCTCGATCCAGTGCGATGTCACGTTCGACGGCGTCCGGCTGGGTCCGGAGGCCCTGCTCCCGGCAGCCCGCGGCCTGCGGGGCCCGTTCACCTGCCTCAACGAGGCCCGGTACGGGATCGCGTGGGGTGCGATGGGCGCGGCCCGGGACTCCTACGAGGCCGCGCTGAAGTACTCGCAGGAGCGGCTGCAGTTCGGCAAGCCCCTCGCCGGGTACCAGCTGACGCAGGAGAAACTCGTGAACATGCTGCTCGAGATCCAGAAGGGCACCCTCCTGGCGCTGCAGCTGGGCCGGCTCAAGGATGCCGGGAAGCTGCGGCCGGAGCAGATCTCGCTCGGCAAGCTGAACAACGTGCGCGAGGCGATCACGATTGCCCGCGAGGCCCGCACCATCCTGGGCGGGAACGGGATCACCCTGGACTATTCCCCGCTGCGGCATGCCGCCAACCTCGAGTCTGTCCGCACCTACGAGGGCACCGACGAAGTCCACACCCTGGTCCTCGGCCAGCACATCACAGGGCTGGCCGCCTTCCGCTAGCCCTGAGTTGGCACTTCACGGTCACGCTTCATCGTACCGGCGGAGTGGAGGTCAAACGCCGTCGTCAGGGAGCCGCGCCGGAGGACCACAAGCCAGCACACCATGATCGCCACGGCGCAGAACACCCCGGCGCTGGAGGCCATGATCCAGAGCCCCGGGGTCTGGACGTTGAGGTCTTCGGCGCCGAGGGCCGTGCCGATGGTCTTCGGCGAAAAGAGGAACACCAGCACCGACACGCCCAGGACTGCGCCCATGAGCCACCGCACCCCCCGGTAGCGGCGCGGGGTCTCGCGCAGGGTCCAGGCGAAGGCCGGCAGGACCGCCGCGACCCAGACCCAGTGGTGGGACCACGAGACCGGGCTGATCAGCAGCATGGCCAGCGCCGTCGTCGAGATGGCAACCACGCGGGAACCCTGGTCGCTGGCCGTTTTGATGACTCCTGCAGCCAGCGCCACCACGAGCATGCTCAGCGCAAGCCAGGGAACGGTGACGGACGTTTCGGGGACGCCGAAGTGCAGCAGCGCGCCCTTGAGGGAGAGGTTGTCGACGTAGCCGGCGCCGCCGATCCGGGAGGTGTCCGGCAGTATCTGGAGCCAGAACTGCAGGGATTCGGCCGGCCGCACCAGCCAGCCGATCAGCACGGTGCTGGCGAATCCAACGCCCATGTTCAGCAGCCCGCGCCAGTCCCTGCGGACCAGGAAGTACAGGCCGAACACCAGCGGCGTCAGTTTGATGCCGGCGGCGACGCCCACGAGGAAGCCGCTGCCGGGGAATCCCCGGGTCCAGCGCGGGTTGCGGGCCAGCAGATCCACAGCCATCAGGCCCATCAGCAGGATGTTGATCTGGCCGAACGCCAGGGTCTCGCGCCACGGCCCAAGGTTCAGCACGGCCAGGACCAGTACGGCGGCGGCCCAGCGGTTGCCCGGGGAGCGGAAGGTGGTGCGCCAGTCCGCCCTGGCATTCCAGTAGCGGACGCCACGGACGGCCACCCACACTGCCACGACAGCGCCGGCGGCGTTGAAGAGCATGAGGGCGGCGTGTTGGGGCAGCAGGGCCAGGACGCTGAAGAGCAGGGCGGCGAACGGCGGGTAAGTGAAGGGAAGCTGTGGGCCGCCGGCCCAGTCAATGTTGCCCTGGTAGAGGTCCGATGGCACCTGGCCCGCCTCGTTGAGGATGGTGCCGCCGTACCAGTAGACGCTGAAGTCGAGGCCCTGTTTGCCCCAGACGCCGAGCCAGTGCCACACCAGGTAAACCACGGCGGCCAGCGCAAGGACCGTGGAGAGCCGAAGCAGCTGCGGGACGGGCAGCCTCTCGAGAAGACGGACGCGGAACCGCGCTGGCTGGGCTTCCGGCACCGGATCCGGCGCCGTGACGGGCCTGTTTTCGGCATCAAGCAGTGACATGGTTCCCCCAGGTTGGTGTCGTCGAGGGCCGGCCGCGGGCACGACCCCTGCCGCCATCCTACCGAGCCGCTAGGCCGGAACCTGGATTGCGTCCTTCTTGCCGGCGTCCTTGCGGATTGTCCCGCTGATGACGGCGGCGATGGTGCACATCGCGGCGGCGCCGAACCAGGCATAGGTGTACTGGCCCGTGGCGTCCCGGATGGCGCCCGCAGCCAGCGCCGCGGCGGCAGCGCCGAGCTGGTGGGCGGCGAAGACCCAGCCGAACACCACGCTGCCGTCGGCACCGAACACCTGGCGGCAGATCGCCGCGGTCGGCGGGACGGTGGCCACCCAGTCCAGGCCGTAGATCACGACGAACACGATCATGCTGGGCTGCACGGTGGCGCTGAGCAACAGCGGCAGCACCAGCAGGCCGATCCCGCGGAACTGGTAGTAGACGGCCAGCAGGATCCGCGGGTTGTAGCGGTCCGTGAGCCAGCCGGAGGCGATGGTCCCGATGATGTCGAAGATCCCGACGACGGCGAGCAGGCCCGCCGCCGTGGTTTGGGTCATGCCGTGGTCGTGGGCGGACGGGATGAAATGGGTGCCGATCAGACCATTGGTCGTGGCGCCGCAGATGGCGAACCCGGCGACGAGGGCCCAGAAGGTCCGGACCTTGCTGGCCCGTTTGAGCACCTGCAGCGCCCGAACGGCGGCGTTCCGGCTCGGTGCCGCGGACTCCCCCGGGGCTTTCGGCGCTGCCTCTGCGGCGACGGCGTCCCCGGCTCCGGCGCCGTACGGCAGCACACCGGCCTCGGCGGGTGAGTTCTTGAGGAACTTCAACACGAGCGGCACCACCGCCAGCGCGCCGGCCGCGATCAGCAGCGAGGCCTGCCGCCAGCCCGGATCCTGGGCCAGCGCGGCGATGAACGGCAGGAACACCAGCTGTCCCGCGGCGCTGCCGGCGGTGAGGATGCCGATCACCAGCCCGCGGCTCTTGACGAACCAGGTGTTGGCGATCGTGGCGGCGAAGACCAGCGCCATGGATCCTGTACCGAGCCCGATCAGCAGGCCCCAGGTCAGCAGGATCTGCCAGGACTCGTTGACCAGCACGGTCAGGGCGCTGCCGGCCCCGATCAGCACGAGCGCGACGGACGTGACGGCGCGGATTCCGAACCGCTCCATCAAGGCCGCGGCGAACGGTGCCGTCAGGCCGAAGAGCACCAGGTTGATGCTGACCGCGGCTGAGAGCACGGTGGTGGACCAGCCGAATTCGTCCTGCAGCGGCACCATCAGCACGCCGGGCGCGGCACGGAAGCCCGCAGCGCCGACCAGCGCCAGGAACGCGACGGCGGCGACGATCCAGGCCGGGTGAAGGCGGCGCTTGGGGACCTGCTGGAGGCGGCGCTGGGGGCTGGTTTCTGGGGCACTCATGCCGCGGTTCCATTCTGCTGTGTCGTGGGGGCGGTAGCCAGGGCCACGGGGTCCGCGGTGCGGGTCAGGCTGTGCCAGCTGGTGTTGTCCGCCGTAAGCCGCTCCCCGCAGGAGGTGCAGCTGTCCGCCGAGGTGGTGCGCTGGCCGCACGCCGAGTGGATTACGAACATGTGGGCCTGCTCGGACGGGGCAGGGAGATATTTCTCCGCCCAGATGACGACGGCGTTGAGCACCGGCAGCGCGTCCTCACCCTTGGCGGTGAGCACGTACTCCTGGCGGGCGCGG
>NZ_AUPJ01000051.1:12353-13935 GCF_000427315.1 Arthrobacter sp. TB 26
GTCGTACGGCCGGCGGGTGAGCAGTCCGGCGTCGACGAGGGCAGAGAGCCGCCTGGTGAGCACGGAATCCGCCGCCCCGAGCCGGGCCTTCATCGCGTCGAAGCGGCCGTTGCCGAAGAAGACCTCGCGGAGGACCAGCATGCCCCACGGGTCGCCAAGGATGTCCAGGCCGCGGGCCATGCTGCAGTTGCGCTGGGACCAGTCGGAACGAAGTGCCATGCGGACCAACCTAGCTGACTATCTTCAAGAAAGCCAGGGTGGTCGCCGAGAGGACAGTTCGCGGCAATGTTTCGTGCGAACACTGCCGCGAACTGCGAACTCGCGGGGGCGGGCGGGACGGAAGAGCAGGCTACTCCCCCGGGATACCTTCCGGGCGGAGCGCGGCGCGGGACGGCCGGTAGGCCAGCGCCCAGTAGACCAGCATGGCGATGCCACAGAGCACGCCGAGGCTGGCCACGATGAGCTGCCACTGGGTCTGCGGGTCTTTGCCCCACTCCGCCGCCCCTGCCATGACTGACAGGTACTTGGGCGTCAGGTAGAACGACAGGGCCGAGAACGCGACGATGATCCACCCGGCCAGTCGCATCCGCCCGTTGCGGGAGGGCACACGGTGGATAGCGAAGCCCATGCAGGGCAGTGCCACGGCCATCCAAACCCAGTGGTGGGACCAGGACACCGGGCTGACCAGCAGCATCAGCACGGCGGTGGCGGAGACGGCGACGAAGTTCTCGTCCGCGGCCACCGCCCACGCGATCACGAGCGCGGCAGTCGCGGCCAGGGCCAGGGACAGCACCAGCCACAACAGGCTGGTCAGGCCGGAATCCGGCAGTCCCAGGTGCAGCAGCAGGCCCTTGACCGAGAGGTTGTCCACGTAGGCCGGCCCGCCGATCCGTCCGGTGTCGGGCAGGATCCTGGTCCAGAAGGTCAGTGAGGCCGTGGGCAGCACGGCCCAGGCCAGGCCGATCGAGCCGAAGAAGCCGGCGGCCATCCAGCCGAGGGCCCTGAAGTCGCGGCGGACCAGGAAATAGAGCCCGAACGCGAGCGGGGTCAGCTTGATGCCCGCCGCGATGCCGATCAGCAGCCCCGCGGGCCAGCGGATCTCCCCCGCCCGGGCTTTACCGTAGAGCGCAAAGTCGGCCAGGATCAGGCCCATCAGGATGATGTTGATCTGGCCGAAGTCGAAGGTGTCCCGCCAGGGCCCCAGGAGCAGGATCGCTGCGGTGCCGGCCAGCGCCACGGCCCGGAAACGCCAGTCGGCGAACGCGTTCCGCCAACTGCCGAGGCGGAAGTAATGCCGTGCGAGCCAGGCGGACACGATTGCGGCACCCAGCAGCGCCGCGGTGATGAACACGAGGCTGCCGCCGCTCTGGCCCAGCGTCGCCAGGGCTGCGAACAGCAGCGCGGCGAAGGGCGGGTATGTGAACGGCAGCCCGTCCCGCGCGGCATAGAGCTCATTGACGCCGGTCTCGCCGGACTGGAGCACCCGGTTGCCGCCGTAGAAGTAGACCTCGAAGTCGTTCATCAGCGGGATGTACGACGAGTACAGCACCGCCAGGGCGACGACGACGGCGAGCGCGCCGGC
>NZ_AUPJ01000051.1:13945-16731 GCF_000427315.1 Arthrobacter sp. TB 26
GAGCCAGCCGCGGGTGGTGGAGGGCGTGGCCCTGGCGGTGGTGGTCACGGGTAGTTAGCTGCCTGACTCACCGGACGCGGATTCGATCTGCGAGAACGCCTGCTCCAGGTCAGCGATGAGGTCCTCGACGTCCTCGATGCCGCAGGAGAGCCGGATCAGGTTGACCGGGACGGCCAGTTCGGTGCCTTTGACCGAGGCGTGCGTCATTTCCGAGGGGTAGTTCATCAGGGATTCGATCCCGCCGAGGGACTCCGCGAGGGTGAACACGGAGGTGGACTCAGCCACCTTGCGTGCCGCGGCTTCGCCGCCCTTGAACTGCACGGAGATCATCCCGCCGAACTTCTTCATCTGCTTTTTGGCGAGCTCGTGCCCGGGGTGCGAGGGCAGGCCCGGGTACAGCACGGCCTCCACCTCGGGACGCTGCAGCAGCCACTCGGCCACGGCCTGGGCGTTGTCGCTGTGCCGGTCCATCCGCACACCGAGGGTCTTGAGCCCGCGGGTGGTCAGGAACGCATCCATCGGTCCGGACACGGCACCGACGGCGAACTGCACAAAGCCGATCTTCTCGGCCAGGTCCGCGTCGTTGACGATAATGGCGCCGCCGACGACGTCGGAGTGCCCGCCGATGTACTTGGTGGTGGAGTGCACCACGATGTCGGCGCCGAGGGCCAGCGGGTTCTGCAGGTATGGCGAGGCGAAGGTGTTGTCCACCACGAGGAGGGCGCCGGCGTCGTGCGCCACCTTGGAGAGGGCTGCGATGTCGGTGATTTTCATCATCGGGTTCGACGGCGTCTCCACCCAGACGAGCCGGGTTTTGCCGCCGTTCGACCCCCCAGCTGCCACGGCCTTCGCCACGGCGTCAAGGTTGGACATGTCCACCGGGGTGTTGCCGATGCCCCACTCCCCCAGCACCCTGCTGATCAGCCGGTAGGTGCCGCCGTAGGCGTCGTTGCCGAGCACGATGTGGTCGCCGGGCCGGGTGAGGGCGCGGATCATGGAGTCCTCGGCGGCGAGGCCGGAGCTGAAGGAGAACGCGGCGGTCCCGCCTTCCAGCGCCGCGAGCTGTTCCTGCAGCGAGTCACGGGTGGGGTTGGTCCCGCGGCCGTATTCGTAGCCGGCCCGCAGCACGCCGATCGCTTCCTGGGCATAGGTGGTGGAGAAATGCACCGGTGGCACGACGGCGCCGGTGCGCGGCTCGAACTCCTGGCCGGCATGCACGGCGCGGGTGTTGAAACCGGCGGTTTTGGCGGAAGAGCTTTCTGGCAAAGACATATGCGTTCCTTTCGGCCGGCGGCCGGGGCGCCTCCGGGGAGGCGGGTCCGGCATCCGGGTCAGTTGCTGAAACCAGGTGCTGGGGTCAGTTACTCAGGTAGGCGAGGAGGTCGTGGCGGGTCAGGATCCCCACTGGAGCGCCGACGAAGGTCACCATCAGGGTGTCCGCGTCGGAGAGGAGTTCGCGGGCCGTCGAGATCGATTCGAGCGAGCCGATCACCGGCAGCCGGGCCTCCATGTGTTCGGAAATCTTGTCCGAGAGTTTGGCTTCCCCGCGGAAGAGCTTCGCTGTCAGGGTGCGTTCGTCGACGGCGCCGAGGACCTCGCCCATCACCACTGGCGGTTCCTGGGACAGCACCGGGATGTGGGAGACCCCGTACTCGTTCATGATGTTGATGACGTCGCGGACGCTCTCGTTGGGGTGGATGTGCACGAGGTCCGGCAGCACCCCGGTCTTGGACTTGAGGATCTCGCCCACGGAGGCTTCGTCCCCGCTGGCGAGGAAGCCGTAGGAGCGCATCCACTGGTCGTTGAAGATCTTCGCGAGGTAGCCGCGGCCGGAGTCCGGCAGGATCACGACGACGACGGCATCCTCCGGCAGGTCCTTGGCGACCTGCAGGGCGGCGACGACGGCCATGCCGGAGGACCCGCCCACGAGCAGGCCCTCTTCGCGGGCGAGCCGGCGTGTCATCTCGAAGGAGTCGGCGTCGCTCACGGCGATGACGTCGTCGGGGACGGCCTTGTCGTAGTTGGCCGGCCACATGTCCTCGCCGACACCTTCGACGAAGTACGGCCGGCCGGTGCCGCCGGAGTAGACCGAACCTGCCGGGTCGGCGCCGATGATCTTGACCACGCCGCCGTCGGCCTCCGCACGGTGCGCGGAGACTTCCTTGAGGTACCGGCCGGTGCCGGTGATGGTGCCGCCGGTGCCGGCACCGATCACGCAGTGCGTGATCCGGCCGTCGGTGTCGCGCCAGATTTCCGGGCCGGTGGATTCGTAGTGGCTGGCCGGCGCGGCCGGGTTGGAGAACTGGTCGGGCTTGTAGGCGCCGGGGATCTCAGTAACCAGCCGGTCCGAGACGCCGTAGTAGCTCTGCGGGCTGTCGGGCGGGACCGCGGTGGGCGTCACCACGACTTCGGCGCCGTAGGCCTGGAGCACGGCGCGCTTGTCCTCGCCGACCTTGTCGGGCACCACGAAGATGCACCGGTACCCCTTCTGCTGGGCCACGAGGGCCAGGCCGACGCCGGTGTTGCCGGAGGTGGGTTCCACGATGGTGCCGCCGGGCAGGAGCTTGCCGGTGCGTTCGGCCTCCTCGATCATCTTCACCGCGATGCGGTCCTTGATGGAACCGCCGGGGTTCAGGTATTCCAGCTTCACCAGGACCGTGGCCCCGATGCCGTCGGTGACGTGGTCCAGCTTGACGAGCGGCGTATTACCGATGAGGTCCAGAACGGACTGGGCGTACTTCATAGGTACAAAGTTACCGTCTCCACCCGCCAGGGGCGGATTCAGG
>NZ_AUPJ01000052.1:0-1399 GCF_000427315.1 Arthrobacter sp. TB 26
GCGGCCCGCGGGGCCGCCGAATGCGAAGATATTGCGGTGACGAGCTGGGGCTGGCCCAAGAGGCTCAAGAGCTATCTGCTCCCTGCCGGGATGCTGGCGGCGGGCACCGCCGCGCTGCTTACCGGCCTGCTGCCCCGGCCCGCCTTCCAGGACCTGTCCGCCCGCACCGTCCCCGTGCTGACCTTCGTTATGGCGATGTCCCTCGTGACGGAAATGGTCGACGACGCCGGCCTGTTCCGGGTCGTGACGGAGCGTCTCGTGGCGCTGGGCCGGGGCCGGGTTTTCCTGCTGTGGCTGCTGGTGATCGGCCTGGCGGTCGTCTCCACCGTGTTCCTGTCCCTGGATACGACGGCGGCACTCGTGACCCCCGTCGTTGTGCTGCTGGCGATCCAGGCACGGATCCCGCCGCTGCCGTTTGCCCTGACCACGGTCTCTTCCTCTGGCGCCGCCGCTCGGCTGCAGCTTGCGGGCCCGGGCGCCGGAGCGGCGAACGCGGTGAACAACCTGCCGGCCTACCTCGCGTTGGAACCGGTAGGCGACTCGCAGGTGCGGCTCGCGGCCCTGCTGATCGGAGTGAACCCCGGCCCGCTGGTGACCCCGTGGGCGTCGCTGGCCACACTGCTCTGGCACGAACGGCTCCGCACGCTCAACGTCGAGATCCGCTGGGGCGGGTTGCGGTCTCCGGCCTCGCCGCCGTCGTCCTCACCGTGGCACTCGCGGTCGTGGCGCTCTGGCTCACCACAGGGACGCACTGAGGGCAGGTTCGCCGCCGACGGCGTCAGGCGCCGACGGCGTTTCCGGCGGCCGCGGAGCCGGCGCCTCCCTCAGGCGCCGCGTTCTGCCACAGTCCCACAATGTTGCCCTCGGAGTCCTTGAAATAGGCGTTCCAGCCAGACCCGGGCACCTCCATTTTTTCCCGATGAACGGAACCGCTCTGCGTGCTGATTTGCTCCAGCGCGGCGTCGATGTCGTCCACGTCCACCGTGACAACCGGCGCCGTGAGCCCGCCGCCCCGTTTGAAAAGTCCGCCGTTGATGGAACCGGACACCGCCGGCCGGCCATGCTCGTCGAGCGGCGTCGTCATCGCCAGGCTGTAGTCCATCTCCGGCAGCACCTGGAATTCCCAGCCGAAGATCGAGCGGTAGAACTCCCGGGCGCGGTTCTCGTCGTCCGCGGGGATCTCGAAATGTACTACTCCACCAGCCATCACATTCTCCTAAGAACAAGGATTCGGGCCACAGGGCAGGCACAGGCAGTCCGCGCCACAGCCGGAGTCTAGCCCCGGCGGCGCGGGAGGTTAAGGGCCGTACGGCCCGGGCTCCGGTGCCGCAGATACGGACGCCGTCAGGCGTTCGTGGAATCATGGTCGGATGACCATTGCAGACGTCCCCGCCGGCTT
>NZ_AUPJ01000052.1:1405-1556 GCF_000427315.1 Arthrobacter sp. TB 26
CGCTCCGCTGGCATCCGGGCGGACCCTTCGACCTGCCCCAGACAATCGGCACCCTCCTGCGGGGGCATGGCGATCCGTCCATCCGCACCGCGCCGGACGGGCTCTGGCTCGGATTCACCACGCCGTCGGGTCCGGCCACCCTCCGCCTCAC
>NZ_AUPJ01000053.1 GCF_000427315.1 Arthrobacter sp. TB 26
CGCCCGGCTGCCGGGCCGCCTTCCGCAAAGATCCGGAGCGCTATGCCCTCACTCTCTGAACGCCTACCCGCGCAGCATCGAACGGCGGGCCTGGTCCTGGCGGCCGGGGCGTCGCGGCGCCTGGGCCGGCCCAAGCAGCTGCTGCCCTACGGCCGCGGGGTACTCCTCGACGCCGTGCTGGCCGCCGCCCGGGACTGCGGCTTTGACCAGACGGTGCTGGCCTTGGGAAGTTCAGCCGCGGAAGTCCAGCGCACGGTCGACACCACCGGCTGCGAGATCGTGCTCAACCCGGACTTCGGAGCGGGCTGTTCCTCCTCCATCGCCGCCGGCGTTGCCGCACTCCACCCGGATACGGACGCCGTTGTCCTGCTGCTCGGTGACCAGCCGGGCGTCCGTTCCGTCGACGCCCGCGCACTGCTGGAGCTCCTGTTCCGGGGCGAGGCAACCAGCGGGCGGGATGCCCCGGGGATCGCCGTCTGCCGGTACGACGACGGCGGCGGCCATCCCCTGGCGTTTACCCGCCGGATGCTCCCGGAGCTGGCCGCCCTGCACGGCGACAAGGCAGTCTGGAAGCTGCTGGAGCAGCGGGCGGCCGACGCCGTCGAACTTCGCGTCCAGGGCCCCGTCCCGCTGGACGTCGACACGGACGAGGACTACCGCCGTGTCCTGGCGGGACTGGAGGGCGCGCTGTGAACACGGCGGCGCGCACCGGCGCGGAGGAGGATGTGCAGCGCAGGGTTCCCGACGTCCCGTCCCTGATCTCGGCGCTGGACAGCGGTGACTACCTGGCCGACGTCGGACTGGCCACCGCACTCTTCCTGGCGGTGCGGCTCCCGCAGCCCCTTTTGCTGGAGGGCGAGGCGGGCGTCGGCAAGACCGAGGCGGCGAAGGCCCTGGCCCAGCTGCTGGACACGCCGCTGTACCGGCTGCAGTGCTACGAGGGAATCGACGCCGGCGAGGCCCTCTACGAGTGGAACCACCAGCGGCAGCTGCTCGGCATCCGGCTGGCGGAAGTCCGGGACGCCTCGGTCACCGAGACCGATCTCTTCGGCCCGGAGTACCTGCTGCGCCGGCCGTTGCTGCAGGCGATCGAACATCCCGGCCCGCGCCCCGCAGTCCTCCTGCTGGACGAGATCGACCGGGCCGACGCCGAGTTCGAGGCCTTCACGTTCGAACTGCTCGCCGAGGCCGCGGTCACCATCCCGGAACTGGGCACCATCCGGGCCACCCATCCCCCGATCGTCATCCTGACCTCCAACCGGACGAGGGACCTGCACGATGCCCTGACCCGGCGCTGCCTGTACCACTGGATCGATTACCCCGGGCCGGAGCGGATC
>NZ_AUPJ01000054.1 GCF_000427315.1 Arthrobacter sp. TB 26
CGCCGGCGGGATTGACGGTGAGCACCGTGCCCACCGAGGCGTTCAGTTCCGCGACCTTCCCCGCGACAGCCTGGTTGGCCACCAGCATGGCCAGCGCGAGGCCGATGGCAACCGCCAGGACGGCCACCACGGCCGCTGTTCGGACCTTGTTTCTGAAGGCGTTGCCTATACTCCGGGCAAGGACGCTCACGTGACTCCTAGGGATCTCAGGCCGGCCGGAATGGCCGGCGGCTGACACCACACTGGTACGGGCTGCTGTGCGGACCGCTGTCCGGAGCTATGGATCTGCTGTGAAGCCCCCCGCTGTGAGGCCTTGCACGCCGCATGCGGGCAGCAAAAAGCCCCGGCCCGCCAGGAGGCGGAGCCGGGGCTCTTTGGTGTCTAAGACGAAGGAACTACTTGGTCAGCGGTCCGAGTACCGGATCGTTGACGTAGGCCGTCTTGACGTTTTCCTTTGTCACAATGACCGGCTCCAGCAGGTACGCCGGAACAACCTTGACCGTGTTGTTGTAGGACTTGTCATCGTTGATCTCAGGCTTCTTGTTGGCCTGGAGGTCCTTGACCATGGTGATGGCATGCTCCACGAGCTTGCTGGTGTCCTTGTTGATGGTGGAGTACTGCTCGCCGGCCATGATGGACTTGACGGACTCAACTTCGGAGTCCTGGCCGGTGATGACCGGAAGCGGCTTGCCGGCGGCCTTGACCGACGTCAGGACGGCGCGGGCCAGGGTGTCGTTCGGGGACAGCACACCGTCGAGCGTTGCGCTGCCGTAGCTGCCGGTCAGCAGGGTGTCGGCACGACGCTGCGCGTTCTCTGCCTTCCAGCCCTGGGTCACGGCCTGTTCGAACGTCGTCTGGCCGGAGAGCACCTTGAGGGTGCCGTCGTCGATCTTCGGCTTCAGGATGCTCATGGCGCCGTCGAAGAAGACCTTCGCGTTGGCGTCATCGGGGGAACCGGCGAACAGTTCGATGTTGTACGGGCCGGACGGCTTCTTGGCCTTCATGCCGTCCAGCAGTGCCTGACCCTGGAGTTCACCGACCTTGAAGTTGTCGTACGCCACGTAGTAGTCCACGTTGGCGGTGTTCAGGAGCAGACGGTCATACGCGATGATCGTGGCGCCGGATTCCTTGGCCTGCTGCAGCTGGGTACCCAGCTGCGCACCGTCGATGGCGCCGACGATGATGACCTTGGCACCCTTGGTGATCATGGCGCTGATCTGGTTCTGCTGTTCGGACACGCCGCCGTTGGCGAACTGTACGTCCGGCTTGAAGCCGGCGGACTTGAGGCCGTCGTTGAAGAGCTTTTCCGCCAGGACCCAGTTTTCGCTGGTCTTCTGCGGGAGCGCGACGCCGATCATGGAGTCCTTCGGGAACGCTTCCCCGCCGGAGGAGGAACCGCCGGTGGTGCCGGTGTCGCTGCGGCCGCAGGCTGTCAGCGCCAGTGCCGCAATAGCAGCGATTGCTGCTGCCTTTCCTGCTTTACCAATCATTCGCATTGCTTGGTTCACTTTCTTTAGATGGTGCGGAAACTCGGAGAAATGAGGACAGGGAACGGATCGGGGAGCGAACTAGGCGCCCTTGGAGATGACCTCTTTGGTGGATGTGGTCTCGTCGGGCTTCAGCTCGCTGCCGCGGCCGAAGTTCTTGAACATCAGGCCAATGATCGATTTCTTGCCCTGGGTCTTGTTGTAGACGTCGAACGCGACGGCGATCAGGAGCACCAGGCCCTTGATGATCTGGGTGAGGTCGGCGCCGACGCCGAGGAGCTGCAGGCCGTTGTTCAGCACGGCCATGACCAGGCCACCGACGATCGAGCCGATCACGGTGCCGACGCCGCCGGTGACGGCGGCGCCGCCGATGAACACGGCCGCGATGGCGTCCAGTTCCCAGCCGACGCCGTCGAACGGTCCTGACGCGGTGGAACGGCCGACGAAGATCATGCCGGCGAGGCCGGCCAGGACGGACATGTTCATCATGACCAGGAAGTTGACCTTCTTGGACTGGACGCCGGAGAGCTCTGCGGCGTGCCGGTTGCCGCCGACCGCGTAGATGTGGCGGCCGATGACGGTCTTGGAGGAGATGAAGCCGTAGATGAGCACGAGGGCTGCCAGGATCAGGCCCGGGATCGGGAAGGACGTCCCCGGCCGGCCGGTGGCGAACAGGTACGTCGCGTAGAGGATGGCGCCGCAGATCAGGACCAGCTTGGTGATGCTGACCCAGGCCTCGGGTACCTCGGCGCCGAGGGCCTTGGCGTTGCGGCGGGAACGGATCTCACTGAAGATCACGAACGCCGCGCCGAGCAGGCCCAGCAGCAGGGTGAGGTTGTTGTAGCCGGTGGGGGGACCGATCTCGGGCAGGTAGCCGGAGCCGATCTTCTGGAAGTCGGCCGGTACCGGGATGGTGTTGGACTTGCCGACGTACTGGTTGGCGCCGCGGAAGATCAGCATGCCGGCCAGGGTGACAATGAACGCCGGGATGCCGACGTAGGCCGTCCAGAACCCTTGCCAGGCGCCGATCAGGACGCCCAGCAGCAGCCCCAGGAGGACACCCAGGTACCAGGGAATGCCCCAGTCCCGGATGAAGAGGGCCACGCAGACGCCCACGAACGCCGCTACCGAGCCGACGGAGAGGTCGATGTGGCCGGCAATGATGACCAGGACCATGCCGATGGCGAGGATCAGGATGTAGGAGTTGCCGTTGAAGAGGTTGATGACGTTGCCCGGGGTGAGCGTGCGGCCGTCGGTGGCAATCTGGAAGAAGATGATCAGGGCCACCAGGGCGAAGATCATGCCGAATTGGCGGGTATTGCCGCCAAAGAGCTTCTTGAGCGCGTTCATTGTTTCAGTCCTTGTTTCCGGAGTGTTCGGAGGGTTCGGAGTCTTCGGAGCAGCTGGCCCCAGCGGATCAGGCCGTCTTGCGTGCCGAGGTCATGAGCTTCATAAGGTTTTCCTGACTTGCTTCGTCCTTGTTGAGCACGCCGGTGATGGCGCCTTCGAAGATGGTGTAGATGCGGTCCGAGAGGCCCAGCAGCTCGGGCAGTTCCGAGGAGATCACGATGACGCCTTTCCCCTGGTTGGCCAGCTGCTGGATGATGCCGTAGATCTCGTACTTGGCGCCGACGTCGATCCCGCGGGTGGGTTCGTCCAGGATCAGCAGCTCAGGGTCGGTGAACATCCACTTCGCCAGCACCACTTTCTGCTGGTTGCCGCCGGAAAGTTTGGCGACACCCTCCTCCACCGACGGGGCCTTGGTCCGCAGCGATTTGCGGTACTGCTCGGCGACGGTGAAAACCTTGTTGGCGTCGATCACGTTGTGTTTGCTGACCTTTTTGAGGTTGGCCGAGACCGTGGTGGCTTTGATGTCATCGAGCAGGTTCAGCCCCAGGGACTTGCGGTCCTCGGTGACGTAGCCCAGGCCCGCGTCGATGGCGTGCTTGACGCTCTTGAGCTCGATCTCCTTGCCGTTCATGTAAATCTGCCCGGAAAGGAACCGGCCGTAGGAGCGGCCGAAGACGGAGCGGGCAAGCTCGGTGCGTCCCGCGCCCATCAGCCCGGCGAAGCCGACGATCTCGCCGCGCCGGACGAAGAAGTTGGAGTTCTTGCAGACCAGGCGGTCCTGGACCTGCGGGTGCCCCACGTTCCAGTTCTTGACCTCGAAGAAGACCTCGCCGATCTTCGGCTCGTGGTCCGGGAAGCGGGATTCCAGGGTCCGGCCCACCATGCCCTTGATGATGCGGTCCTCGTCGACGCCGTCGGCCTTGACGTCCAGCGTCTCGATCGATTTGCCGTCGCGGATGATGGTGATGGAGTCCGCGATCTGCTCGATCTCGTTCAGCTTGTGGGAAATGATGATGGAGGTGATGCCGCGGCCCTTCAGGCCGAGCATCAGGTCCAGCAGGTGCTGGGAATCGGATTCGTTGAGGGCCGCCGTGGGCTCGTCGAGGATGAGCAGCTTCACCGACTTGTTCAGGGCCTTGGCGATTTCGACGAGCTGCTGCTTGCCGACGCCGATTTCCTTGATCGGGGTCTCCGGGTCTTCACGCAGCCCGACGCGTGCCAGCAGCTCGGTGGAGCGGACCCGGGCCTCGGCCCAGTCGATCACCCCGCGCTTGGTGGGCTCGTTGCCCAGGAAGATGTTCTCCATGATGGACAGCTCGGGGATCAGTGCGAGTTCCTGGTGGATGATCACGATGCCGGCGTGCTCGCTGGCCCGGATGTCCTTGAACTGCTGGACTTCGCTCTGGTAGACGATGTCCCCGGTGTAGGTGCCGAACGGGTACACCCCGGAGAGCACCTTCATGAGGGTCGACTTTCCGGCGCCGTTCTCACCGCAGATCGCGTGGATCTCACCGGCCTTCACCCGCAGGTTCACCTCGGCCAATGCTTTAACGCCGGGGAACTCTTTGGTGATGGAGCGCATCTCAAGAATAATCGGATCGCTGTGCGTGTTGAGGGACGTCATCTGCCCTTACGCCTCCAATGCATGACTTCGTTGTCCGCCCCTGCAAACCGCAGGGCCGTCTGATGGAAAAGTAAACTGGATCACAGGCCTTGTCGTCAAGTCTTTAACGCAACGGGCCGATAACGAAAACCTCAGTCGCGCCGGATTCCGGCATGCTGGAAGACCAGCGCGGTGGCGCCGAGCGCCTCCGCGCGGTTCCCCAGGGAGGACATTGTCAGTGTTGTGGTCTCGCCGATCACGGGCACCGCGTGCCGGACGAGGCCCCGGCGGATCGGGTCCAGCAAGAGCTCCCCGAGTCCCGCCAGCGGACCGCCGACCACGATCACTTCGGGGTTGATCAGGTTCGCCACATTGCCGAGGGCGCGTCCGACGGCGAGTCCGGCGTCGTCCACCACGCGCAGGGTCGCGGAGTCCCGGGCGAGGGCCTTGCGGACGATGTCCTCCGGGGTCAGCGGCTTGTCCTCGCCGCGGCTCAGGAGCTCGATCATGGTGGTCGTCGAGGCGATGGTCTCCAGGCAGCCGCGGTTCCCGCAGCGGCAGACCAGCCCGTGCTCATGGATGGTCGCATGGCCGATTTCGCCGGTGATTCCCACGTTGCCGTAATAGGGCATGCCGTTGAGGATCAGGCCCGCGCCGATGCCGGAGCCGATCTTGAGGAACATCAGGTTGCTGATGCCGGTATGGGGCCCCCACGTGACCTCGGACAGGGCGCCGAGGTTGGCGTCGTTGTCCACGAAAACGGGGAGATCCAGCGCTTCCTCGAGGCGTTGCAGGATGTTGATGCCCACCCATTCGGGCAGGATCGCCCCCTGCGCCACCGTCCCCGTGCGCCGGTCGATGGGCCCCGGGATGCCGACGCCGGCGCCGACCACCGCGCTGCGTTCCACGCCGCTGCCGGCCAGGAGCCGGTCCAGCAGTCCGACGGCGGCGCTGATGCCCTCCTCGGCGTGGTGGCCCAGGGGGAGCAGGACCGATTCCTCGGCGATGACGTGGTAGCTGAGGGAGGCCAGGACGACGCGCAGGTGCCGGCGGCCGAAGTCGATGCCGACGGCGACGGCCCCGTTGCTGTTGAGCCGGACGTTCAGGGCCCGCCGGCCGGAGCTGGTGATCGGTTCGGTGGAGGCCAGCCCGGCGTCCTGCATGATCTTGACGATGTTGGAGACCGTGGCCGTCGAGAGGCCCGTCTGCCGGGCAAGTTCGGCCTGCGTGGAGGGCCCGGCGAGAAGGCATTCAATGATCCGCTGCTGGTTCAGGTGCCGGAGAGCGGATTGTGATCCGGGGTTCTTGGTTCGGCTCCTCGTTGAGCGCGTTGGTGAGGGCATGCAATGAAGATTGCCCCATTCGCCTCTTGTAGTCAAGAAGTTAACGCAACGCGGACGGGGAAGTCCGCTGCCGGGCCGCTACCGGGCCCGACAGTGGGGTCTTAGGGGGAGTCCGCGCGGGAGTGCGGGGCGTTCCGCACTGCCGCCGCCGCGGCCGGGCGGAAATGCACCGGGACGGCGTGGGCGCCGCGTGGCTAGGCTGGAGGGGCGGGNCCCGCCGCCAAGGGCGGACCCTAAGGATGCTGAGGTGGTAATGGTGCTACTGGCCCTGATGCAGGCGAACGCCGTCGTGCTGGACATCGAAGCCAATTGCGGTGCGGTGGATGCCGCCGCTGCAACGGCTGCTGCGGCCGGTGCCCAGCTGCTCCTCACCCCGGAGCTCTTTCCGGTGGGGTATGCGCCCCTCCGGCTGCGGGCGGAGCTTGACCCGGCGGCGCTTGCCACGATCCGGCAGGCCCTGGCGGATATTGCCCGCACGAACGGCATCGCGCTGGTCTACAGCCTCCCCGCCGTCACCGCAGCAGGGGAGTGGCAGATTACGGCCACCCTCGTCGACGAGCACGGGGACGAGCTCCTCAGCTACGCCAAGGTTCACCTCTTCGGCCCGGAGGAACGCCAGGCGTTTGTCCCGGCCGTGGCCAGCCCCGGCGTGGTGAACTTCCACGGAGTCAAGGTGTCCATGGTGATCTGCTACGACGTGGAGTTTCCCGAGTCCGTCCGCGCCGCCGCGCTGCGCGGCGCTGAACTGCTGCTCGTCCCGACCGCCCTCGGCGAGGGCTTTGAGGCCGTGCCGCAGGTGCTGGTCAGGGCGCGGGCGCTGGAGAACCACCTGACGGTGGCCTACGCCAACCACTCCGGGACCGAGGACGGCTGTGACTTCCTGGGCGGCAGCGTCGTCGCGGCCCCGGATGGCGGCCTCCTGGCGTCGGCTGGGCCCGGGACCGAGCTGTTGTTCGCCGAGCTGCCCGCGCCCGGGGCGGCCGGGCAGGACGTGGCCTATCTGGAGGATCTCCGGCCGGAGATCTACCGCTCCTGGGGCAGCTGAACGGGCACCTGAACGGGCAGGAGGGTGCCGGAATCCGGGGACGCCGGAGCCGACGCCCGCAGCCCGGGCAGCTCGTCCGTGTACTGCAAGGCAATCCAGAGTTCCGCCCGGGCCTGCGCCTGGTTGAGATCAAGCTCCAGCAGCTCCGCGAGGATGCCGATCTGCCGGCGGATGCTGTTGCGGTGCAGGCCCGTCGATTTGGCCGTCGCATCCCAGCTGCCGTTCTCGGCGAGCCAGGCGCGGAGGATGCCGAGCAGGGCGTCCCGCCGCTCCGGCTCCAGTGCCAGGACGGGGGCGAGCAGCCGGGCTGCCAGCATGGCGCCCGCGTCCTTGCCGAGCAGCCCGGCCACGGACCACGTCACCTCATCAACCCGGACGCTGCGCCCGGTGGCCACAACCCGGCCGCGCAGGGACCAGGCCCGCTGGTAAGCCTCCGCCAGGCCGGAGAGCTCGGTGGGGCTCCCGATGACGAGGCGCCAGCCGAGCCGTTCAACGCCGGCCAGCACGGCGTCGTCGACCTTCAGCCGGGTGATGGCGGCAAAACCGTCATCGGTGATCTCCACCAGCTTGGTATCAAACATCCGGCGCCATTCCAGCAGCTCCC
>NZ_AUPJ01000055.1 GCF_000427315.1 Arthrobacter sp. TB 26
GTGCCGGAGGAACCTCCCAGCCTCGCAGGCGCCGACCCGAAGACGGTGCTGGCCTGGCTGGGTGCGGTGGGGGGTCCCGTCGCGCTCGTGATGTCCGCGATGTTCTGGCGCTCCGCCCCGCTGATGGCCATCCTCGCAATGGTGGCGGCGTTTGCGGCGTCGGTGGTCTTCCTGATCATGAAGCTGCCGGGCGAGAAGGACGAGCACGACGACGGCGCCCGCATCTAGCTGTGCATGCGGCTGCTGACCCGGGACAGGTCCGCGGCACCAATCAGGCCCGCGTTCGGGCCAAGGGCGGCCAGTTCGATTTCCGCCGCGGGCCGGAATCCGCGGCCCGTCAGATTCCGGGCGAAGGCCTTCCGTGCCGGCCCGACCAGCAGTTCGCCGGCGTCGCAGAGTCCGCCGCCGATCACGAATTTGCCCGGATCCAGCGCGGCGGCGAGGTTGGCGAGGCCCAGGCCGAGCCACTCCCCGACGTCCTCGAGCAGCTCCCGGGAGGTCGCGTCCCCGGCCTTGGCCAGTTCGGTGACAATCACTCCGGTGATGCGCTCCACGTGGCCGTCCACCGCTTTGAGCAGTTCCTGGGCCACCGGGGAGTTGGCGGCCGCGAGTTCCCGGGCCTCCCGGCCGAGGGCGTTCCCGGAAGCGTACTGCTCCCAGCAGCCCCGGTTGCCGCACTCACAGCGGTGGCCGCCGGGCATGATGATTTGATGGCCGAATTCCCCGGCCACACCGAACCGTCCGCGTTCCAGCCGGCCGTCCATCACCATGGCGCCGCCGATTCCGGTTCCGAGGGTGATGCAGACCAGGCGGTTTTGACCCTGCCCGGCCCCGAAACGCCACTCCGCCCAGCCGGCGGCATCGGCGTCGTTGGTCAACAGCACGGGCCGGCGGAGCAGCCGCTGCAGGTTGTCCCGGAGGGGTTCGTTGCGCCACGCAAGGTGCGGGCTGAACAGCACGGTGCCGCCGTCGAGGTCCATCCAGCCGGCCGCGCCAATCCCGACGGACCAGATCCGGTGGCCCTCGCCCAGCTCCTCGACCAGCTCAACGATGACCTGTTCGACCGCGCGGGGGTCGTTGCCGGGAGTGGACCGCTTGGCCTGGGCAAGGATCCGGCCCTCCGCATCGACCACACCGGCCGCCACTTTGGTGCCGCCAATGTCCACGCCGATGGCGAGGCCCTTGCGGCCCAGCCGCAGGTGCTCCCGGAAACCCTGTCC
>NZ_AUPJ01000056.1:0-2167 GCF_000427315.1 Arthrobacter sp. TB 26
CCAGCGTCCTGCGCCGCCAGGCGGCCGTTCTGCGGTACGGGCCGGGCTGCTGTCCCGGTGTTGGTGTGTGCATGGTTCCCTATCCTATTCGCCGCAGAGCCCCGGCACAGGCCGCATCACCGGGAGGCCGGCCGGGGTCACCGCCGGCCTGCACCCCCGGACGGGGTCCGGCGCGCCCCTCGGGCTTGGCAGCCGGGTTACCAAACCGGTATGTTACTCGCCAGTAGGTGTGGTGTAACCCACATGCCCCGGACCGCATACTAGTGTTAGTCGTACCCCTCGCGGGTCCATGGATATCAAAGGAGCTAACGTGCGAGAAATCAGTGTCCCGCCCCTAGTCAACGTCCCCCCGGAAACGAACGTCACGGACCTGGTCCTGCGGCAGGCCGCAAAGACCTCCAACCCGGCCCTGTTCTCCCGCCTCGACGCGGCCGGACAATGGCAGGACGTCCGGGCCACCGATTTCCTGGCCGATGTTTCCCTGCTCGCCAAGGGCCTGATGGCCAGCGGCGTCGGGCCCGGCGACCGGGTTGGCATCATGTCCCGCACCCGGTACGAATGGGCCCTCGTTGACTTCGCCATCTGGTTCGCCGGTGCCGTCTCCGTGCCGATTTATGAGACCTCCTCGCCCTCCCAGGTCGCCTGGAACCTGGGTGATTCCGGTGCCGTCGCGGCCTTCGGCGAATCCGCCCACCATGAGAACATCATCCGGCAGGCCGCCACCTCCGAAGGCCTCACGGCCCTGGCCCACGTCTGGCAGCTCGAAGGCACGGGCCTCGACGAGGTCCGCGCCGCCGGAGCGACCGTCAGCAACGAGGAGCTGGAGGCACGGCGCAGCCTCGCATCGCTCAAGGACCTCGCCACGATCATCTACACCTCCGGCACCACCGGACGTCCCAAGGGCTGCGAGCTGACCCACGGCAACTTCGTGGAACTCTCCGAAAACGCGCTGGCCACGTCACTGAACAAGATCGTCCACGAGCAGGCCCGGACCATCATGTTCCTGCCGCTCGCCCACGTGTTCGCGCGGTTCATTTCCGTGCTCGCGGTCGCCGCCGGTGTCACGGTGGCCCACACCCCGGACATCAAGAACCTCCTGCCGGACCTGCAGAGCTACAAACCAACCTTCATCCTCGCGGTGCCGCGGGTGTTCGAGAAGGTCTACAACTCGGCGCTCACCAAGGCAGAGGACGGTGGCAAGGGCGCCATCTTCCATCGAGCCGCGGACACCGCCATCGAGTTCTCCCGCGCCCGCCAGGCCGGCAGGATCGGCCTGGGCCTGAAGCTCAAGCACACCCTCTTCGACAAGCTCGTCTACGGCAAGCTCCGCGCGGCCATGGGCGGCGAGGTGGCCCACGCCGTCTCCGGCGGCGGCCCGCTGGGCGAGCGGCTGGGCCACTTCTTCCAGGGCATCGGCATGCAGATCCTGGAAGGCTACGGGCTGACCGAAACCACGGCCCCGGTTACCGTGAACACACCGGACCTGATCAAGATCGGCACCGTCGGCGCCCCGATTCCGGGCAACTCCGTGAAAATCGCCGACGACGGCGAGATCCTCGCCAAGGGCGTGTGCGTCATGCGCGGCTACTACAAGCGTGAGGACCTGTCCGCTGAGTCCTTTGCGGATGGCTGGTTCCGGACCGGAGACATCGGACAGCTGGATGAGCAGGGCTTCCTGACCATCACGGGACGCAAGAAGGAAATCATCGTCACGGCCAGCGGCAAGAACGTCGTTCCGGCGCTCCTGGAGGACCAGATCCGCGCCGACGCGCTGGTCTCGCAGGTGCTTGTGGTGGGCGACAACCGGCCCTTCATCGGCGCGCTGGTCACCCTCGACGAGGAGGCCCTGCCCGGCTGGCTGCACCGCCACGGGCTGCCCGCCTCAACGACCCTGGCCGAAGCCACTGACAACCCGGTGGTCAAGGCCGCGGTGCAGGAACTCATCAACGGCGCCAACCAGTCGGTATCCCAGGCCGAGGCCATCAAGTCGTTCCGGATCGTCCCGGCCGACTTCACGGAGGCGTCCGGGCACCTGACGCCGTCGATGAAGGTCAAGCGCGCCCAGGTGATGAAGGACTTCGAGAACGTCATCGAGGAGATGTACGGCGCCCCGCGTCCCACCCAGGTCTAGGCAGCACCACAGCAACGCGGGGTCACGTACGGCCCG
>NZ_AUPJ01000056.1:2177-15194 GCF_000427315.1 Arthrobacter sp. TB 26
CTTAAAGGAGGAGGGTCCTTCCAGCCTCGGCCGGAAGGACCCTCCTTATTTGTCGTGCTGTGGTGCTTGTCGCTTGGTGGCCGCTACTCGACGACGAGCAGCAGGTCTCCGCCCTGGACCTGTTCGATCGCGCCGACGGCGAGGCGCGAGACGGTGCCCGCCACCGGCGTCGTGATGGACGCTTCCATCTTCATGGCCTCGATCGTGGCGACAGTGTCGCCGGCCTGGACCGCCTCGCCGGCCTTGACGGTCAGGGTGACGGCGCCGGCAAACGGTGCGGCCACCTCGCCGGGCTGGGAGGCGTCGGCACGTTCCGCCGCCTTGACGTTGCTGACGACGGAACGGTCACGGACCACCACCGGGCGGGACTGGCCGTTGAGCGTACACATCACGGTGCGCATGCCCTTCTCGTCCGGTTCGGAGACGGCCTCGAGTGAGGCGATCAGGCGGACGCCCTTCTCGAGTTCGATCTCGTGCTCGGCACCGCGCTGCAGCCCGAACAGGTAGTCGCGGGTGTCCAGGACCGAGAGGTTGCCGTAGGACTCCACGCTCTTCTGGTAGTCCTTGGTGGGCCCGGCGAAGAGCAACCGGTTGAGTGTCTGCTGCACGGTCTTGGAGTCTGACGTGAGTGCGGCGCTGTCCTCGGCGCTGAGCTCGACGTCGCGGACCTTGACCGTGCGGCCCTGCAGGGCCTTGGTGCGGAACGGTTCCGGCCAGCCTCCGGGAGGATCGCCCAGCTCACCGGACAGGAAACCGATCACGGAGTCCGGGATGTCGTACTTCTGCGGGTTCTCGTTGAAGTCTGCGGGATCGGCGTTGAGTCCCACGAGGTGCAGGGCGAGGTCGCCGACGACCTTGGAAGACGGGGTGACCTTCACAAGCCGGCCGAGGATCCGGTCCGCTGCGGTGTACATGTCCTCGATGGCCTCGAACCGCTCACCGAGGCCGAGCGCAATCGCCTGCTGGCGCAGGTTGGAGAGCTGGCCGCCGGGGATTTCGTGCTGGTAGACCCGGCCCGTGGGGCCCGGAAGTCCGGACTCGAACGGGGCGTAGACGCGCCGGACGGCCTCCCAGTATGGTTCCAGGGCGCAGACATTGGCCAGGCTCAGGCCGGTGTCGCGGGGTGTGTGGGCCAGGGCTGCCACCAGCGCGGAGGCTGAGGGCTGGCTGGTGGTGCCGGCCAGCGAGGCGGAGGCCACGTCCACGGCGTCCACTCCGGCGTCGACGGCTGCCAGCAGTGTTGCCAGCTGCCCGCCGGCGGTGTCGTGGGTGTGCAGGTGGACCGGGAGGTCGAAGCGTTCGCGCAGGGCGGTCACGAGGCGGGCAGCGGCGGCGGGGCGCAGCAGGCCGGCCATGTCCTTGATCGCCAGGATGTGTGCGCCGGCGTCGACGATCTTCTGCGCCAGCTCCAGGTAGTAGTCGAGGGTGTAGAGCGTCTCGTTCGGGTCCAGCATGTCAGCGGTGTAGCAGAGGGCCACCTCCGCGACGGCGGTTCCGGTCTCGCGGACGGCGCGGATGGCCGGAGCCATCTGGTTGACGTCGTTGAGTGCATCGAAGATGCGGAAGATGTCGATGCCGGTCGCGGCGGCCTCGTTGACGAACGCCACCGTGACCTCCTCCGGGTACGGGGTGTAGCCGACTGTGTTGCGGCCGCGAAGGAGCATCTGCAGGCAGACGTTCGGGAGGGCCTTGCGCAGCGCCGCGAGCCGGTCCCAGGGGTCCTCACCGAGGAAGCGCAGGGCGACGTCGTACGTGGCACCGCCCCAGGCCTCGACGGAAAGCAGTTCCGGGAGGAGCTTGGACACTGCCGGACCTGCTGCCACGAGGTCGCGGGTGCGGACCCGGGTGGCGAGCAGCGACTGGTGGGCATCACGGAACGTGGTGTCCGTGACGGCGACCGCATCCTGCGCGCGCAGAGCCTGCGCGAAGCCGTCCGGCCCCAGCTCCTGCAGCCGCTGGCGGGAGCCCGGCTGCGCAGCGGCGTCGTCCAGGGCGGGGAGTTTGGCGGCGGGATCGCTGTGGACCGTGAGCTCGCCGTTGGGCTTGTTCACAGTGACTTCCGCGAGCCAGGTGAGCAGCTTGGTGCCGCGGTCCGCGGAGACCCGGGCTTTGAGCAGCTCGGGACGTTCGTCGATGAACGAGGTGGCCACGTTGCCGGCGATGAAGTCGGCGTCGTCCAGGACGGCCTGCAGGAAGGAGATGTTGGTGGAGACCCCGCGGATACGGAACTCGGCGAGGGCACGCCGCGCCCTGGCCACCGCGGCCGGGTATTCGCGGCCACGGCAGGTCAGCTTGACCAGCATCGAGTCGAAGTGCGGGCTGATCTCCGCACCGGAGTAGACGGTGCCGCCGTCGAGCCGTACACCGGCGCCGCCGGCCGAGCGGTAGCCGGTGATCTTGCCGACGTCGGGCCGGAAGCCGTTGGCCGGGTCCTCCGTGGTGATGCGGCACTGCAGGGCGGCACCCTTGAGCTGGACGGTCTCCTGGGAGAGGCCCAGGTCCGCAAGGGTCTCACCCGCGGCGATCCGCAGTTGAGCCTGGACGAGGTCGACGTCGGTGACTTCCTCGGTGACGGTGTGCTCGACCTGGATCCGGGGGTTCATTTCGATGAAGACGTGCTGGCCCTTACGCTCGCCCACGGTGTCGACGAGGAATTCCACGGTGCCGGCGTTGACGTAGTTCAGCGCCTTGGCGAACTTCACGGCGTCGCGGTAGAGCGCCTGCCGGATGCCTTCGTCCAGGTTCGGTGCCGGCGCGATCTCGATGACCTTCTGGTGGCGGCGCTGGATGGAACAGTCCCGCTCGAAGAGGTGCATGACGTTGCCCTCCGCATCGGCCAGGATCTGGACCTCGATGTGGCGGGGACGCAGGACGGCCTGCTCCAGGAACATGGTGGGGTCGCCGAAGGCCGCGTCGGCTTCGCGCATGGCGGCCTGCAGCGCTTCGGGAAGGGCCTCGCGAGTGTCGACGCGGCGCATGCCGCGGCCGCCGCCGCCGGCGACAGCCTTGGCGAAGATGGGGAAGCCAATCACGTCCGCGGCTGCGATGAGTTCGTCGACGTCTTTCGAGGGCTGACTGGATTTCAGCACCGGGACGCCGGCCTTGCGAGCGGCCTCCAGGGCGGCAACCTTGTTGCCGGCAAGTTCCAGCACCTCGGCCGGCGGCCCAACGAACGTGATGCCGGCTTCCGCGGCGGCCCGTGCCAGCCGAGGGTTTTCGGAGAGGAATCCGTAGCCGGGGTAGATGGCGTCGGCCCCGGATTCCTTGGCCACGCGCACTACCTCGTCGACGTCGAGGTAAGCCCGGACGGGGTGGCCCTCTTCACCAATCAGATATGCCTCGTCGGCCTTCTGGCGGTGGATGGAGTTGCGGTCCTCGTTCGGGAAGACAGCAACAGTCTTGGCGCCCAGCTCGTAGCTGGCGCGGAAGGCACGGATCGCAATTTCGCCGCGATTGGCCACCAGAATCTTCGAAAACATACTTCTCCTGCATCATCGCGGGTGTATCGGTAATTCGTCACAGTGTCTAAGAACCGGACGGGCAAACACAAATTATTGTGGCGACCGTCACAGCGACGCGCGTCACGTATGCCGGATCAGGCACGTACGTCTGGCATGTGGATCCAGCAGGGGCGGTTCCGGCCCCGATTGCAGCTTATCCATGATCTGCCGCCCCGGGCACCCGATGAGACAGGTTTCGGCGGGCCGGCAACATATGATGAGGAGGTGGGTGGCGCATGCACGCCCCGGCTCCGGAGAACGCAGGAGCCGGCAGGACCCCGTCCCGGCAACCGGCGTTAGGTATTGGTTTTTCAAGTGCAAGTAGTCAGCATCAGCAGCCTCAAAGGCGGTGTCGGCAAGACATCGGTGACCACCGGATTGGCGTCCGCGGCCCTGGCCGCCGGCATCCCCACCCTCGTCGTCGACCTTGACCCCCACGCCGATGCGAGCACGGCCCTGGGAGCCCGGCCGGGAGACCAGCAGGACATCGGCCGGATGCTTAAAGCTCCCCGGCGGGCACGCCTGGCCGAGAACGTCGTCCCCAGCGGCTGGGTGGAACGGGCGTCCGCCAACGGCGGCGCTCCCGCAGGCCTGGCGGCCCCCATCCTGGATGTGGCCGTCGGCTCGGCCTACACCGGCATCTACGACCGCCCCGACCTGGGCCGCCGCGACCTCCGCCGGCTCTCCACGGTGCTGGCCGGTGCGGAGCAGTACGAGCTGGTCCTCGTGGATTGCCCGCCCTCCCTGAACGGGCTCACCCGGATGGCCTGGTCCGCCAGCGACAAAGTCGTTCTCGTCGCCGAACCGGGACTCTTCTCGGTTGCCGGTACGGAACGCACCATGCGCGCCATCCAGCTGTTCCGCCAGGAATTCGCCCCGAACCTCTCCCCCGCCGGCATTGTCGCCAACCGCGTGCGGTCCGGTTCCGCCGAGCACACTTTCCGGCTCGCTGAGATGGAATCGATGTTCGGCGAGCTGCTGCTCTCCCCGCACATCCCGGAGCAGGCCAACTGGCAGCAGATCCAAGGCGCAGCCCACTCCATCCACCATTGGCCCGGCGAGTCGGCCAAGAGCGCCGCCGCGCTGTTCGATGCCCTCCTGGCGAACCTGCTGCACACGGACAGCCGGCCGGCCGCCACCCCGGTCCGGGACCGCATCCACCGCTGAGCACGTCCCGCCACCCCGGGAACCCCAAAACGAAAACAACGCGAGTTAGCGCCTATCCGGCATGCCGTGATGGACGCTAACTGACCCCGCGTTGCTGTCTGGGGCGTAGGTGCTGTTGTTGGGCGGTGTCAGCCGATCTTGCGGGTGGCCCGGCGCTTGCTGAGTTCATCGTCGGGGAACGACTGGTCGCTGGCGTGTTCGCTGGGAAGGGCCGCGAGGCTGCCCTCCACTTCACGCCAGACACGGCCGACGGCGATGCCGAAGACGCCCTGTCCGCCCTGGACGAGGTCGATCACTTCGTCCGCCGAGGTGCATTCGTAGACGCTGGCGCCGTCGCTCATCAGGGTGATCTGCGCAAGATCCTCGACGCCGCGCTCCCGGAGGTGTTCGACGGCGGTGCGGATCTGCTGGAGTGATACGCCCGTGTCGAGCAGGCGCTTGACCACTTTCAGGACCAGGATGTCGCGGAAGCCATAAAGTCGCTGGGAGCCTGAGCCGGCGGCGCCGCGGACGGCGGGCTCCACCAGCCCGGTGCGTGCCCAGTAGTCCAGCTGCCTGTAGGTGATGCCGGCAGCCTTGCAGGCCGTGGGGCCACGGTAGCCCGCATCCTCGTCCAGGACGGGAAGATCCTCGGTGAACAGCAGGCCTTGGGCACCGCTGGCGGGCACGGCCACACCAGCCGCCGAGGGCTGCTTGAGCTCGCCTGCTTCGCCTTTCGGACTCACGTGGATCCTCCTTGTCATGGCTCCCCTGCGGAAAATGCAGCAACAACCGGTCATGCCTGGCTAAACAACACACGGGCGGATAAAATTCATCCGTGTAATTCTGCCGGGGCTGCACTTTCCAGTGTGACCTGAGCGGCTGTTGCGTGCAATGGGAACTTGTACTTCTGACGTTAGGCCTGCCGGGGCCCAAGGTCAAAGACGTTCGAGGTATTGCCGGGGCGTGTCGAAACTTTCATCCTCGACTTTAACCTTAACGTGACCTCAGCCTGCGAAATCCTCAGGTTCCACGTCGTCGAGGAACTCCCGGAACCGCCGCAGCTCCCCTTCTTCGTCGACGGCAGGACCCGGGTGGGTGTCTTCGCCCTCGTCGTGTTCGGTGATCCGGACGCCGGCCTCTTCCATCACGGCGTCGGCGCACCAGATCCGGCACTTGGCGCGGAGGGCCAGGGCCAGGGCATCGGAGGCCCGGGAACTGACCGTGGTCCCGTTCTCGAATTGGAGCTGCCCGTAGAAGATGTTGTCCTCCACGGCCACAATGTTGACGCTGACGATCGTGTGGCCGAGGGATTCGACGACGTCGACCAGCAGGTCGTGCGTCATGGGGCGCGGGGGCACGACCCCCTGCTGGGCCAGGGCGATGGCGCTGGCCTCGGGGGTGCCGATCCAGATCGGCACGTGCCGCTCCCCGTGGATCTCCTTGAGCAGGACGAGCGGCTGGTTGGACGGCAGTTCAATGCGCACGCCTACAATTTCCACCTCAATCATCAGATGTCCATCCTCGAGATGCGGTCCTGGACCAGGGCCCGGTGCAGCGTCAGGCACAGCTCGCTGATCTCCCGGGCGGCCTCCGCGGCACGGGCATGGGAAGCGGCATCCTTGCGGGACGTCAGGGTGGACACCGCACGCTCCACCAGCCCGAACTCGCGCTCGGCAGCTGCCTGGAACGGCCGCAGGTGCCGTGGTTCCAGGCCGTGGCTCTCCAGCTGGACGCAGGCGCGCGCCACCTGGAGGGCGTGCTCATCGAATTTTCCGTTGACGTGGCCGATCAGGCCGAAGCTCAGGAGCGATTCAACCAGCGGCACGCTGGCGCCGGACTCGGCCCGGAGCTGTTCTTCACTGAGCCTTCGGACCCGGTTCTGCAGTTCGGATGCGAACTCCTCGGAGACAATCCGCGGCGAGACCGTGACGCCGGGAGGAAGGTTGTCGGGGCGTTCACCGCGGTCGATCGCGTCGAGGTAGTCCTTGATCACCTTCAGCGGCAGGTACTGGTCCCGCTGGAGGGCCAGTACGAAGCGCAGCCGTTCGACGTCGTTCTCGGCGTACTGGCGGTAGCCGGCAGGGGTCCGCTGGGGGTTGATCAGTCCCTTTTCCTCAAGGAACCGGATTTTTGACGCGGTCATGCTGGGAAAGTCGTCGCTCAGCTGAGCCAGGACTTCCCCGATGTTCAGAACCTGGGGTCCGCGCCGTTCCGCTTGTGCCATGGCCACAGGCAACTGCTCCGGAATCAGACGTTGCCTGCTGCGCGGGCAGGGCTCAGGTAGAAGGTGAGGCGGAACTTCCCGATCTGCACTTCGTTGCCGGACTTCAGTTCGACGCCGTCGACGCGGTCGTTGTTCACGTAGGTGCCGTTCAGGCTTCCGGTGTCCACGACTTCGAAGCTGCGCGCCGTGCGGCGGAACTCCACGTGCCGGCGGGAAACCGTGACGTCGTCGAGGAAGATGTCGGCGTCAGGGTGCCGGCCCGCCGTCGTGATGTCCGTGTCAAGCAGGAAGCGGGCGCCCGTGTTGGGACCGCTGTGGGCCACCAGCAGGGCAGAGCCATACGGCAGCGCCTCAACGGCGGCCCGCTCCTCTACCGAAAGTTTCGGGGTGATGGTGGGTTCATCGCGGACCGGCGTGAGGTTGATCGACGTGGTCTCCGAAGCCTTCACTCCACCCGTGCCATAACCGTCACCGGTGTTGTTGCGTTCGTGCCCAAACATTGATTCCTCCATTCGCTGCAGGTGTCCCCCCTGCAAACAACGCATGCCGTCCGGAAAAGCCGTGCCAATCCGGGATTCAGCCCTTCGGCGGGGCGTTGGGTGGCTGGTCTCCCAACGGCTGTTCCAACGACCCGGCCCGAATAGGCTTTGCTTTAGCCTACCTGTTGTTCGTACTCCGATGCACTGAGGAGCGACTCGATCGCGTCGGCTTCCGCCAGCTTGATTTCCAGCAGCCATCCCTCGCCATAGGGATCCGAATTGATCAGGGCGGAATCGGTGTCCAGGGCCTCGTTGCGGGATACAACCTCACCGGAAACCGGGGCGTAGATGTCGCTGACGCTTTTGGTGGACTCGACCTCGCCAACGACGTCGTTTGCCTTGACCGTGGTACCCGCCTCCGGCATCTGGGCATAGACGACGTCCCCCAGGGCGTCCTGGGCAAAATCAGTGATGCCCACGCGCACGACACCGTCGGCGTTCGGGGCAGAAACCCACTCGTGTTCTGCGGTGTAGGACAGCTCTTCGGGAATGATGCTCATGACGGGCCTTTCATCGGGTCAATCACCAATAGCGGCGGCGGTCACCTGAACTGTCCGCCGCTGAAAGTATAGGCATATCCGGCCGGACCCGGGGAGGACTCTGGCATGATGGGGCCATGACGGAACACGCCGGTATCGGCTAGGCAATGCCCGAGCTTCCCGAAGTGGCGGCCCTGACGGACTTCCTGGCGCGGCACCTCCTCGGCGCTGCTGTCACGAAGGTCCAGATCGTCTCCTTCGCGGTGCTCAAGACCGCGGATCCCCCGTTCTCCCGGTTGGAGGGCAGGACTGTGACCGGGGTGCGCCGCTTCGGCAAGTTCGTCAGCCTGGACGCCGACGGGCTGTGTTTTGTCTTCCATCTGGCGAGGGCCGGCTGGGTCCGCTTCACCGAGGCGCCCACGGACACCCCATTGAAAATGGGCAAGGGATACATTGCGGCGCGGCTGTCGTTTTCCAGTGCCTCCGGCCCGCTGCGCCTGGACCTGACCGAGGCCGGCACGAGGAAGAGCCTGGCGGTCTATGTGGTCGCGGATCCGCACGAGGTCCCCGGGATCGCCGCGCTGGGACCGGATCCGTTCAGCCCCGGGTTCGACGTCGAGGCCCTGGCGGGGATCCTTGGTGCCAGTTCCCAACAAATCAAGGGCGTCCTGCGGAGCCAGAGCGTGATTGCCGGCATCGGGAACGCCTACAGCGACGAGATCCTGCACGCAGCCAGGACATCACCTTTCGCCATGGCCAGGTCGCTGGACCGGGAGTCCGTCCAACGTCTCTACGACGCAATCCACAGCATCCTCGGGACAGCCCTGCGGGAGGCCGGCGGCAAACCGCCCAGTGAACTCAAGGACACCAAGCGGGAGCACATGCGGGTCCACGGCCGGGCCGGTGAGGCGTGCCCGGTGTGCGGCGACACCGTCCGGGAGGTGTCCTTCGCGGACACGGCCCTGCAGTACTGTCCGGGCTGCCAGACGCACGGGAAGATCCTGGCCGACCGCCGGACATCGCGCTTCCTGAAATAGGCGTCATTGCCCTGGCGTGTCCGGAGACCAGTGCCGGGGAAACAGAAAACCCCGCCCTTCCCTTGTCAGGAATGGCGGGGTACTTTCTGTTGGTCGGGCTGACAGGATTTGAACCTGCGACCCCTTGACCCCCAGTCAAGTGCGCTACCAAGCTGCGCTACAGCCCGTCAGTTCCGCCGTTCTCCGCTCATGATGCCATCCTCTGGTGTAGCCAAGGAATATCATCTGAGCAGTCCGGCCGAACCACCTCCAAAAGCTTACACGATTCCGGAGGGTGCCCGTGACACTTTCAGCATGTCACGGAAACTTTTTCCCTCGGCGGGCGCGCCCGGAATTAACGCTTCTTGCCGCGCTTTTCCCGGACACGCATGTTGACCTCGATCGGCGTGCCCTCGAACCCGAAGGTTTCGCGGAGCCGGCGGGCGATGAAGCGGCGGTACCCCGGGTCCAGGAACCCGGTGGTGAAGAGTACGAACTTCGGCGGACGGCTCGAGGCCTGGGTGCCGAAGAGGATGCGGGGCTGCTTGCCGCCGCGGACCGGGTGCGGGTGCGCTGCAACGAGTTCGCCCAGGAAGGCGTTGAGCCGGCCGGTGGCGATGCGCTTGTCCCAGCTTTCGAGCGCGGTGTCCAGGGCAGGGACGAGCCTGTCCTTGTGCCAGCCGGTCTTGGCCGAGATGTTGACCCGCGGTGCCCATGCCACGTGGGCCAGGTCCTGCTCGATTTCACGTTCGAGGTAGGTGCGGCGTTCGTCGTCCAGCAGGTCCCACTTGTTGAACGCAAGAACCAGGGCACGGCCGGATTCGATGGCCAGCTGCAGGATGCGGACGTCCTGTTCGCTGAGCACTTCGTCCACCGCGAGGAGCACGACGGCGACCTCCGCCTTTTCGAGGGCGCTCTGCGTCCGCAGCGAGGCGTAGAAGTCGGCGCCCTGCGCCATGTGCTGGCGGCGGCGGATACCGGCGGTATCCACGAAACGCCAGGTGCGGCCGCCGAGTTCGATGAACTCATCGACCGGGTCACGCGTGGTGCCGGCGGTGTTGTCCACGACAACGCGCTCGGAACCGGCCAGCTTGTTCAGCAGCGAGGACTTGCCCACGTTCGGACGCCCGATCAGGGCGATGCGCCGCGGACCGCCGGAGCGCTCCAGGCCTTCGATCGTGGAGTACTCGGGAAGAGTGTCCATAACATGGTCCAGGAGGTCGGCGACGCCCCGGCCGTGCAGTGCCGAGACCGGGTACGGCTCGCCGAAACCGAGGCCCCAGAGCGTTGCCGAGTCGGCTTCCTGCGCAAAGTCATCCACCTTGTTGGCCACCATGATGACCGGCTTCTTGGACTTGCGGAGCATTTTCACGACGGCCTCGTCCGTGGCCGTGGCGCCAACGGCGGAGTCGACCACGAACAGGACGGCGTCGGCAAGTTCCACGGCCATCTCGGCCTGCTCGGCGACGCGGGCATGGATGCCGCGGGCATCGTGCTCCCAGCCGCCGGTGTCGACGACCGTGAAGTTCCGGCCGTTCCAGGTGGCCGAGTACATCACACGGTCGCGCGTGACGCCGGGAGTGTCTTCCACTACGGCTTCGCGGCGGCCGAGGATGCGGTTCACCAGGGTGGACTTGCCGACGTTGGGACGGCCGATGATGGCCAGGACCGGATCAAGCTTGACGGGGCCGTCGAAATCCTCGTCGTCGTACTCGCCGCTCAGGAGGGCGGCGTCCTCTTCGTCCAGCTCGTAGTCGTCCAGGCCGGCCCGAAGGGAGGCCGCGCGGAGCTCTGCCTCATCGTCGTCCAGGGCGGCGAGGTGCTCGGCCACCTGGTCCGTGCCGGTGGGCGTGTATTCGTCTTCGCCGGCGCCAAATTGGCCGGAGGTTTGAGTCGTATCGCTCATTGCACTTTCCTTATGGGGTGATCTGCCGGCGTCCCGGCTACTGCTTCATGACGTTCTTGCGGGGAATCCGCGTCGGGCAAGGGCTGCCCTGTTCTTTGGATCGAGTCCTGGACATGGCGCGCCAGCGCGGCGCGGATCTCGGTTCCGGCCCTGTCCATTGAAACACGCCCGGTCTCGCCGGGCCTGCGGCTGACGTTGAGGGCTCCGCCGAAGCTGACGTGCAGCCGGCGGCGCAGCCGTGGAACGGCGTCGAGGTGTTCGCCGCCGGCCCGGGTACCGAGGATGGCGACGGGGACCACGGTCGCGCCGGAGTTCAGCGCGAGCCACGCGACCCCCTTGTTGATGGCGGAGGCTTCGCCACTGCCCCGCGTGCCTTCGGGGAGGATGCCGACGCACCGTCCGGCGTCGAGCACGCTCTTGGCCGTGAGGAGGGCCGCCCGGTCGCCCGCGCGGTCCACCGCCAGCTGGCCGGAGGCCCGGAGAACCCGGCCCAGGAAGCCGGTGAACATTTCCTTCTTGACCAGGATGTGCATGGCACGCGGGGATGCCCCGAACATCACAGGTCCATCCAGAAAGCTGATGTGGTTGCCGGCGAAGATCACCGGACCGGTCGCCGGGACGTTCGACCGCCCCGTGACCGAGGTCCGGTAGAGGACGTGGTCCAGGATCCAGCCCACGGGCCGGCTCCAGAGGGTTGTCCAGCGGGCCGGCACCCGGGGCAAGGGCAGGGCCGGAGCCCGGACCGACTGCTGCTTCTGCTGTGCGGAGTCAGTCACGGTTGAGCGCCTGGTGGTTGACGATGCCGGTCACGATGCTGAGCGCGGCGTCGACGGTCCCGGCGAAGTCGAGCTCCGAGGAGTCCAGCGTCACCACGCCGTCGGCGGCCCGGGTGAAGTTCACCACGGTCGAGTCCTTCGCATCCCGTTCCGTTACCTGGGCCGCGAGCTGTTCGGCGTTCTGGCTGCCGCCGAGCTGGATGCCCCGGCGGCGCAGGCGCGCCTCTTCGCTCGCGGTGAGCAGCATCCGCACTTCGGCATGGGGCGCGACGACGGTAGTGATGTCCCGTCCTTCAACCACCATGCGGCGGTGGTGCTTTTCGATCAGCTCGCGCTGCCGGCGGATCAGTTCGGTGCGGGCGCCGAGGGTGGTGGCGACGGCGCTGACGGCGGCGGATATCGACGGCTCGCGGATCGCGAGCGTGACATCGGCGCCGCCGACCCGGACGTATTCCTCCAGCGGGCTCGTGCTGATTTCCAGCGGCAGGCTCCTGGAGGCAGCCTCGACGGCGGCGCCGTCGTCCAGGTCCGTGCCGTTGTCCAGGCAGAACCAGGTCAAGGCACGGTACATGGCGCCGGTGTCGAGGTAGGCCAGCTTGAGCCGGCGTGCCACCTCTTTGCTGACGCTGGACTTGCCCGATCCGGACGGCCCGTCGATGGCTACGACAAGGCTTTTTCCGGGGCGGAGGACGTCCACGGTTGCGATAAGTTCCTGGGTCATTACTGGAGTACCCGCCATCCGCGGTCGTTGAGGGCTTCGATGAGCAGTTCGTGCTTGTTCGGCAGGACGGAGATTTCCACCATGCCCACGTTCTGGCCCGAGGAGTGGTCCAGGCGGAGGTCCTCGAGGTTGACGCCGATCTCGCCGATCTCCGTCAGGAGCCGGGCGATCTGTCCGGGTGTGTCGTCGACCAGGACCGTCAGCCAGGAGTAGGCCTGCGGGGGTCCGCCGTGCTTGCCCGGGATGCGGGACTGGCCGGCGTTGCCTTCGCTGATCAGCTGGGCAAGGTCCAGCCGGGCACCGGGTGCAGTCGGGTCCTCGAGCGTGCCGATGACACGGTTGAGGTCCTCGCGGACGCCGTGCAGGATCTCCACGACCTTCTCCGCGTTCGCGCCGAGGATCTGCACCCACAGGGTCGGATCACTGGCCGCGATCCGGGTGACGTCCCGCAGCCCGTTGCCGGCGAGGGACAGCGCATGCAGGGGCGTGCCCTGCAGCCGGCTGGCCACGAGCGAGGAGACCACCTGCGGAACATGCGAGACGAGCGCCACGGCCTCGTCGTGCTCCTCGGCCCCAAATTCGGAGACAATTGCGCCGAGGTCCGCGGCCAGCGCGCGCGCAGCCTGGAGGGCCTGGGGTTGTGTCTCCTCCGAGGGGCACAGGACCCATGGCATGGAGGTGAAGAGTTCGCCGCGGGCCGCGACGGG
>NZ_AUPJ01000056.1:15199-16383 GCF_000427315.1 Arthrobacter sp. TB 26
CTTTTCGCGGCCCGCCATGGGGTGGGTGCCCACGTAGCGGCTGAGGTCGGCGCCGCGGGCGCGGAGCTCGGCCTGGATCCCGGCCTTCACGCTGGCGATGTCCACGACCGTTGACTCCGGGAAGTCCGCGAGGGCGCGTTCCACGACGTCGGCCGTGACGTCCGGCGGGGCGGCGACCACCACGAGTTCCGGCTGCTCGCCGTCAAGGCGCGCCAACGGCAGACCGGCGCCGATGTCGACGGCGACGGCCTGGTTGGTGGGCGAAGGGTCGGAGAGGAAGACTGCCACTCCGCGGCCCCGCAGCCCCAGCCCGATGCTGGTGCCGAGGAGCCCGGTCCCTACGACCACCACCGGACCGTTGAGGTGGCCGCGGCCGTGGGTGCGAAAGGCGGACATGCCTACAGCCCTACGGATGCCAGCAGGTGGCCGACTTCCTGCTTGCCGAGGTTGCGGATGCTGCCCTGGCGCTGGTCGCCCAGGCCGATGGGGCCGACCTTCACGCGGACCAGCCGGAGGACCGGGAAACCGACGGCGTCGAAGAGGCGCCGGACGATGCGGTTCTTGCCCGAGTGCAGCACGACCTCGATCAGCACGTGGCCCGGGGTGGAGTCCACGAGTTTGAAGGAGTCCACCGAAGCGATGCCGTCTTCAAGTTCGACGCCGGCCTTGAGCTCGGCGCCGATGCCCTGCGGGAACGGACCGCGGACCTGCACGAGGTAGGTCTTGGGGACTTCGTAGGAGGGGTGCGTCAGGCGGTTGGCGAGTTCGCCGTCGTTCGTCAGCAGCAGCAGCCCCTCGGTCGCGACGTCGAGGCGGCCAACGTGGAACAGCCGTTCGCCGTGGTTGTTGCGGACGAAGTCGCTGACGCAGGGACGGCCGTCCGGGTCTTCCATGGTGGAGACAACGCCCTTGGGCTTGTTGAACACCATGTAGACCATGTTCTCGTCGAGCTGGATGCGGAGTCCGTCGACGTGGATCACGGCAGTCTTCGGGTCGACGCGGACGCCGAGCTCGGTGACGACCTGGCCGTCGACCTCAACACGGCCTTCGGCGATCATTTCTTCGCAGACGCGCCGGGAGGCGACGCCGGCCGACGCCATGACCTTCTGCAGCCGGATGCCGTCCTGGTCGTGGACTTCGGACTGGGGCACGTCGGCGCGGGGTCCGCGCTTGCGGGCCGGCTT
>NZ_AUPJ01000057.1 GCF_000427315.1 Arthrobacter sp. TB 26
GTTCTGGCCGAAGCGTTCGCTGCCGAAGGCGCGGGGGCCCGCGGACTTCGCGGCGCCGGTGCGCGGTTTGGGCTTGAGGGCACCGGGGGTACCGGGCGCCTTGCCGAAACCGGGCTTGCGGGCGGCGGCTTTGCGGGCTGCCTCCTTGCCGGAGGGAGCCTTGGACTTCCAGTCCCCGGAGGCCGGCCGGGCCGCCGCGGGCGCGCCGTCGGGGCCCTGCAGGTCCGGATCGATGAAGGCTTCTTCGCGGGGCTTGGGGCGCTTAAAGGGGCGGTCTCCGCCGCCCTTGAAGCCGGCTCCGCCGCTGCGGCTTCCGCCGCCTTGTGCGCCGCGGCCTGAGCCCTGCGCTGAGTTTTGTCCGGCGCTGTTGCGTCCGGCAAAATTTTGTCCGGCACTGTTGCGTCCCGAACTGTTACGTGGTGAACCCTGGCGTCCCGCCTGTGTCATGACCCGTCCTTCGTTATTGGCCAACGGCCGCTGTCTCCCGACAACACCCGCCGGCTGGGGCAAAAAGCTTCTGCCCCGGTGGATTCCCGTGCGCAGGCAGTTGTTCCTGCCTACATTCTTGCTGCGTCGTAGAACTCTTCGATGCCTTCCAGCCCCGGAAGATGGGGTGAAAGGTGCGGCAATTCCGCCACCGAGCCGATTCCCATCCGCTCCAGGAAATACGACGTCGTGCGGTACAGGATGGCCCCGGATTCAGGATCGGTTCCCGAGTCTTCGATCAGCCCGCGCTGCGTCAGCGTCCGCACGACGGAGTCAACATTAACTCCTCGAATTGCAGACACCCGCGCCCTGGAAACAGGCTGGCGGTAAGCGATGACGGCGAGCGTTTCGAGCGCCGCCTGCGTCAGCCTGGCTGTCTGTCCCTCCAGCACGAACGCGCCGACAATATCGGCGAACTCAGCGCGGGAATAGATCCGCCAGCCTCCGGCGATATTCCGCAATTCAAAACCCCGGGGAGTGGCACTGAAACCGCCACTATTGATAGCAGTACTGGCGTCGTCCACAGCCGGGGCATTAACAGTATAGCCGTTATACTCCCGCTGCAGTTCCGCGAGCAGTTCCTCGACGACGTCGACGGTCAGGTTCAGTCCGGAGGCGAGCTCCGTCGCCGTCGCCGGCTGGTCGATCACCATCAGGACGGCTTCGAGGGCCGCGCGGGCGCCGCCCGGCAGGCTGCTGACGTCGGGGCCGGTCCCCACCGCCGGCTCAGGCTGGGTGTCATTCACGGCTGCTCCTCATATTCTTCACTCAGGTTTTCGCTGCTCCAGGCCCCGCCGTCGGCGGTCCAGCGCACTGTCAGGTCCCCCAGCGGGAGCAGCTGTTCGAAGGCCACCGCTTTGTCCCGGAACAGCTCCAGCAGCGCCAGGAAGCGTGCCACCACCACGAGGGTGGATTCGGCGTCGGCGATCAGGGCCCGGAAGGTCAGCGGCGTGCCTCGCTGCAGCCGGATGCCCAGCAGTTCGGCCTGCTCCTTGACGCTGACGGCGGTGCCGTGCAGGTGGGCGAGGCCCACCTCGGTGGGCGCCGCTTCCTTGGGCTTGAGCGCGGCCTCGGCCAGGCCGGCGAACTGCTGCGGGGTGTGCCGCCAGAGGAGCTCCGGCAGAAGTGCCGCGAAGTGCCCCTCCAGCGCCACCTGCCGCGGATAGCGCCGGGCCTCGAGTTCGAGGGTGGAACCCATCATGCCCGCCACGTGTTTGAACGCTTTGTATTGCAGGAGCCGGGCGAAAAGGAGGTCGCGCGCTTCCAGCAGCGCGATGTCCTCCTCGTCCTCAACTTCGCCGGCAGGCAACAGCCGGGCGGCCTTGAGGTCCAGCAGGGTGGCGGCGATGACGAGGAATTCGCTGGCTTCATCAAGGGCCCACTCCTCGCCCAGGTTCTGCAGGCGCTTGATGTACTTGATGAACTCATCGGTGACGGTGGACAGCGCCACTTCCGTGATGTCCAGCTGGTGTTTGGAAATCAGGCCCAGCAGGAGGTCGAAGGGGCCGGTGAAGTTCGCCAGCCGGACCTCGAAGCCGGGCTTCTTCCCGGCCTGATCAAGCTCCGGCTGCGCTGTGGGAGGGCCTGTTTCTGCCACGGCCCTGACTAGGGTGCGCCGCCGCGCGAAATGAGCTCTTTGGCCAGGTTCCGGTAGGCGTCGGCGCCGATATGGTTGCCCGCGTAGCTGGTGATGGGCTCGGCCGCGACCGTGGCGTCGGCGAACTTGATGGACCGCTTGATGACGGTCTCGAAGACCTTGTCGCCGAAGGCCTCCACGAGGCGGGAGATCACCTCCCGGCTGTGCAGGGTGCGGGCGTCGTACATGGTGGCGAGGACGCCGTCGACCTGGAGCCGCGGGTTCAGCCGGTCTTGGACCTTGTCGATGGTCTCAACCAGCAGGGCGACGGCGCGCAGAGCGAAGAACTCGCAGATCAGCGGAATGATGACGCCGTGGGCGGCCGTCAGTGCGTTGACCGTGAGCAGGCCCAGCGAGGGCTGGCAGTCGATCAGGACGACGTCATAGTCATCCTCGACCTTTTTCAGGGCCCGGTCCAGCACCTGTTCGCGGGCAACCTCGTTGACGAGCTGGACTTCCGCGGCGGAGAGGTCGATGTTGGCCGGGAGCAGGTCCAGGTTTTCCACGCCGGTCTTGTGGATGGCGTCGCGGATGTCGACCTTGCGGTCCATGAGGACGTTGTAGACCGTGAGGTCCAGTTCGTGCGGGTTGATGCCCAGGCCGGCCGAGAGGGCACCCTGCGGGTCGAAGTCCACAACGAGCACACGGCGGCCGAATTCGGCCAGCGCGGCGGCAAGGTTGATGGTGGAGGTGGTTTTACCCACTCCGCCCTTCTGGTTGACCATGGCGATGACCCGCGCGGGGCCGTGGGATGACAGCGGCGCGGGCTCCGGAAAGTCGCGTTGAGGGCGCCCGGTGGGGCCCATGACGGCGTCTTCCAGATCGAGTTCGATGCCTACCAGAGTTGCTGAACCCTGTTCGCTGCTCACGTATCTATCCACACTTTCGATGACGGTGATTGTCGTGCCTGGTATTGCTGCCTGCTTGAGACTTCAGCCTGCTTGAGACTTCAGCTCTGGACGTCCAGCGCCGATCTTATTCCTCCCAAGGTTACAGCGCCCGACACGGTATTCAGCGGACCTTGACAGCGGCCAATATTTGAGCCTCAACCCTCTGGTAGAAGTCGAAGGTTGCTGCCGGGGCGCACAAAACCGCCCGGAGGCCTTCAGGCCTCCGGGCGGTTTTAGCAGGTGCCTGGCGGGAGGTGCAGCGGCTTAGGCGTTGGCCAGAACGGGCTGCGCCGGAGTCGCGGTCTCCTCCTGCGTAGCGTGTCCGGCCAGCATGGTCTGCTCGTCGAAGGGTTCGTTCCCGGCGAGGACCCGCTCGACCCGTCCGCCGTCGATCTCCTTGACCCAGGTGCCGATCAGCACGGTGGCGACGGCGTTGCCGGTGAAGTTGGTCAGGGCGCGGGCCTCGGACATAAAGCGGTCGATTCCGACGATCATGCCGACGCCGCCGAGCAGTTCCGGCTTGTGGGCCTGCAGCCCTGCCGCCAGGGTGGCCAGGCCGGCGCCGGTGACACCGGCAGCGCCCTTGGAGGCGATGATCATGAAGATCAGCAGGGACACCTGGGCGCCGAGATCCAGCGGGGTGCCCATGGCGTTGGCGACGAACAGGGAAGCCATGGTCAGGTAGATGGCGGTGCCGTCAAGGTTGAAGGAGTAGCCGGTGGGGACGGTGACGCCGACGACCGGCTTGGACACGCCGAGGTGTTCCATCTTCGCGATCAGGCGCGGCAGTGCGGCTTCGGAGGACGACGTGGAGAAGATCAGCAGGTATTCACGGCCGAGGTACTTCATGAGCCGGAAGATGCTGACGCCGGCGACGACCTTGAGCAGGCCGCCGAGGATCACGACGATGAACAGGGCGCAGGTGATGTAGAAGGCGCCCATCAGGGTTGCCATGCTGATGATGGCCTGGAATCCGGTGGCGCCGACGACGGCGGCGATCGCGCCGAAGGCTCCGACCGGGGCCAGCCACATGATCATGACCAGGATGCGGAAGACGAGGGCCTGGCCGTGGCCGACGGCCTTGAGGATCGGGGCGCCCTGCTGGCCCATCTGCTGGAGGGCGAAGCCGACCAGGAGCGCGGCGAGCAGGGTCGGCAGGACCGGGATGTCACCCGGGATGATCCCCAGCAGGAAGTCGACCGTGCTGTCGGTGGCCGCCTTCTTGTTCGGGTCGTAGGGCGCGAGCTTCAGGCCCTCGCCCGGGTGGATCAGGTTGCCGACGACCAGGCCGATGGCGAGCGCGAAGGTGGACATCACCATGAAGTACGCCAGGGCCAGTCCGCCGACCTTGCCGACGGTGGCCGCCTTGGCGATCGAACCGATGCCCAGGACGATCGTGCAGAAGATGACCGGGGCGATCATCATCTTGATGAGTTTGATGAACCCGTCGCCCAGCGGCTTCAGGGACTTGCCGACCTCAGGGAACAACAGCCCGACCAGGGCGCCGAGGATAACGGCCGCGATGACCGCGATGTAGAGATAATGGGACTTGTCGAGCCTTTTGCGCTTCTTGACCGGCGTCGCGGCCGATGCTGCTGACTCTCCTCGTTGAGAGGTCATGGTGTTCTCCTTGGATAGGCTGGACGTAGGTGCGGCACAGGCTGTGGGCCCATCACGTCCGTTCTGCGTGTTCCACCATCATTGGGGATGCAGTGACGCGCATCACCGTTGCGTTCATATTGGTCATGGAAGGTGTTGATGATCCACCGCTGGAGCATCGCCAGGCGGCTGTTTGTGGCCCATCTGCTCTTTATGCTCGCCCTGACGGCCATCGTCGGCACCGCCACCTTCGTTGACGCGCGCGACCACGCCTACAACGAAGCCGGCC
>NZ_AUPJ01000058.1 GCF_000427315.1 Arthrobacter sp. TB 26
CCCGCCGCTCTGCTGCAGCCGTATGCCCTCAAGGTCATGGCGGACGCGGACGCGGATTTCATCACGATCATGGCCCCGGACCGCACCCGGTGGACCCATCCCCGGGAGGAGGAACTGGGCAAGCCCTATATCGGCTCCATCGATGCGGCCCTCCAGGGCCAGGTGTTCACCGAGATGACGGCCGGCACCCTCGGCCCCTCGGTGCGCACGATCGCCCCGGTCAAGGACGCGGACGGCACGGTCCGGGCGCTGGTTGCGGCCGGCGTGACGGTCCGCACCGTGGACATCGCTGTCTCCGGCAGGCTGCCGGCGCTGGTAGCCATCGGGCTGGCCCTCCTCGCCGGCGGATCGGTGGCATCCTGGCTGCTGGGTCGGTACCTGCGCCAGGTCACCCGGGGCTGGGGCCCGGAGCAGCTCGCCCAGCTCTTCGCCTACTACGAATCGGTGCTCCACTCGGTCCGTGAAGGCGTCATCCTGATCGATCCCAAGGGCAAGGTCGTGATGTACAACGACCAGGCGGCCGTACTGCTGGGACTCACGCCCCGCGCATCCGCTGACGGCGGCCGGCAGGAGGCGCCGTCGCTCGCTGAGCTCCCGCTGGACCCCAGCCTTCGGGAGCTGTTCGAGTCGGGCCGGACCGCGCTGGACGAGATCCACTTGACCGGCTCGCGGATCCTTGTGGTGAACCAGGGGCCGGCGGTCGGGCCGGGCTCGGCCGGCGGACGCACAAGCCCGGCCGTCTACGGGACCGTGGCCACGATCCGCGACCGCACCGAGATCGAATCGCTTGGCAGCGAGCTGGAGACCATGCGCACTCTCTCCGATGCCCTGCGCGCACAGACCCACGAACACGCCAACCGGCTGCATACGATCGTCTCCCTGATGGAACTGGGACGCGGCACTGAAGCCCTGGACTTCGCCACCCAGGACCTCGAGCTGAGCCAGCGGCTGACCGATGACGTGGTGAGTTCCATCGACGAGCCCGTGCTCGGTGCCCTCATTATGGGCAAGGCCGCCGAGGCCCACGAACGGGGCGTCGAACTGACCCTCAACACCGTGGGGAACGGGACCGGACCGTCCGCCGTGACCGGCCTGGCCGTGCAGGACCTCGTGGCGATTCTGGGCAACCTGCTGGACAACGCCATCGACGCCGCGGCCGAGGCGCCGGCCCCGAAAATCGTGGAACTAACCGTGGAAGCATCTGCCGGGTCCCTGGCGATCACGGTGGAGGACAGCGGGCCAGGGATCGACCCGCAGGCCGTGGAGGACATCTTCCGGCATGGTTTCAGCACCAAGACTCCGGGGCCCTTCGGGCGGGGACTCGGCCTGGCCCTGGTCCGCCAGGCGGTGCAGCGGCTCGGCGGTACCATGTCAATCACGAGCCCGGCAGGGGCGCTGTTCCGCGTCACGCTGCCGACGGCTGCGCCGTCTGCATCACCGGCGGCATCAACGGCGGCATCGCCCGACGTATCACTGACCACAGAGGGACAGCAATGAGCGACATCCGTGTACTCGTCGTCGAAGACGAGCCCATTGCGGCGGCAGCCCACGCCGCCTATGTCGGCCGGCTGGAGGGATTCACGCTGGCCGGTTCGGCGCCGGACGGACAGTCCGCGCTCCGGCTGATGACGGACTTCGCGGCGGCGGGCACTCCGGTGGAGCTGGTGCTCCTGGATATGAACCTGCCGGACCTGCACGGCCTCGACATCGCCCGGCGCATGCGTTCCGCCGGGCTGTTCGCGGACATCATCGCCATCACCGCGGTCCGGGAACTGAACATTGTCCGCAGCGCGGTGGCCACAGGGGTGGTCCAGTACCTGATCAAGCCGTTCACCTTTGCCACCTTCGCGGACAAGCTCACCAGCTACCGGCTCTTCCGGCAGCAGCTGGCCTCCCCCGCAGCCGGACATGCCGGTCCCGGGGCGTCGCAGAGCGATGTGGACCAGGCCTTCGCGAGCCTGCGGGCCCCTTCGGAGGTGCCCTTGCCCAAGGGGCTGGCCGTCTCCACCCTGGAATCGGTGCAGGACTTCATGAAGCAGCAGTCCGGGGCAGTGTCGGCCAGCGAGGTGATGGACGCGCTGGGCATGTCCCGGGTGACCGCCCGCCGCTACCTGGAATACCTCGCCGACGCCGGCACGGTTTCCCGGACGGCACGCTACGGCGCGCCCGGCCGGCCGGAGAACGAATACCGCTGGACCCGGGCGGGGGCTTAAGCTCCCACCGCACCGGGCCGCAAGGTCCCGATCAGCTGGTCGATCACGCCGGCGTCCTCAATCGTCGAGGGCACCACATACTCCTCGCCGTCGGCAATCTGGCGCATGGTCTTGCGCAGGATCTTGCCGGACCGGGTCTTGGGCAGGGCCTCCACCACCGTGACGTGCTTGAAGTCCGCGACGGCGCCGATGTCGCGCCGGACCAGGGCGATCAGGTCCTTGACCAGGATCTCCTCGGGCACATCGACCCCGGACTTCAGCACCACGTAGCCGCTGGGCCGCTGGCCCTTCAACGGGTCCGCGAGTCCGATCACGGCGCATTCGGCCACGGCCGGGTGCTGGCCGATCACCTGTTCCATGGCGCCGGTGGAGAGCCGGTGGCCGGCGACGTTGATGATGTCGTCGGTGCGGCCCATGACGAAGAGGTAGCCGTCCTCGTCCCGGTAGCCGGAGTCACCGGTGGCGTAGTAGCCCTCGAACGCCTGAAGGTAGGAGGAGATGTAGCGCTCGTCGTCGCCCCAGAGCGTCGTCAGCGTGCCCGGCGGCAGGGGTAGCGCCAGGACGATGTTGCCTTCGGTCCCGGCCTCGACGTCGTCGCCTGATCCGTCGACGATGTTCAGCTTGAAGCCGGGCATCGGCACACTGGGCGAGCCCGCCTTGATCGGCAGCCCGTCCAGCCCCCGCGGGTTGGCGCAGATGGCCCAGCCCGTTTCGGTCTGCCACCAGTGGTCCACCACCGGGACGCCCAGGATCCGGGAGGCCCAGTGAAAGGTGTCCGTGTCCAGCCGTTCACCGGCGGCAAACAGGGTGCGGAGGCTGGAAATGTCGTACTGCCCGAGCAGCGCGGCCTCGGGGTCGGCCTTCCGGATGGCCCGCAGGGCCGTGGGCGCGGTGAACAGCACGTTGACCTTGTGGTCCTGGATGACCCGCCAGAACGCGCCGGCGTCGGGCGTGCCCACGGGCTTGCCTTCGTAGATGACCGTCGTGGCGCCGGCCAGCAGCGGGCCGTAGACGATGTAGGAGTGCCCTACCACCCAGCCGACGTCGGACGCCGTCCACATCACGTCGCCGGGGCCGATGTCGTAGATGTTCTCGAGGGTCCAGCTGAGCGCCACGGCATGGCCGCCGTTGTCCCGCACGACGCCCTTGGGCGCGCCGGTGGTTCCCGAGGTGTAAAGAATGTACAGCGGGTCCGTGGCCTTGACGTCAACCGGCGCGGCCGGCGCGGCGGTGGCCATTTCGGCCTCCCAGTCCAGCCAGCCGGGGTGGTCGGCCACCGAGGAGGCGAAGCCTTCCCGGCCCTTGACCAGGACCGGGGTGTCCGGCGTGCCGGCCAGGGCGAGGGCTTCCTTGACGGCGGGGAGGTACTCGATCCGGCGCGAGGGTTCGATGCCGCCGGAGGCCGTGACCACCGCGGCAGGGGCGGCGTCGCGGATGCGGGCGGCGAGTTCCTTGGGGGCGAAGCCGCCAAAGACGACCGAGTGGACGGNCGGCGCCGAGCCGGGCCGTGGCGAGCATGGCGATGGCTGCCTCGGGGATCATCGGCATGTAGATGACGACGCGGTCGCCCTTGCCAACGCCCTGGCGGCGCAGGACCCCGGCGAACCGTGCCACGAGGTCCGTCAGCTCGGCGTAGGTGTAGCGCTGCTGCGTGCCGAGCATGGCGGAGTCGTAGATCAGGGCGTCCTGAGCGCCCCGCCCCTCCTCGACGTGCCGGTCCAGCGCGTTGTAGGAGGTGTTGAGCACGCCGTCAGGGAACCAGTCGTACAGCGGCGCCCTGCTCGAATCGAGGGCATGCTGCGGCGGGGTAGTCCACGAGATCTTCCCGGCAGCCTCCAGCCAGAATGCTTCGGGCGTATCCAGGCTGCGTGTGTAGCTGTCCCGGTAGTTCTTGGTAACCATGAAAATGAGTCCCGTCCACGACAATGTGATGGAGCTCATGGTAGCCCCGCCGGGGCGGCCGACACAAGGCTTGTGTATACACAGACGCCCAGAAGGGCGCCAATATTGGATAAATGCTGGGAAAATGGATCCGGCATGTATACACTGGACAGCGTCAGCCAACGAAGGAGTCAGGATGCGCGCGAGCGACAAGGCCTATGCGGCCCTGCGCGACGACATCATCGAGTGGCGCCTCCTCCCGGGGACGGTGCTCGCGGAAGTGGAGCAGTCCGAGCGGCTCGGCATCTCCCGCACCCCGCTGCGGGAGGCCCTGAGCCGGCTCACCGCGGAGGGACTGACGACGACGGCGGGCGGCCGCGGCGGCGTCGTTGTCACCGACATTTCGCTGGAGGACATCGACGAACTCTTCGAACTGCGCGAAACCCTCGAGGGCAAGGCCGCAGCGCTGGCCGCCGAACGCGGGGACGCCGCCACCTTCGAGCAGCTCCGCAACGAACTTCGCCGGGCACCGGCGCTGATCAGCGGCGAGGATCCCGCGCGGCACGACTACTACGGCCTGGTCGGCCGGCTGGACGCAGCCATCGACGCCGCCATCCACAACTCCTACCTCGCCCAGGCGATGCGCAGCCTGCGCGTCCATCTGG
>NZ_AUPJ01000059.1 GCF_000427315.1 Arthrobacter sp. TB 26
GGCCGCGGTCGCGGTGGCACCCAGGGTGCTTTCGGTAAGGGCGGCGCAGGCCGTGGCAAGCAGCGCAAGTCGAAGCGTGCCAAGCGCCAGGAACTCGAGCAGATGAGTGCTCCGTCGCTGGGTGGCGTCAGTGTGCCCCGCGGCGACGGCAACACCGTCGTCCGGCTTCGCCGTGGCTCGTCCATCACGGACTTCGCCGACAAGATCGAGGCGAACCCCGCAGCACTGGTGACCGTCCTCTTCCACCTCGGCGAAATGGCTACCGCCACGCAGTCGCTGGATGAAGAGACGTTCGCCCTGCTGGGCGAGGAGCTTGGCTACAAGCTCCAGGTCGTGTCCCCGGAAGACGAGGAGCGCGAGCTGCTCTCCGGTTTCGACATCGACTTCGATGCCGAGCTGGAAGCCGAAGGCGACGAGGAACTTGAGGCTCGTCCTCCGGTCGTCACCGTCATGGGTCACGTCGACCACGGTAAGACCCGCCTGCTCGATGCCATCCGCAAGTCCGACGTTATGGCGGGCGAGCACGGCGGCATCACGCAGCACATCGGTGCCTACCAGGTGACGCATGCCCACGAAGGTACCGATCGCAAGATCACCTTCATCGATACTCCGGGCCACGAGGCGTTCACCGCCATGCGTGCCCGTGGTGCGAAGGTCACCGACATCGCCATCCTCGTGGTGGCAGCCGACGACGGCGTGATGCCGCAGACCATCGAAGCCCTCAACCACGCGCAGGCGGCCAACGTGCCGATCGTCGTGGCCGTGAACAAGATCGACAAGGAAGGCGCCAACCCGGAAAAGGTCCGCGGCCAGCTGACCGAGTACGGACTGGTTCCGGAAGAGTACGGTGGCGACACCATGTTCGTGGAGGTCTCTGCCCGCCAGAACCTGAACATCGACGAGCTGCTCGAGGCTGTCCTGCTCACCGCAGACGCAGCCCTGGACATGCGCGCCAACCCGAACAAGGACGCCCGCGGTATCGCGATTGAAGCCAACCTGGACAAGGGCCGCGGCGCGGTTGCTACCGTCCTGGTTCAGTCCGGCACCCTGCACGTCGGCGACACCATCGTGGCAGGCACGGCCCACGGCCGCGTCCGTGCGATGTTCGACGACGACGGCAGCGCCCTGACCGAGGCCGGCCCGTCCCGCCCCGTGCAGGTACTGGGTCTGTCCAATGTCCCGCGCGCCGGTGACACGTTCTTCGTGACCGCTGACGAGCGCACCGCCCGCCAGATCGCCGAGAAGCGTGAAGCCGCGGACCGCAACGCCGCCCTGGCCAAGCGCCGCAAGCGCATCAGCCTGGAAGACTTCGACCAGGCCGTCGCCGATGGCAAGATCGACACCCTCAACCTCATCCTCAAGGGTGACGTGTCCGGTGCCGTGGAAGCCCTCGAAGACGCGCTGCTCAAGATCGACGTCGGCGAGGGTGTCCAGCTCCGCGTTATCCACCGCGGTGTCGGTGCGATCACCCAGAACGACGTCAACCTGGCTACGGTCGACAGCGCCGTCATCATCGGCTTCAACGTCAAGCCCGCCGAGCGTGTTGCCGAACTGGCAGACCGCGAAGGCGTGGACATGCGCTTCTACTCCGTCATCTACGCAGCAATTGATGACATTGAGGCAGCCCTCAAGGGCATGCTCAAGCCGGAGTACGAAGAGGTCCAGCTTGGCACCGCCGAGGTCCGCGAAGTGTTCCGTTCCTCCAAGTTCGGCAACATTGCAGGCTCGATCGTCCGTTCGGGTGTTATCCGACGCAACGCCAAGGCCCGTGTCACCCGCGACGGCAAGATCATCGGTGACAACCTCACCGTTGAGACGCTCAAGCGCTTCAAGGACGACGCCACCGAGGTCCGCACGGACTTCGAGTGTGGTATCGGTCTTGGCTCGTTCAACGACATCACCGAAGGTGACATCATCGAGACCTTCGAGATGCGCGAAAAGCCGCGCGTCTAGTCTGAAGTCCGGTGTATGAAAGGTGCGGGGCCGTTGGATTCTTTCCGGCGGCCCC
>NZ_AUPJ01000060.1 GCF_000427315.1 Arthrobacter sp. TB 26
CCGCCCGGCTCCGACAGCGGCGTCAGCCTTCCCAATGCTCGCAAGCTCGCATCGGGTCCCTCGGCTGCCGCCTTGGATGCCACCCAGGCCGCCGGAAAGAATCCAACGGGAGTCCGTCGTAGACTCGCCTTAGGCGCGTGGCATGAAAACCCAGACGTTGTACGTCAGCCGCTAACGCGCCGTCGTACATCCAAATTTTTAGGAGTGGAAATGGCTGATCCCGCACGGGCTGCCAAGTTGGCGCAGCGGATTAAGGTTGTTGTTGCTGAGGCCCTGGGCCGGAGGGTCAAGGATCCCCGGCTTGAGGGCGTCACTGTTACCGATGCGCGTGTGACCAATGATCTGCAGCACGCCACGGTTTACTACACCGTGTTCGGTGACCAGCTGGTCCAGGCCGAGGCTGCCAAGGGGCTTGAGAAAGCCAAGGGCGTGCTGCGGCAGGAAGTCGGCCGGAACATCACCGTCCGGTTGACCCCGACCCTCGAGTTCGTGGCGGACCAGATCCCGGTGAACGCCTCCAACCTGGAGGAACTGCTCCGGGCTGCGAAGAAGCGTGACGCCGAGGTGGCCGCCCTCGCCGCCAGCGCGAAGCACGCCGGCGACGCCGACCCCTACAAGAGCGACACTCCGCAGGACGTGGAGCTCGACGAGGACGACTTCGACGAAGAGGACCTGGACCTCATCGACGAAGACGACGTCGACGAGGACAACAACAAGTAGTCCAGCAACACTTTGTCCTGCAGCACGGCAGGACGGCAAGGAAATGGCCGGCCCCCGCAGGGGGCCGGCCATTTTTGTTCAGCCGCGCGCCGCGGTGTCAGGACTTCGCCGGGCCGTCGTGCCGCCCGGACTCCAGATCCAGGTACATGACCTGGCCGTCGGGTGGGCCGCCGGGGCCGGGCAGGGCGTTGACCGTTGCATAGAGGATGTGTCCGCGGAGGTCGACGTCGGCCGCGAAGCCGGCCGCGAGCACCACTGTCTGTTCGCCCGAGTCTGGGTCGATCCTGAGGACGCCTTCGCCGAACAGCGAGGCAACGTACATGTCCCCGTTGTCGTCGAGGACGAGTCCCGTGGGCGACATGATGTCCTCCGCCACGAGCTTCACCTCGTTGTCGTCCGGGTTCACCTTGAAGATCGCCCCGCGTGGGCCCAGTGCCGGATCTTCCGGCCCGCCCGGAAGCGAGGTCACGTACAGCCAGCCATCGGGGCCGACGGCGACGTCGGTCGGAACAGCCTCGAAGTCGTACGTTGTTCCCACAACGCAGTCGGGCAGGCCGTTGGAGGCCGCGGCCTCCGGGGTGATCTTGTAGGGCCGCGGCGGCAGCACAGCGACGGTCTCGGTCGTGCCGCTCCGGGCATCAACCGACACCACGCTGTTGGCCCCGGCATCGGCGACGTAGAAGGCCCCTTCGGTGACGGCGATTGCGTACGGATGTGAATCCACTTCACCCTTGTAGCTGGCCGGCATGTTGGCCGGCAGCTGCGCTGCGCAGCCGTCCGGCAGGTCACGGAAGCCGTACCGGGTGGTGCCGTCGGCGTTGTCCTCCGTCTCCAGGGCGGCGAAGTCGCCAAGCGTCCGCTGGTGCCCGTCTTCGTCGATGATCCGGACGTGGCCGGCCAGCTCAGCGGGGTCGGGTCCGGCGCCCTGGCTCTCCAGGAAATAGGTCTTCCCGTCCCGCTGGGCGTTGCCCGCAACGCTCCAGTCCGGAGTCTCGTAGAGGACTTTCTGGTTCCCTTCGGAGTCGACCCGCGTCACCCTACCGGCGAAGGACTCGCTCACCGTGACGGAGCCGTGGTGCCTGGCGCTGACATGAAGCGGGCCCACCAGCCTGCCGGTAAGCACAACGGGCGCTGCCTCTCCGGCGTTCCCGCCGCCGTTGCCACTGGCGTTCGCGCCGGGGGCCGCGCCGGCGGCTGTCCCGCTGGTGAGGAACACGGCTGCGGTTGCGGCCGTGGCTAGCAATGACAAACTCTTTCTCATGGTTGGCTCCCGTGGCGAATGATGAAGTATCCACTTTGTTGAGACCATTGAGACCGGTGCAGCGGCCGCCGGACTGTTCACGGCGGCCCCCTCAATCGGATAGTAGGCCCCCGGAGTCGCAAAGTCGATGGCTGCGCGGCAAGCCCGGATCTTCCGCACCAGACGCCGTTGCTGGCTATGATCGGACCATGCTCACGCCACCCTCCGCTGCCGACATCAACCGCTTCCTGGACCGGGCGATCCGGCTCGCCGCCGGGAGTGTGGCCGCGGGCGGCGGACCGTTCGGAGCGCTGGTGGTGACAGCCGACGGGCGGATCCATGAGGGCGTCAACCGCGTCACACGGGACAACGACCCCACAGCGCACGCCGAAGTGGTGGCCATCCGCACGGCCGCCGCCGCAACCGGCAACTTCGATCTCAGCGGCGCCGTGCTCTATGCCAGCTGCGAACCGTGCCCCCTCTGCCTTGCCGCAGCACTGTGGGCCCGGGTGGACCGGGTCTACTTCGCCGCAGACCGTCACGCCGCTGCTGCCGCCGGCTTCGACGACGCGCTCTTCTACGAATACTTCGACGGAACCCGGCCGGGACTCATGCCGGTCCGCCACACGGCCGTCCCGGCGTCGGACGTTCCCTTCCAGGCCTGGCGCGACAACCCCGACCGCATCGAGTACTGAGATCGTGTCACGGGGGCCGGGGGACTTTGGACTCTATGCCCGCCCCGCGCGGTGGCGTCCCATGGAACCATGACTGCGGGGACTCGGAAAGGCGGCGGGCCGTGGGCTCCAGCCTGATCGCGTGTCCCCATTGCGGGAAGACCAACCGGATTCCGGCGGCGGCCGCCGGCCATCCGCGCTGCGGCAACTGCCGCAAGGACCTGCCCTGGATCGTCGACGCGGGTGACGCGGACTTCGGTGTTATCGCGGAGCAGTCCTCGACGCCGGTGCTGATCGACTTCTGGGCCGCGTGGTGTGGCCCCTGCCGCATGGTCAGCCCGGTGCTGGACAAGCTGGCCCAGGAGCGGGCCGGCCGGGTGAAACTCGTTAAGGTCGACGTCGACAAGTCGCCGGGACTGTCGAGGCGCTTCGATATCCAGGCCATTCCGACCATGCTGCTGATCCGGGACGGCAAGGTCGTGGCCCGCCAGGCTGGTGCTCCGCCGGCAGCGGCCTTGCGCCAATGGCTTGACGGCGCGCTGGCAGCGGGCCAACCGTGACCGTCCCACTGGCGAGATGGAGGAAAGAATGACCGCAATACTGCGCTACGAAGTTGGTTCCGGGACGGTCCTGGTCGAGGTCGCGGATGACAGCTTCGGCGTCGAGCGTCCCTCGCGGAACGAACAGGGAATTACCGACGCCGGGCGGCGGCTTGAAGATGCCCTGGCCGCCATCCGGCCGGCGGCCAACGCGGCGGCCGAGGTCCTGAAGGAAGTCGGCGCCGAGCACCTCGAGCTCCAGTTCGGCGTGAAGCTGGCCGGCGAGGCAGGGGCCATCATCGCGCAGAACTGCTCCGAGGCCCACTTCATCGTCAAGCTGTCCTTCACCCACGCGCCCGCGGCTCAATTGTCACCGGAGGAAGAAATCATGCTGTGAGGCCGCGCGGCCAACCGGACAAATACCATGGGCGGGGCGCTTGCTTAGCGGCGCCTGCGCCGGGCGCCCAGGCCACCCAGGAAGGGCGAGCCCACCCCCAGCAGGAAGCCGAAGTCGTACCAGTTACCGGCACGGGCCGTGTTGTAGAAAGGGAACTCGCTCCACTGCCCGAAGACATGGACGATTAACACAATCCAGGCAGTGAGCCCGTTCCAGATGCCCCATAACAAGTCCTGCCACCACATGTGAACCTCCCTGACGAAACGCTCGAACACTAATTCCGGAACAGCAGCCCGCGGACCCCCGCGCGAAATTCATTGCGCTCCGCTCAGGTTAGGAGTTGCAGTGCCGCGGCGGTAGGGGACAAGGACCCCGGAGACTGGGCTGTCGGCCGGCTTCTAGCTGATCCGGGCCGGCAGCCGGCTGAGGCCTTCGACGAGATCGGCCTGGCTGCTGCAGAGCGCGATCCGGATCCAGCCCTCGCCGATCGAACCGAACGCGGTGCCGGGGGCGAAGGACACGCCGGAATCCGCCAGGAACCGGCGGACCCAGCCCCGGACGTCGCCGCCACTGACATGGGACACATCAGCCCATAGGTAGAAGGCCCCCTGCGCCGTCAGGAACGGGATGCCCTTGGACGCCAGCACCGCAGAGGCGGCATCCCGGTTGGCCCGGTAGTGCCCGTGGGCGTGGCTGACGTAGTCCTGCGGGCCCGTCAGCGCCGCCAGTGCCGCGTACTGCGAGGGCGCGGCGACACAGGAGACAATCGCCTCCATCACGTTGTTCATCTTCTGCTCCAGCCCGGGCGGGCAGACCAGCGCGCCGATACGGAGCCCCGTCAGGCCGTAGGTCTTGGAGAGCGTCAGCGAGGTGAACACGCGGGCTTCGCCCGGGATGTCGCTGTCGAAGCGGGCCGGGCTCACATGCGGAACGTCATACGTGAACGCTTCGTAGCATTCGTCGGAGATGATCCACAGATCGTGCCGGACGGCCAGCTCCACGAGGCTGCGGGTGAGCTCTTCGCCCAGGACAGCGCCCAGCGGGTTGGATGGTGAATTGAGGATCAGCACCTTGGTCCGCGGGGTGATGAGCTCCTCGATATCCGAGATCCGGGGCTGGAAGTCGTGCTCGGGATACAGCGGGTACTGCACCGGGATGGCGTGCAGCAGGCTGCTGGTCATCGCGAAGGTCGGGTAACCCGGATTGGGGATCAGGATTTCGTCGCCCGGCGAGAGCAGCAGGCTCATCGCGAAGTGCAGGCCCTGCTGGGCCCCGTCGACGACGTACACGCGGTCCGCTCCGACCGGCGTCGCATTGTGTTCCCGGAACCTGGCCGCGAACGCCTCGCGGAGGGCCGGGATGCCGGCGTTGGGGGTGTAGTTCGTTTCGTCACGGTCCAGGCAGGCCATCCCGGCCTCGAGGATATGGCGGGGGACGGCGAAACCCGGTTCGCCGATGCTCAGGACGATGGCGCCGGGGGTTCCCCAGGCGGCTTCGGTGATTTCGCGGATCTGGTTGATGGGGACATCGCGGACGTGGGCGGCAAGCTCGGGCATGTCTGCCATCCTAGCCGCCGCAGTTTCCGGCGCCGGGGGCAGCCCCGGCGCAGATATACTGGGAAGCGTGCTTTCTGGACTGGTAATAGTGGACAAGCC
>NZ_AUPJ01000061.1 GCF_000427315.1 Arthrobacter sp. TB 26
TGTTAACGCCAACCCAAAACAGGGCCATTAGTGCCAGTTGAAAACAGGGCCACTTGTTGTTCGTTCTATTGTGCCGTACTGGCCGTGGGCTGGTGTTTTCTGAGCCGGTAGCTTTTGCCTTTGAGGCTGATGACGTCGGCGTGGTGGACGATCCGGTCGATCATGGCCGAGGCGATGGTCAGGTCCCCGAAGACGTCGCCCCAGCGGGCGAAGGGCAGGTTGGACGTCAGAATCATCGAGGCGTGTTCATAGCGGCTGGAGACCAGCTGAAAGAACAGGTTCGCGGCGTCCTGGTCAAACGGGATATAGCCGACTTCATCGACCACCAGGAGACTGTAGCGGCGTAGCTTGACCAGTTCCTGGGCGAGTTTCCCGCGGGAATGAGCCTCCTGCAGGCGGGCGACCCAGCCCGTCGCGGAGTCGAAGAGGACCCGGTGCCCGGCCTTGGCCGCCTTGATGCCGATGCCGACCGCGAGGTGGGTTTTGCCGGTGCCGGGAGGCCCGAGCAGGACCACGTTCTTGGCCTCGGAGAGAAATACGCTGGTGCCCAGGTGAGCGATGAGGTTCCGGTCCGCGGAGGGCTGGTGGTCGAAGTTGAACTCCTCGAGGTCCTTGTGCGCGGGGAACCGGGCGGCCTTGATCCGTGTCGCGGCTCCGGAGGCTTCGCGTTCGGAGACTTCCCGGGAGAGGACGGCGGCCAGATACTCCTCGTGCGACCAGCCGGCGTCCCGGGCCTGGTCCCCGAGGCGGCGGAACCCATCGCTGATCCGGGGTGCGCGCAGCGCACGGGCGTAGTACTCGATCTGCGAGGGTGTCCCGCTCATGACGCCGCCTCCAGCAGCACGGCCGGGTCCTGTCCGAGGTCGATGCCGAAGATCTCGTCGTAGGCGGCCAGATCCCGGATTTGCACGGCTTCCTCGGGTTCGGGGCGGCGCACCCGCTGGGTCCGGAAGTCCCGGCGCATCACCGCCGCGCGGGCGACATGGGCCGTGTCGGTCACCACCAGATGCCGCGCCCAGGCCCGGACGTGGGTGGCGATGAGCACCCCATCGTGCGTGACCCAGACGGTGTCCAGATCAGCGGTGACATCCACGATCCGCCCAATGAACGACGGGTCCACGGAATAGTCGTTGGAGAACACCCGCACGTAGTAATCCCGCGGCAGCCGCACCGCGTTGCGGAATACCGTGTCCGGTGTCACCGGCGGTAGTTCCCGCATCTTCTCCCGGTCCAGGACGATCAGCTCGTCAGGACGGCCGTGGCGGGACCGGGAATACCGGTGGTTGGCCTTGGGCAGCCAGTCCTCCAGCTGACCGTTGAAATCCGCTGGTGAGCGGAAGTCCCGGCCCGGCATGAAGCGTTGCCGGAAGAACCTGTTCATCCGCTCGACCATGCCCTTGGACTCCGGATCCCGCGGCGGCAGCAGTTTGACCTCCAGCCCCAAGGATCCGGCGAACGCGGCCACCGGCTCCGTGGGCCGGCGCCGACCGATGCCGGACTCGTTGTCCCACAACAGCCTGGACGGAACCGCCTGCGCATCCTGCAGCAGCGCCCACATCCCACCGATCAAATCCGGTGTCGTGCGGGAGGGCAGCATCCGTGCCTGGATGAATCCCGAGAACGCCGAGGTCATCACCAGCACCGGGGGCGTGTCAGTCTGACCCTCACCGACGGGTAGCGGATCATGCGGGAACCACAAATCGCACTGGACCTGGAATCCCGGCTCGTGGACCAGACGGTCGGCCGGGTCAGGCGGAGCGTATTCAGGCCGGATCGCGGCGACCTTCGCCCGGAACAGCGACGCGGAACCGGACCAACCAACCCGCTCCGCCAGCGTTGCGGCCGGCATCGTCGGAGTCTTCACCAACAGCTCCCGCACCCTGGGAGCAAACGCATCAAAACTCGATACTCCCGCTGCCCGCTGGTACTTCGGCACCCGGTCCGACTCCAGCGCACGCTCCACCGTTCCGCGGGAAACCCCCACGATCCTGCCGATCTCACGCTTCGAGTGCTTGCCCGTCGAAAACAGGTGGCGTATCTCCGCCCAATCATCCAAATTGATCACCTTCCATAATGGTCGGTGGCCCTGTTTTCAGTTGGCGTTCCTGGCCCTATTTTCGGTTGGCGTTAACAGATACCCACGCCAGTATTTCCATCAGCTCTCTCCGACCCTATCCAGCTACGCCCCTGAACATCTTGCCGGCGTCCCAAAGCGCCTCGAGAAAGCTCAACGACGACACCACGGCAGAACTATTGGCGAGGAGTCTAACCATGTCCGTTCAGGAACCTTGGACCAGCCGGTCTCCGATAAGTTTTGACGGATGCCTGCGGCGAAATCGGGCGGGTTCGAAAGCACCGCACGGTGTTTCACATCGGTCAGACCCGGGTCCTTCTCGACATAGCCGACGGACTGGGCAAGTTACTGAAGGGTGGTCGCTGTTTCGGGTGAGGCAGTCGATGCGTTGCGTCATCCAGTTACGCTGCTGGTTCAGTGGTCTTGAATGCCAGCCGAGTTCGTCTTACGAAGGGACAGCAATGCACCGGTCAGGGGCAGGACGACCATGAGTGTGATGGCGAAAATGGATGCTCCGGTTGAGCCTGTTATCACGTCGATATTCGTAAAGGACAGGATCAGCACGAATACAAGTCCGAGGATGGCCAGTACCGGCGCGATGATCCTGACAAATATGGACACCTTGAGCGTCGGTCTAAAGTTGAAATAGAAGATGACAGCCAGGGATGTCAGCGCCATGAGAGCCAGAACGGCGAACCCCAGAACGCCCACGAGCGGAGCGAACACCCCCGTAACCGGGTCAAGGTTGAGGACTGCAGACACGATCACCCCGACGAGAACGAGACCCGAGAGGACCGCCGAAGCGTTCGATGGAACTCCGTGCCTGACATGGACCTTTCCGAAGTATGCGGGGAGCAACCCCGACTGGCCCATTGCCATTTTGTACCTGCTCACGACATTGTGAAATGAGAGAGCACAAGCAAAAACGCTACCCACGAGGAGCACGTTGACTATGTTCGAGTACACGGGGGAAATAAACTCAGAGCCGAGCACGAAGACTCCTGCGCTTGGGTCAGCCGAGAGGAACCCGACGACGTTCCCCGAGCCCGCGCCGATAACGATGCTGAACGAAGTGAACAGATACAGAATTCCGACTGAGAATACGGCCAGGTAGGTGGCACGAGGGACAGTTTTCTCCGGGTTTTTGGCCTCACTGCGGAATACCGCCGTCGCTTCAAATCCGACGAAACAAAGCGCGGCCCACATGATGCCACTCGCAGGCGACCCGTGCGTCATCGCTTCAACCGGATTTACGGGCGCGGCTGTGACGCCCTCGGCGCCTCCCTGGGACAAGATAGCGATGTCCAGCACCAGCAGGGCTACGGCTTCCAGAACAAGCAAGACACCAAGGACTTTGGAGCTCAGATCGATGTCTCGGTATCCGAGTAAGGCAATGAGCGCCCAAAACACTAGCGACCAAAGCCACCAGGGGGAGTCCTGCCAGCCGGTGAATGTGCCGACGAGCTGTGTAATGAACGGCCCCGCATAAACAGTCAAGGCCACTACGGTCAGAGCGTAGGCTCCCAGTGCGAGCATCGCCGAGGCGTTGCCGGGAACCCTTCCAAGCCCTCGCTCAATGTACGAGTAAAAGCCACCAACGTTCCGTATATGCTTGCTTAGTTCGTTGTAACCGACGACAAACAAACAGAGGATCGCCATTGCGATCACGTAATAGAACGGTGCCGCAGAGTTCTCTGAAAAGACAATCGAGAGGGGCAACACACCTGTCGCCGCGGTGAGCGGTGCAGCAGCCGCCACCACCATGAAGACAATGGCCCCGGTTCCGAGCGTCCTTTTCATGGCACCGCTTGATCCTGGCGGGCTTTTTGTGCCTATCCCCTCGATTTCATGGTGCGAATTTGAACCAACTCTAGTGTCGCTCACAAAAACCTCTTTCTTCAGACAACGTTGTCTATAG
>NZ_AUPJ01000062.1 GCF_000427315.1 Arthrobacter sp. TB 26
CGTGGCCGGCCGCCTGCAGCGCGGCGCCCTCGCCGGAGCCTTCGCGGTCAGCACCGTCGGTGACTGGGAAGGACTGCCCCGCCGGGGCGAGCTCGCGCTGCTGGGGGCCACGCCCAGCGGAACCACCCAACGCTAAGCCGGCCCGGCCGTCCGCCTCCACCACCATCCACTACACACCGACACAGAAAGCCTGGACCAACTGTGAAAATCATTGCTGCGGAAGTCTTTGTGACCAGCCCGTCGCGCAACTTCGTGACCCTTCGGATTACCACGGAGGATGGTGTGACCGGGATTGGGGATGCGACCCTGAACGGGCGTGAGCTCGCGGTGGCGGCGTATTTGAAGGAGCATGTGGCGCAGCTGCTGATCGGGAAGGACCCGCACCGGATCGAGGACACGTGGCAGTTCCTGTACCGGTCCTCGTACTGGCGGCGGGGTCCGGTGACGATGGCCGCGATTGCCGCGGTGGACATGGCGTTGTGGGATATCAAGGGCAAGCTGGCCGGGATGCCGGTGTATCAGCTGTTGGGCGGGGCGTCCCGGAACGGGCTGCGCGCCTACGGGCATGCCTCGGGTGCGGATCTGGAGTCGTTGTTTGATTCGGTCCGGGAGCATCTGGAGCTGGGCTACAAGTCGGTGCGGATCCAGACGGCGGTGCCGGGGATCAAGGCCGTGTACGGCGTTGCGGCGCAGGCGCAGGCCTCGGGGGAGCGGTACGACTACGAGCCGGCGGGNGCCGGGGCGCGTTCCCGGTGGAGGAGGACTGGGACACCCGGGCGTACCTGCGGCACCTGCCCGGCGTGTTTGAGGCGGTCCGGAACGAATTCGGTCCGGAGCTGCCTTTGCTGCACGACGGGCATCACCGGATGACCCCGATCCAGGCCGCGAAGCTGGGCAAGGCGCTGGAGCCGTATGACCTGTTCTGGCTGGAGGACTGCACCCCGGCGGAGAACCAGGAAGCGCTGCGCCTGGTCCGGCAGCACACCACCACGCCGCTGGCGATCGGGGAGATCTTCAACACCGTCTTTGATTACCAGACGCTGATCAAGGAACAGCTGATCGACTATGTCCGGGCCGCGTCCACGCATTTTGGCGGGATCTCGCCGCTGAAGAAGGTCATGGATTTCGCCGCGCAGTACCAGATCAAGTCCGGGTTCCACGGGCCCACGGACATTTCCCCGGTCGGGTTCGCCGCGCAGCTGCACGTCGGCCTGGCGATCCATAACTACGGCATCCAGGAATACATGCAGCACTCAGACAAAACGAACGAGGTCTTCGAGCAGTCCATGACGTTCGTGGACGGGTACCTGCACCCCGGGGATAAGCCCGGCATCGGCGTCGAATTCAACGAAGAAGCCGCCGCGGCCTACCCCTACCAGCAGGCCTACCTGCCCTACAACCGCCTCGTCGACGGAACGGTCCATGACTGGTGATCGGCCACGACTGGTGACGGTTCCGGCCTGAACGTCCGGGCACAAAACCCGCGACAAAAAAGGTCCCGGGCGGGATTCGATGCTCATCCGCCCGGGACCTGGCTCGTTGCGCGTCAGGCGAGTGCTGCTGACGGCCGCTCAAGGTGTGCCGGGATCAGTGAATGAGTTCCCGGGTCATGCCGAAGGGGACCTGATCGGACAGCGCTGCCGTGTAGTGGCCGGGCTTGTGCCGCGTGATCAGGATTCCGTGCGTCCCGGTGGCCATGGCGATCCGCTGGAGGCCACGTACGGCGTCGTCGAGCCGTTCGTCAAGGACGTGGCGGCTGTCCACCTGGATCTCAATGCACTCAGTTGCTGTGGTCATCGTTCTGTTCCTTCTTGGGTTTCACTTCTCGGCCCCAATGATTGAAGCGACAATAACGTCATATTTATAGCGCCGTCAAATCACCGCGCCGGGTCCAACCGGGCCGGTCCGGACCGGTAATTCGGCAGGCACTTTCCGCGCGCCGTTGACCTGCGGTTCCTTCGCCGCCGGCGTCGCTGCCGTGAGTGTGGTCACCCGGTCACAACCGTGAACCCAGTCTCCGGATAGCGGACGCCGTTGACCTGCAGCTGCAGTGCGTGGCCGCCGGAGTGGTGGACCCGGGTGGTCATCTGGCGGAACGCATGACGCTTCGAAAAGGTCCTGGCTTCGCCCGGCCCGAGGACGGCCGTTCCCAGCTTGAATACCTTCTCTGCCCGGGAACCGTTGGCCTTGGCATAATGCACCACGTAGTCGACGGCAAGGCGCGCCTGCGCCGGCCCGGTATTGGAGACCTCGAAATCGAAGGAGAGCTCCCCGGGCAGTTCGACGACGGCGCGGTCCAGCCTGGGCGCCGTCACGGCGAGCGACGCCGGCGGGAAGCCCAACAGCTCCAGTGCGCCCGGGTGGGCCTTCTTGAGGAGGGTCCGCAAGCCGTGGCGGACCACCTTGGGCGTGTTCGCGTCCGGGGCGGCCATCCACGTGGCAGCGGCGGCAACCACTTCATCGGGGGCATGGCGGGACAGGTCGTTCAGATGGTTGGCCACTGAGCGTCGGACGTCCTCGACCGGGTCACGGTACAGGGCATCGAGGATCGGCAGGGTGGCGGCGGGCCGGGCCGTGATCTCCGGAACCCGGATCGCCCATGGCAGGTATGCCCGGGTGCCCTCGCTGGCAAGCCGGCGGACATGCCAGTCCGGGTGGGAGGTCCAGCCCTGGATGACGGCCAATGCCCGGTCCAGATCGGCGGCGAGGAGCCGCCGGATCGCGAATTCACCGGTGAGCCGTGGCGTCAGCTCAGCGAGGAGCGACAGGCAGTCCTCGAAATCGCCGGGCCCTGTCCGGGCCAAGGCGAGGGTGACAGCTGCCTCGCTCACGGGCCAAATCATCCAGCCGGCACAGTCCGGGTCCGCCAGTGCCCGGCGGAAGATGGCCGCAGCCTCTGCGTAGTCCCCGGGCAGGTCAGCGAGCATGGCACCGCTCAGAAGGTCGGTGCGTTCCCGCAGGCTCAGTTCGTCGAGCTGCCCGGCCGTTTCGGCAAGGTGGGGTAAGCGGAGGCCGGGTGAAGCCTCGGCGAGGATCCGCTCCAGCGCGCCCACGACGCGCGGGTTGATCAGTTCATTCATGACGCCCATTTCTTCAGGTTACCGGCGGAAGGTTCGCGGGACCTGCCGGGCAGCCCCAGGCGCCCCCGAGCCGGAACCGGGATATTCTTCACGAAGGAAATGTCCACACACGGTGCAGAGGCGGATTCGGGAATGTCAGTAGAAAAAACCGGGAAGTCGCCCGGCCGGTGGCGCGTCTTCCACGACAAGTTCGTGGTGGAGGAACGCTACATGAGCGTGCAGGACCGGAGGAACCTGTACAGGATCGCCGTCGGGCTCATGATCGTTGGCGCCGTGCTGTTCTTCTCGATCCTTGCCGGCGTCCTCCAGCACGGCGGCCTCACGGCAGGGGACGAACCGGTCCGAACCTGGCTCCTGACCCTGCGGTCCGAACCGCTCACGACGGTCATGATCATCCTCGCGATCATCTTCGGCCCCGTTGCCCTGCCGATCATCATCCTGGTGGTGACCGTGGCCTGGGGACTGCTGGCCAAGCACGCCTGGCGGCCGCTGCTCCTCGCCGGCGCCATGCTCACCGGTGTCATCCTTGCCCAGATCATCGGCCGCACCATCGGGCGCCAGCGCCCGCCCGTGGACCTTATGCTCTTCGGCGCCGACTTCACCTTCTCCTTCCCGTCCGGGCATGTCCTGGGTGCCTGTGACTTCCTGCTGGTCACCGCCTTCCTGATCGCCTCGCGCCGGCACAACCGCGCGTCCGCCGTGGTGGCCTTCGTCGTGGCCGGCGTCGGGATCTTTTTCGCCGCGGTGAGCCGGCTGTACCTGGGTTACCACTGGCTGACCGATGCGCTGGCCTCGCTGTCCATCTCGTTTGTGATCCTGGGCGGGGTGATCGCACTGGACACCTGGCGCACTGCCCGCATCCGGGGTGAGCAAATCACCGGAACACTCTCGAAGGCCGACACCGCTCAGGCCTAGCCCGCCGGGCCGCACTTGCCCGGCCAGTTGCCACAAATGGTCGCAAAGGCGGCCCGGATTGCGGCCATTCACGTCACACGGGGGCTCAGTGTTTCAGGTCCGGCGCGAGCGGAGACGGTCCAGTTCGGTCCGCAGCCGGGCATTGACCGCCTCCAGCTCCAGGACCTTGGCCACACCCGCCAGGTTGAGTCCCTCCTCCAGCAGTTCATTGATCCGCCGCAACACCGCCAAATCCGCATTGCTGTACTGCCGGGTTCCGCCGGCGGTGCGGTCCGGCGTCACCAGGCCCTTCCGCTCGTAGAGCCTGATGTTCTGCTGCCCGGTCCCGACCAATTGGGCCACCACGGAGATCGCGTAGACGCCCAGCTCCTGACCCCGTTCCGCCACGGTTCTCCTTTGCAGTCCCCGGACACCGTTTCCGGCGTGCCAACACCTTTCCTCTTGCATCAGTGTCGCACCGGTGTTATAAAAAATCTATATCCACCACCACAGATAATCTGGGTGGCTGGATACATCAAAAGGACAATACTCTCGCATGAAGGAGTGGGAAATGATGTTGATGCGTACGGACCCGTTCCGTGACCTGGACCGGCTGACCCAGCAGGTCTTCGGGACGGCGGCACGGCCGGNGCTGCCATGCCGATGGACGCATGGCAGGAAGACGGCGAATTCGTCGTCGCGTTCGATCTTCCCGGCGTCAACGTTGACTCGGTGGACCTCGACATTGAGCGCAACGTGCTCACCGTCCGGGCCGAACGGCGCGACCCGACCCAGCCCAACGTTGAGTTGATTGCCTCGGAGCGGCCACGCGGCGTTTTCAGCCGCCAACTCATCCTCGGCGACACCCTGGACACCGAGAAGGTCAAAGCGCACTACGCCGACGGCGTCCTGACGCTCCGCATTCCGGTACAGGAACAGGCCAAGCCGCGGAAGATTGAAATCACTCATACGCAGGACAAGTTGCAGGAGATCGGGAAGTAGCTGCGGCGGGCGGATTGCGTCCGGCCGTCGACGAATGCCGGGGACCAGACCGTGCCCGCCGGAGCCGGCGCCGTCTGGTCCCCGCCTGGTCCATTCGGAGGGGGAGTGCGCCGATGAATCGTGACCCGCGCGGCTACTACGCCGCGTTGGACGTGACACCGGATGCGACGCCGGCCGAGATCCACCGGGCTTTCCGGGCGCTGATGCGGCTCCGCCATCCCGACGTCGAAGCGTCCTCGGGCGCTCTGCCCGAGGCGTCCTCCGATGCCTTGCCCGACAGCGGGGAGGACGCGCGGCGCATCCTGGAGTCGTTCGCGGTCCTGCGGAATCCGAAATCACGGGCAGAGTACGACCCCGCTTCCCAGCCCGTACGTCCCGGCGGCACCGTCGCGGGAAGCCGGGAAATTCCTGTGCGCTACCACCGGGACAAGCCGCCCGTGCTGTGGGTCACTCCGGTGCGGTGGGAACGGGGCCCGCAGTGATGCGGGCGCCGGGACCCGGCCACGACACGTCGGGTCCCGAAACACAAGAGAAGGAGGGCAGCCATGAGCGCATGGCGCCGCTACGATTCGCTGCTGTTGCCGGTCTTCCACGAGCGGTTCGAGGCCCGGTGGGGTGAGGGGACAGCACCGTTCCTTGACCCCGAGGCCCACGAAGCACCGCTGCCCCGGGCCCAGTGGATCAATATCGACACCGGGGCCGCGCTGGCCGTGGTTCCCATCTGGTCCGCCGATGACAGCCAGCACCGATCTTTCGGCGTCTTCTATTTGCCGCCGGCCGGCGACATCTGGGTGCTCAGGCCGGGGTGCACGAGCTATCTGGAACCGCCGGCTGAGGAGCCGGAACAGCTCCTGGCCCTGCGGAACGACGCGTTCAAGAAGGCCATGGCGCACGCCAAGGAGTTCTTGTTCGGGCCTGAAACATCGGTGTATTGAGTCTCCGCAGGAGCCTTCCCGCAAAAGCTCTGCAGGGCCAGGCCGGTCCGGCACGCGGGCGCCGGTCGTGGCGCGGGGATGCGCCGCGGCCTAAAATCAGTCAACTGCCGGAAACTACATAGGGGATCCACTGATGAGAGCATCCGCCAAGGACCTTGCCGCCCTGCTGCCGCCGCGCTTCACCCTGGGTGTGGCGACCGCTGCCTTCCAGATCGAAGGTGCATTGGCTGAGGACGGGCGCGGTCCCTCGGGCTGGGACCACTTCGCCGCCAAGCCCGGTGCAATCGTGGAGGATCACAGCCCCGAAATTGCCTGCGACCATTACCACCGGATGCCCGAAGACGTGGCCCTGATGAAGGAACTTGGCGTCGATTCCTACCGGTTTTCTTTCTCCTGGTCACGCATCCAGCCCGGCGGCAGCGGTCCAGTCAACCCCGCGGGCCTGGACTTTTATGACCGGTTGATTGACCTGCTGCTGGCCAACGGCATCGCGCCCATGGCCACGCTGTATCACTGGGACACGCCGCTGGAGCTGGACCAGGCCGGCGGCTGGATGAACCGGGACACGGCCTACCGGCTGGGCGAGTTCGCTGCGATCGCCGCGGCCGCGTACGGCGACCGGGTGACCCGCTGGGTGACGGTCAACGAGCCCGCCACGGTCAGCACCAACGGCTACATGCTGGGGATGCACGCGCCGGGCGAAGCGCTCATGCTCAAAGCGCTCCCGAGCGTCCACCACCAGCTGCTGGGCCACGGCTTGTCGCTGCAGGCGCTCCGGGCCGCCAACGTGCCGGGCGAAATCGGGATCACGAATGTCTATTCGCCCATGGTGCCTGCCTCGATCAACCCGCTGGACAAGCTCAGCGCCGGACTGATGGACATGGCCCAGAACCGCCTTTACGCGGACCCCGTTCTGCTCGGCAAGTACCCCGACACCATCCGCGCTGCCACCTTCTTTTCCTCCTTCAGCCCGTCCAGCGAGGACATGAAGCTGATCTCCCAGCCGCTGGACTTCTACGGGCTCAACTACTACATGCCGACCCGGGTGGCGTCAGGTCCGGGTGAGGGCGCCGTGCCCAAGGGGATGGCCGAGGCCATGGGCGATGACCTGAGCGGCACCGCGCCCGGCGCCCCGTTCCACATTGCGTCCTTCCCGGACACCGAAACCACCGCGTACGGCTGGCCCATCAAACCCGAGTACATGGCCGTCGCGCTCGCGGAAATGGCCGAACGCTACCCCGGCCTTCCCCCGGTCTACATCACCGAGGGCGGGGCGAGCTTCGAAGACCTCGAGATCCGGGACCCGGAAGGCCGGCTCATCATCCCCGACGAACGCCGGGTGAGCTACCTGGCGGACCATATCGCCACCGCCATCGAAGCGACGTCGCCCGGCGGCGCGGCAGAGTCCGTTGACCTGCGCGGGTACTACGTGTGGTCCCTGATGGACAACTTCGAATGGTCGGGCGGCTATAAACAGCAATTCGGGCTGCTGCACGTGGACCGCGAGACCCAGCAGCGCACCAAGAAGGCATCGTTTTACTGGCTCCAGGAGGTTCTCGCTGCACGACACCGGGACCCCGTCCCGGAGGTC
>NZ_AUPJ01000063.1:0-1786 GCF_000427315.1 Arthrobacter sp. TB 26
CGGGCCGGCGCCTAAAGAACGCCGAGGTCCTGCAGGCCCTTTGCCATGCCCGCACCGTCCGGGGAATAGATCCACGGGACCTTCGATCCGGTGTGGTCCCCGGTGTCCGAATGGCCGCCGGCCAGCACGGCTTCGCTCGCGGAGAGCTGGCGGATGCCGATGGCAGCCACGCGGTCGCCGTGCTGCTGGGCGAAATGTGAGTAGATCGATTCGTCATGTTGGCCGTTGTCTCCGAAGAGCACCCAGCGCATGTTCGGGAATTCCTCGGCCAGCAGTTCCAGATTGCGGCGTTTGTGCTCCTGGCCGCTGCGGAACCACCGGTCGTGGGTGAGACCCCAGTCGGTGAGCAGCAGGGCACCGGAGGGGTACATGTTCCGGGTGATAAAACGCGCCAGGGTTGGGGCCGCGTTCCACGGCCCGGTGGACAGGTAGATCACCGGTGCCTCCGGGTGTTCGACCTTCAGGCGGTCCATCAGCACGGCCATGCCCGGCGTCGCCATCCGTGCGCGCTCGTTGAGGACAAAGGTGTTCCAGAGCGCCAGGAAGGGCCGGGGCAGTGCGGTGACCATGATCGTGTCATCGATATCGGACACGATGCCCAGCTTGGTGTCGGGGGAAATAACGAAGATCTTTGTGGTGACGGGCTCGGTCCCCTCGGCGCGCAGCACCGCGGTGTGCCAGCCCGGAGTGAGCTCCACCTGCACGACGGTGTCCACCAGCCCGCCGCGGTCCGCCTGCACCTGGGCGGTCACCCCGCCGATCTCGATCTCCACCTTGGAGTACTGCACCGGCACGGAGGTGAACGCCCGCCAGCCGCGGATATTCTGGTTGCCGTTCTGGGCCGCCTGCTCCGCCCGGCTCCCGGGGTTGGGCTTGCTGGTCAGCACCACCCGGCCAAGCACCCGGACCCAAGTGGTGGACCCGTAGCCCTGGTAGGCGACGGTCTGCGGGATAAAGTTCCAGCGCCGGGCCGTCTTCAAACGGACGCTGTTGACGGCGTCCGAGACCACATGCGCAAGGCGGAAAACCCGGTTGCCGGTCACTGCTTGCTGCGCGGGTGTGTGCTGTGAGGCCATTTCCATGCCTCCACTCTCCCACAAGGCCCCGGCGCCCCGCGGACTGTGTCCGGAATCGCCGCGGCTCAGGCGTCGGCCAGCAAATGGCGCAGCATCCAGGCGTTCCGCACGGCGTTGCCGCCGCCGTCGTTGTTGAAATACACAAAGACTTCCTTGCCGGCCGTCTGCCATTCGCGGATCCGCTCCGCCCACCAGCGCAGCTCGTCGTCCGAGTAGGAGCCGCCGTAGAGATGCTCCCGGTCGGGTCCGTGCAGCCGGAGGTAGACAAACGCCGCGGTGGCGCGGAGGACGCACGGGAGTCCCGCGCCGCTCATGACGCAGTAGGCAGTGCCGTGCCGTTCCAGCATCGAGTAGACACCGGGATCGTCCCAGCTGGGGTGGCGGAATTCCACGCTGACCCGGATCCAGTCAGGCACCGCCGCCAGGAAATACGCCAGCCGCGCGTCGTCCCGGGTGAAATCCGGCGGGAGCTGGACGAGCAGCACCGCGCGTTTGTCGCCGAGTTCGTGCCAGCACCGGGCGATCCGTTCGATCCAGGCTTCCGGGGCGTAGAGCTTCTTCCCGTGCGTCAGTCCGCGGGGTGCCTTGACGGACAGCAGGAACCCGGGCGGCAGCCGCTGGCGCCAGCTGGCGAACGAGCTGTCACGGGGCCAGCGGTAGAAGCTGGCGTTGAGTTCCACCGTGGTGAAGCGGGCCGCGTAGTGCGCCAG
>NZ_AUPJ01000063.1:1796-3823 GCF_000427315.1 Arthrobacter sp. TB 26
GGCAGTCCCGGCGGGTAGAGCACGTTCTCCCAGTGGTCATAGCTCCAGCCGCTGGTGCCGATATGCGCCGTCCCGGTCCGGGGTGTGCTCTGGTCCATCCCGCCCGTCCCTTCCCGGCTCGACGTGCCCGCCTGACATCCCCGGACGGCCCGCCGTCGTGCGGGGCAAGGGCATCCCGCCGACCTACGGGGCCGACGGTCCGAAGTTCCGTATCAGCTTCTCTGGATCCTAGTCCTCAGGGAAACGCGTGTGGCACTGTAAGTCCCATGGCTCGCATTGAGGATTACGCACTGGTCGGCGATCTGCACACGGCTGCGCTGATCAGCACCGAAGGTTCGATTGACTGGCTGTGCCTGCCGCGCTTCGACTCGCCCGCCTGCTTCAACGCCCTGCTGGACACACCCCGTGCAGGGCGCTGGCTGCTGGCACCGGAGGGTGGCGGTGAATGCACGCGGCGGCGCTACCGCAAGGGCACCCTCATCCTGGAAACGGAGTGGGAGACGCCCACGGGAAAGATCAAGGTCATCGACTTCATGCCGCCCCGGGACTCGGTGGCGGACATTGTGCGCATTGTGGTGGGACTCCGCGGCACGGTGCAGATGCGCGGTGAGCTGGTCCTGCGCTTCGACTACGGCCACATCGTCCCGTGGGTCCGCCACGACGACCGCGGGATTCACGCCGTCGCGGGCCCCGATGCCGCGTACCTCGTGACCAAGGCGCCGCTGCGGGGCGAGCGACTGCAGACCATCAGCGACTTCACCGTCAAGGCCGGCGACCGGGTCCCGTTCGTCCTGACCTGGACCCCGAGCCACCTTGGCCGTCCCCGCGCAGTGGACCCGGAACAGGTCCTGGCATCGACGGAGGACTTCTGGCAGAGCTGGTCTGCCCAGTGCACAGTCACCGGGCCCTACCGTGCGGTGGTGCAGCGCTCGCTGATCACGCTGAAGGCGCTGACGTTCGCCCCCACCGGCGGGATCGTGGCGGCCGTGACGACCTCGCTGCCGGAAGAACTCGGCGGCGAACGGAACTGGGACTACCGCTTCTGTTGGCTCCGTGATGCCACCCTGACCCTTCAGGCGCTGCTTTCGGCGGGTTACACGGAGGAGGCCGCCGCCTGGCGCGACTGGCTGCTGCGGGCAGTGGCGGGAGACCCCAAGGACCTGCAGATCATGTACGGCATCCACGGTGAGCGCCGCCTGCCCGAGGTGGAATTGTCCTGGTTGCGGGGGTACGAGAACTCCGCCCCGGTCCGGACCGGGAACGGCGCCGCCGGGCAGCTTCAACTCGATGTCTGGGGCGAGGTGCTGGACTGCCTGTCCCTGACCCGGAATTCGCTGCTGACAAGCACCGACGAATCCTGGGACGTGCAACTCGCCCTGATGGACCATTTGGAGACTGCCTGGCAGGAGCCCGACAACGGGCTCTGGGAGATGCGCGGGCCACGACGGCACTTCACCCACTCGAAGGTGATGGCCTGGGTGGCGGCCGACCGCATGGTCAAGGGGGTCCGGGACTTCGGACTGCCCGGACCCGCAGACCGCTGGGAGGAACTCCGGGACACCATCCATGCGGACGTTATGGCCAAGGGCTTCGATGCTGCACGAAACACTTTCGTGCAGTCCTACGGGCGGCCCGAACTCGACGCGAGCCTGCTGCTCATCCCGAGGGTCGGGTTCCTGCCCACGGATGACCCGCGCGTGGTCGGGACGATTGATGCCATCCAGCAGGAACTGACCCACGATGGCTTCCTGCGGCGGTACAAGCCGGCCGAATCCGACGACGGCTTGCCTGGCGGGGAGGGAGTGTTCCTCGCCTGTTCGTTCTGGCTGGTCGAGGCGCTTCTGGGGGCGGGACGGAACCACGAGGCGCGGGAGCTGTTCGAGCGGCTGCTGGCGCTGCGCAACGACGTCGGACTCCTGAGCGAGGAATGGAGCATCGAGGACGCAAGGCAGCTTGGAAATACGCCGCAGGCCTTCAGCCACTTTGCCCTGGTGATGAGCGCCTTGGAACTGCATGAAGACGGGGTG
>NZ_AUPJ01000064.1:0-799 GCF_000427315.1 Arthrobacter sp. TB 26
CCCGGGCCATTGATGGAGTCGCTTCCGCCGGCGGGAAAACGGAACTCCGATTTCCGGGAAACGGTTTTCGTCCATCCCTTAGATAAGTATACTTACTAATATCCCAACGTGGGGTAGAGGATTAAGGAGAGTGCGATGGCTGGATATTTCGAGGTCGTGGACGCGCCCGACGGCGGCTACCGGATCCGGATGCTTGACGGCGCAGGAAGCCTGATGGCTGTCTCGGTCACGTTCCCCACCAAGAGGGCCGCTGTGGCCGGCATCGCCCAGGCCCGCGAAATCGCCGGTACTGGACTCATCCGCGACCGCAGCGCCGGCAGGCAAGCCGCCGCGCCGGCGGTATCCGCTGCGTCCCTGGCCAGAGTGCCCAGAAGGACCGCAGGAGGGACCAGTCGCGGTACAACCCTCTCCGGCGGGTCGCTGGCAGCCGGAAAGCGAGCGCGTTCTCATCACTGATTCCAGTCCTCACGGCCGCCCTGGCCCGGTCCCCGCAGAGCCCACGACCGCCGAGTCTTCCCGGGGCGGGCGCAAGGCCGCCGTGCTGTTCGACGTCGACGGCACCCTGGTCGACTCGACGTATCTTCACACCCTGGCCTGGTGGCAGGCCTTCCGGCAGGCCGGCTACGACGTTCCGATGGCGAGCATCCACCGCTCGGTCGGGATGGGCGGGGACAAAATCCTCGCCAAACTGCTGCCGGCTGACCGGGACACGGGCGCGGACAGCACCATCATGACCTCGCACGCCGCCGTGTTCTCCACCTTCTGGCCCGCGCTGCGCCCGCTGGATGGCGCCCGCGAG
>NZ_AUPJ01000064.1:809-4663 GCF_000427315.1 Arthrobacter sp. TB 26
GGGCTGCCACGACGGGGGGCTCGCCGTGGCGCTCGCGTCCTCCGCCCGGGAACGCGACCTCGAGGTGCTGCGTGCCACGATCGGCGCCGACGCCTTCATCGATGCCGCCACCAGCTCGGCAGACGCGAAGGAGAGCAAACCCGCCCCGGACATCCTCGTGGCAGCCCTCAACGCCGTGGGTGTGCCGGCGGCGGACGCCGTCTACGTGGGCGATGCCGTGTGGGACATCTACGCCGCCGGGAAGCTCGGTATCCCGGCCATCGGTCTCACCTGCGGTGGCACCAGCGAAGCAGAACTCCGGGACGCCGGCGCCGTCGAAATCCACCCTGGCCCCCGGGCGCTTCTGGACAACCTCCGGGACAGCGCGATTGGACGGCTCACCGCCCGCGTCCGCCGGAGCTAGCGGGTCCGCCGGCGGCTACAGTGTGTCCATGCATCCATCGGGGGATAGGGAATCCGGACCGTCGCGCCGCCCGCGGCTGGCACGGATGGCTGTGCCGCTTGCGGCCGTTGCGGGGACGGCCTGCCCTCCGCGGGATGACATTTCGCGGCAATGTTGGCGCGCAACACTGCCGTGAACTGCGAACTCGGCATACGCTAGCCGGATGACACGACATCACCTGCCCGCCAGGGTAGCCGTAGTTACCGGCGCCGGCTCGGGGATCGGCAGGGCCGTCGCCCGGATCATGCTCGCTGACGGGTACCGGGTGGTGCTGGCCGGCCGGCGCGAAGCTCAGTTGCTGGAGACGGGGGCGGGACATGCCCAGGCCCTCGCCGTTCCGTGCGATGTCACGGTGCCCGACGACGTCGAGGGGCTTTTCGCCGCCGCCCGCCAGCGCTGGGGACGCGTGGACGTACTGTTCAACAACGCCGGAGTGTTTGGCCCTGCCGCCTCCGTGGACGAGATCAGCCTCGCGGACTGGGACGCCACCGTGGCCGTGAACCTGACGGGCGCCATGCTCTGTGCCGCGGCCGCCGTCCGTGCCATGAAGGCGCAGTCACCGCAGGGCGGCCGGATCATCAACAACGGCTCGATTGCCGCCCACTCGCCCCGGCCCCGGACGGTGGCCTATACCGTCACCAAGCACGCCATGACCGGGCTGACCAAGAGCATTGAACTGGACGGACGCGGGTTTGGCATCACCTGCGGGCAAATCGACATTGGCAACACCGCCACCGAGCTGATGGACACCATCGGCGTCGGCTCCGGGGCCGTGCAGGCCGACGGCAGCAGCCGCGTGGAGCCGACCTTCCCGGTCGACGACGCCGCGCGTGCGGTGCTGCTGATGGCCGGGATGCCGCCCTCCGCCAGCGTCGGGTCCCTCGTGATTACCGCCGCCGGGATGCCGTTCATCGGGCGCGGGTAGCCGTAGTCGGGGGACTCCGTCCCTCTTAGAGCGGCAGCAGGCCGGAGAGGTCTGCGCGCAGCCCGGAGGCGGCCACCCGCCCGGCGTCGACGGCGTCTGCCCAGCGCAACTGCCCGCTGACCATCGCAAGCCAGGTGGCGGCGTCGCACTCTATGACATTCGGCGGAGTGCCGCGGGTATGCCGCGGGCCCTCCACACACTGCGTGACGCCAAACGGCGGCACCCGCACCTCCACCGAGTTGCCGGGCGCCCGGGCGGTGACCTCCTCCAGGGTGTACCGGACCGCCGTCGCCAGCGTGCTGCGGGGCACGGGGGTGCCGGCTTCCTGGCCGGTCCCACCGGCGGACTCCGACGCCGGAACGCTGGCTGCCTGCCACGCGGCGAGGGCCGCGCGGCCCTCATCGATGGCGATTCTGCGTCGGGCGACGGCCATGGCTAGTCGAGCAGGGCCGAGACGGCGTGGCCGAGACGGATTTTGCCCACCGGCCTGCCGCCGCCGAGCACGGGGGAGACCACCTTGTCCAGGACGCTGGCCACTTCCGGGACGTCGACGGCGCCGGCGGCCGCGAGCAGGGTCAGCCCGACGAGTGTGGTGGCCCGGATGTTGCCGTCGAGGATCTTGATGGCGACGGACGCGCCTGTGGGGGTGGCCATCACCAGCACGCCTTCGGCGCCGATCTTGGCGAGGATGCCGAGGTCGTCCATGACCACCGTGTTGCACTCGCCCTTGCCCTGCACCGCCCACGGGTAGTCCAGCATCGACGTGGCGATCGTGGCGGCGCGGGCATTGGAGTTCTTGTCCCCGGGGGCCTTGGCCAGCTTGGAGAAGGCCCGGGCCAGTCCGGTCAGGGAAACGGCTGCGACGGGGGCGCCGCAGCCGTCGATGCCGAGGTGGGCGATGCTTTCGCCGCAGTATTCCTCGATCACGGAGCGGATGCGCTGCTGCAGCGGGTGGTTGGGCTCGAGGTAGCTGTGCGTGTCCCAGCCGTTCTCGGTGCAGGCCCAGAGGAACGCGGCGTGCTTCCCGGAGCAGTTGAACGCCAGCTTGGACTTGCCCCGCTCGGAGCGGACCAGCCAGTTCCGGGCGGTTTCATCCTCGGGCCAGGCGGCCGGGCACTGGAGCTGCTCTTCCTTGACGCCTGCGGCCTTGAGCATGCCCTCGACGACGTCCATATGGTCCAGCGAGCCAACGTGGCTGCCGCAGGCGATCGCTGCCTGCGCGCCGCGCAGGGGAACTCCTGCCTGCATGGAAGCGAGGGCCTGCAGCGGCTTGAGCGTGGACCTGGCGTAGATCGGGGTGGTGATGTCGCCCAGTTCGGTGACGACGGTGCCGTCCCCGGCGAGGAGGACGGCGGAGCCGATGTGCCGGGACTCCACAAAACCGCTTCGTTCAACGACGGCCAGTTCGACGGCGGACTCGACGGTGAAGGTGGCATGCGAATTCAGGGGCATGCAGCAAGTCTATGGTGCCCGGGCAGGGATACCCGGTTATTCCACGGTCACCATCAGCGACTGCCAGCCGGACGCGCCGTCGGGCACCGGATCCGCCCGCTTGTCCGTCTGGACCTCGCCGGTGCCGTCGGTGGCGCGGGCCTTGATGTAGTGCGGGCCCGGGGTCGCTTCCCAGTCGAAGGACCACTGCCGCCAGGTGATGAGGGAAGCCTCTGTGGAGAGCACGGCTTCTGTCCAGGGCCCGTTGTCGATCTGCACCTCAACCTTGGTGATGCCGCGCGTCTGGGCCCACGCGGTGCCGCCGATCGCGACGCGTCCGGCAGGGACCTTGGCGAAGGACTTCGGGACTTCCACGCGGGCCATGGTCTTGATGGGGCCGCGCTCGGACCAGCCGCGCTGCGTCCAGTACGCCTTGCTGTCCGCGAAACGGGTGACTTCCAGGTCCACCACCCACTTGGTGGCGGAGACGAAGCCGTACAGGCCGGGGACGACCATCCGCACCGGGTAGCCGTGTTCCAGCGGCAGGGCTTCACCGTTCATGCCGATCGCCAGCATGGCGTCGCGGTCGTCCTGCAGGACCTCCAGCGGGGTCGAGGCGCTGAAGCCGTCGATCGAGGTGGAGAGCACCATATCCGCGCCGTCCTGGGGAGCGGCCATCTTGAGCACGTCACGGATGGGCATGCCCAGCCATTTGGCATTGCCGGCCAGGTTCCCGCCGACCGGGTTGGACACGCAGGTCAGGGAGACGTGTGATTCGATCAGGTCCGCGTCGAGCAGGTCCTGGAAGCTGAGCCGGATTTCCCGTTCCACGAGGCCGTGGACCCGCAATTCCCAGTCCTGGACGTTGATCTCCGGCACGCTCAGCGCGGTATCGATGCGATAGAAGTCGTTGTTGGGCGTCAGCCACGGTGTGACCCCGGGTGCCTTGGACTGCACGCCGGCGGGGACAGCGGGGGCCGGCTTCACCGGGGCGGGGAGCTGAAGGGATTCACGGGCCTGGGCGACGTTGCTGCGGGCCGCGCTGAGCAGACGCCC
>NZ_AUPJ01000064.1:4670-5190 GCF_000427315.1 Arthrobacter sp. TB 26
CCCGCCGGTCGCGGCTAGGGCGGAGGCCGCGGCGGTGACTCCGGTCGCGGCGAAGAAGGCGCGCCGGCTGGTGGCGGGGCGTTCGGGTGCCTTGGCGGCGAGGTCTGAGGCCATGTCCGGCCACTGCTGCATCCGCCACAGCCGCGTGACCAGGATGCGGAGCACGATCAGGCCGGCCATGGTCCCGATCAGCGAGGGAATCGCGTCCAGCGGCTTCACTCCCGCCCGGGTCACCACGCTGGCAACGATCACCGCGCCCATCAGCAGCACACCGGCGACGCCGAGGGCCCACTTGCGGTACGCCACGATGCCCAGGATGCAGGCGAGGATCAGGATGGAAACCGCCATGCCGACGAACAGGGCGAGCTTGTCGTTGGTGCCGAAGGTGGCGATCGCGAAATCCTTCATCCACGACGGTGTGAAGTCAATGAAAGTCGAGCCGAGGGCGATCACCGGCGTTGCCCGCGCCGTAAAGAACGCGCCGATCAGTTCCGCCACGGACAGGACGACGGCGGCCGCC
>NZ_AUPJ01000064.1:5200-27503 GCF_000427315.1 Arthrobacter sp. TB 26
CCCCCGCCAGCGCGGCCAGGGCGGTGGGTCCGGACAGCCGCTTCGCGGGCGTCTGGTTGCCGGGCTGGGTCCGCGCGGGCTTCTCTGTGCTGAGTTTGTCCGCGCGGGGCGTCTGCGTGCTGGGCTTGTCCATACATGGTCTTCGGAGCCGGGCGGGCCGCGGATTGCCCGCCGCCCGGGGGGCATGCCCTCCCCTGGACTGCAGGGATGGGCATGTTGGCATTATGTCCAGTGGGCGCGGCCGGGGCTGGGCATGTCCTGTGGGGCGGGAGGCGGGCATGTCCGGCGGTGGTCACAGCTTAGGAGCCTGCCCGGTCCACAAAGTACTCTTGGGAACTGTGAAGGTACTTGTCATCGGCCCCGGCGGCCGCGAACACGCCATTGTCCGATCCTTGCTTGCAGACCCGAACGTGTCCGAGGTCCATGCGGCCCCGGGCAACGCCGGCATCAGCAAACTGGTCCCCACACACGCCATCGACGCGAATGATCCCGATGCCGTCGCCGCCCTGGCCACCAAGCTCACTGTCGACCTCGTCGTGGTTGGGCCCGAGGCACCCCTTGCCGCCGGAGTGTCCGACGCCGTCCGCGCCGCGGGCATCCCCGTATTCGGCCCCAGCAAGGCCGCGGCCCAACTCGAAGCCTCCAAGGCCTTCGCCAAGGAGGTCATGGCCGCGGCCGGAGTTCCCACCGCCATGGCCCGGGTGGCCGGCAACGCCGAGGAAGCCGCCGACGCGCTCGACACCTTCGGCACCCCCTACGTCGTCAAGGACGACGGCCTCGCCGCGGGCAAGGGTGTTGTTGTCACCAACAACCGGGACGACGCCCTTGCGCATGCCCAAACCTGCTTCGATGCCGGCGGCACGGTGGTGATCGAGGAATTCCTCGACGGCCCCGAGGTCTCCGTCTTCGTCCTCTGCGACGGCCGCAACACCGTGGCGCTCTCCCCGGCGCAGGACTTCAAACGGATCTTCGACAACGATGAAGGCCCCAACACCGGCGGCATGGGCGCGTACACCCCGCTGGAATGGGCCCCGGAAGGCCTGGTCCAGGAAGTCCTTGACCGTGTCGCCCAGCCCACAGTCAACCAGATGGCGCACCGCGGCACCCCGTTCGTCGGCGTGCTGTTTGTCGGACTGGCCCTGACCTCCCGCGGCACCCGCGTGATCGAATTCAACGTCCGCTTCGGCGATCCGGAAACCCAGGCCGTCCTCGCCCGCCTCAAGACCCCGCTCGGGGGGCTGCTGATGGCGGCCGCCAAGGGCGAACTGGACAAGATCCAGCCGTTGCGCTGGTCGAAGGAAACGGCCATCGCCGTCGTCGTCGCCGCCGAAAACTACCCCGACGCCCCGCGGACCGGCGACCGCATCCGCGGGCTTAAGAAAGTCGAGTCGATCGAGGGCGTCCACGTGATCCACGCCGGCACCAGGCTCGACGACGAAGGCAAAGTCGTGTCCGCCGGCGGACGGGTCCTCGCCGTGGTGGCCCTCGGAACGGATCTGGTGGAGGCCCGGGAACGGGCGTACGACGGCGTCGAACTGGTCCAGCTGGAGGGCAGCCAGTTCCGCACCGACATCGGAGGCAAAGCGGCCCGCGGTGAGATCAAAGTGCAGACCCCCGGAACCCCCGCGGCCACGAAAGCGAAGGCCTGACCATGACGACCCCCGAATCCTCCGTGCCGGACGCCGCTGAACCGGCCTCGCCGACGCCGAGGGCTGGCCTAAACACCGCGACACTGGACCTGCCCGGCTGGAAGCACATCTACTCCGGCAAGGTCCGCGACCTCTATGTTCCGGCGGATGGGTCCATCACGGAGCGCATGGGCCAGGAGTGCGTCCTGGTCGTGGCCAGCGACCGCATCAGCGCCTACGACCACGTCCTCGCCAGCGAGATCCCGGACAAGGGCCGCATCCTGACCCAGCTGAGCCTGTGGTGGTTCGATCAGCTCGGCGTGGAGCACCACGTGCTCGCGTCCACGGTCGAGGCCGGTGTGCCCGCGGCTGTGGAAGGGCGCGCGATGATCTGCAAGAAGCTGGACATGTTCCCGGTCGAATGCATCGCCCGTGGCTACCTCACCGGCTCGGGGCTCGAGGAGTACCGGCAGTCCCGCACCGTGTGCAGCATCCCCCTGCCTGAAGGCCTGGTGGACGGGTCACGGCTCGACGCGGCCATTTTCACGCCCTCCGCGAAAGCCGAAGTGGGCGAGCACGATGAAAACATCACCTACGACGCCGTCGTCGAAACCGTGGGCGAGGACATCGCCGCGCGGCTGCGCGAGCTCACGCTGGAGATCTACACCAAGGCCGAGGGGATCGCCCGCGGCCGCGGCATCATCCTCGCCGACACCAAGGTGGAATTCGGCTTCGACGCCGCCACCGGGGTCATCACGCTCGGCGACGAGGTGCTCACCCCGGATTCCTCACGGTTCTGGGACGCCGCCACGTACGAGCCGGGCAAGGCCCAGCCGTCCTATGACAAGCAGTACGTCCGCGACTGGCTGACCTCCGCCGAATCCGGCTGGGACCGGTCCTCGGACGTTCCCCCGCCGTCGCTGCCGGCCGACGTCGTGGCCCGGACCCGCAGCCGCTACGTCGAGGCCTACGAAAAGCTCACCGGCCGGACGTTCGCCTAGGAGTCCGCGGGCACGCAGCCTAGGATCCGGCTGACGCAGCCGCCTGCGCGCGGCGCTGGGCCAGCCGGATTTCCAGGACAGCGTCCATCGCCTGCTGTACCCGGTCCGAGGCGCCGGCTGCACTGAATTCCTTCTGGGCCTCCTCGAGATAGACGAGGGCCTCGTCGGACTCTCCCGCGGCCTTGAGCGCCTTGCCGAGCAGCAGGGCCACCTCTCCGGCGACGTGCTTGGCCAGGGCGTCCTTGTCGGCATGGATCTCGCGCAGTTTCTGGACTGCGGCGACGATGTCCCCGGTCAGGTAGAGCCAGCGGGCACGGATGAACGCGACCTCCAGCTGGTCCGTCTTGTTGCCGCCCACGATCGAGAGCGCCAGCTCGGCGCGCTCGATCGACGTCAGCGTTTCTGGCTCCACGATCCCGGAGGACAGGCGGACCGCGGCCGAGGCTTTGTTGAACCGCGCCCAGAGGTCGATGTCGTTGGCGGGGGAGAGCAGCTGTGCCGCCCGCTCGTGATACTTGATGCCCTCGGTGTAGTCATGGCGCATAAAGGCCACGTTGCCGATCACCCAGGCGACTTCGCCGGCGAGCTGGGTCATGGAATGGTCATCCATCTGCTCGTTCATGGCCTGGCAGTATTCCCACGCCTCATCCAGCCGGCCGCTTTCGGCCAGGGCTCCGATGAGGGCGCGCAGCGCGCCGATGATCAGGGTGGAGCCCTTGGGCAGTTCTGCGCAGAGCCGCACCGCTTCCTGCGCGTGTTCGACGGCGACTGCCAGCTGGCCCTGGCCGTGGCACACGGCCGCGAGCATCTGCCGTGCACGGACCCCCAGGCCTGCCGACTCGGCGGCCATCGGATGGTCCAGGAGCCGCTGGACAAGGTCCTGGCATTCCTTGAGCTGGCCCTGCTTCATGAGGCACTCGGCCTGCATATAGCTCATGTTCCACCAGGCGCTGGTGTTCCGGGCTTCGAGGGCGATCTGGGCTGCCGCAGCAGCATGGGTCGCCGCCAGCGGGTAATCCCGCAGGTCCCACGCCTGGCGTGCATAGAGGCCCGCCAGGACGTACTCGGCGTCGCTGACCGACACCGGCTGGCTCCAAGCTTCCAGCGCTTTGGGGGCGAGTTCCAGCCGTCGGGCGAGTTCCTCGATCACATCGGCGGTAGGTTCGCGCCGCCCGGTCTCCAACAGGGAGATGTAGCTGGGCGAGTACAGATCGCGGCCCAGTTCCGCCTGCGTTAGGCCTCGTTCGAGCCGTTCCGCTCGGAGTTTCTCCCCGAATCCGTTCCCCACGGGTTCCTCCTAATTCCGGACAGTCTTTGTACTAAATGCTTGACAGTCTCTGTGCAAGCCATTTTACAATGTATGTCAACAAGGGCTCTTGCTGGCTTTGTAATGTGTCCGACTCGCGTTTCCGACTCGTATTGAGGAATCCACATGATCAAGAAGATTGCAGCTTCTGTCGCCTTGGCGGGGGCGCTGGCTCTCTCAGCAGCGGCTCCGGCAGTCCTGTCCGTAAGTGCCATCGGCAACTGGCCGGATCCCATGGGCACCACCCTGTCGATCGGCAACTGGCCCGATCCCATGAGCTCCACCCAGGGAAGCCTCTCGGCTATTGGCAACTGGCCGGACCCGATGACCTTTTCCACCAACATCGGCAACTGGCCGGACCCGATGTAAGCGGTCGCTCTTTGACGGCTCCGGGACACCCGAAAAGGTGTCCCGGAGCTATTTTTTGCCCTGGCCCCCATCGACTGCTCCGCAACGGCCCTTTTGAGGGCTCAAAACGGCACTTGTGGAGCAGTCGATGGGGGTTTCGACGGCGGCGCTGGCGTATGCGGTCGGCGGCCACACGGTGGGCACACAAAGAAGAGGGCCTTCCAGCTGGAAGACCCTCTTCTTGATTGGTCGGGATGACAGGATTTGAACCTGCGACCTCGTCGTCCCGAACGACGCGCGCTACCAAGCTGCGCCACATCCCGATCCGTTACTTCAAAAGCAACTTCACAAGAGTATCCGATGAGAGCCCCGGATGCGAAATCGTTCCACCCGGAGGGCTTAGACCAGCGAATCCTTCCAGGCCCCGTGCAGCTGCGCGAAGCGGCCGCCGCCGCCGATCAGCTCCGCCGGGGTGCCGTCCTCAACCACCCGCCCGTCGTGGACCACGAGGACCCGGTCGGCGGTCTCCACCGTCGAGAGGCGGTGCGCGATGATGAGGGCGGTCCGGCCGCTGTCGGCGCCGATCCCCTGCAGCAGCCCCGCGAGGCCGGCCTGCACAAGCCGCTCGGACGGGATGTCCAGTGACGACGTCGCCTCGTCCAGGATCAGCACGGCAGGCCGGGCCAGGAATGCCCGGGCGAAGCTGATCAGTTGGCGCTGCCCGGCGGAAACCCGGCCGCCGCGCTTGTTGACGTCCGTGTCGTAGCCTTCCGGGAGCGCCTGGATGAACTCGTGCGCGCCCACCGCCCTGGCAGCAGCCTCGATCTCCGCACGGGAGGCGCCGGGCCGGCCCAGGGCGATGTTGTCCGCCACGGAGCCGCTGAACAGGAAGGCCTCCTGGGTGACCATCACGACGTTCCGCCGCAGATCCGCCGTCGCAAGCTCCCGCAGGTCCACGCCGTCGAGCGTGAGGGACCCCGCCGAGACGTCGTAGAAGCGGGCGATCAGCTTGGCGAAGGTGGATTTGCCGGCCCCCGTCTGGCCCACCAGCGCCACGGTCTGGCCGGCGGGGATGTGCAGGTCCATGGTGGGGATGATGACCGGGCCGTCGCCATAGCGGAATTCGACGCCTTTGAAGTCGATGGTGCCCTTGGCATCGTGCAGGGCCACCGGGTTCTTGGGCGGCCGGACGGTGGGGACCTCCTCGAGCAGTCCGGAGACTTTCTCCAGCGCCGCCTGGGCGCTCTGGAAGGAGTTGTAGAACATGGCCATCTGGTCCACCGGCTGGAAAAAGCGTTTGGTGGACAGGATCAGGGCCAGCAGCACCCCGACGGCGAGATCCCCGCTGAGCACCCGGAAGCCGCCGAAGAGCAGGACGACGGCGACGCAGACATTGCCGATCAGCACCAGGCCGGGCTGGAGGATGCCGTTGAGGTTGATGGAGCGGACGGTGACTTTGCGGTAGTCCTCGGAGAGTTCGGCGTACTGTGCGGCGTTTTCGCGTTCCTTCCGGAAGGCCTTGACCGCGCGGATGCCGGTCATGGTTTCGACGAAGTGCACGATCAGCCGGGCCGAGACGACACGGGATTCCCGGAACGCGATCTGGGAGTGCTTCTGGTACCAGCGGGCCAGGAAGAACATCGGCACGCCGGCGGCCAGGACGAGGAGTCCGCTGCGCCAGTCGAGGGCGAAGACCGTCGCGGCGGTGAAGACCATAAACAGCATCCCCGAGGCCAGCGAGCTGATCCCGGAGTCCAGAAGTTCGCGCAGCGCCTCCAGGTCCGAGGTCTGCCGGGCTATGATCCGCCCCGAGGTGTACTTTTCGTGGAATTCCAGGCTGAGCCGCTGGGTGTGCCGGAAGACCCGGACGCGCAGGTCCAGCAGCATCGCCTGGCTCAGCCTCGCGGTTGAGGTCACGTACAGGGCGGTGAGACCCGCCGTCGCGACGGCGGNCGAGGTAGGCCGCGCCGGTGAGCAGCAGCGGGAGGTTGTCGCCGGCGCTCAGAGCCGGCAGGGCCCGGTCGATGCCGAAGGCGATCAGCGCGGGTCCTGCGACCCGCGCCGCCTGGGACAGCACGACGGCGGCAATGGTCAGCCAGAACCGCCGGCGGACCGGGCGGATCAGCGACCCGAGCAGGGCCAGGGAGCGGCGCCGGACGGTTTTGCTCTCGCTCTTGGACAGGTGCGCGTTGTCCTCGTTCGCGGTGCCGAAGGTGGCGCTGCTCATCGGGAGATCTCCTCGGCGTTGAGGCCTGACAGTTCGGAGTCAAGCAGATCGGAGTCCAGGTCCCGCGGTTCCGGATCGAGGCTGGCGATCACGTAGCGGTAGTGGCGGTTCTCCGCGAGCAGTTCGGTGTGCGTTCCGACGGCGGTGATCCGGCCGTCCTCCAGCAGCGCCACCCGGTCCGCCAGCGCCACGGTGGACGGCCGGTGGGCCACGATCAGCGTCGTGGTGTCGGAGAGCACCTCCCGCAGCCTGGTCTCGACGAGTTCCTCGGTGTGGACGTCCAGGGCGGAGAGCGGATCGTCCAGGACCAGGACCCTGGGCCGGGCGGCGATGGCGCGGGCCAGGGCGATGCGCTGGCGCTGGCCGCCGGAAAGGCTGAGTCCTTCCTCGCCGATCAGGGTGTCCAGGCCGTTCGGGAGCGAGTAGGCGAAGTGGGCCTGGGCGACGTCGAGGGCCTCCTCGAGGGCCTCCTCGCGGCGCTCGGGCGGGAGGCCTGCCGGGGCGCCGAGCATGACATTGTCGCGGACCGAACTGGAGAACAGGGTGGTGTCCTCAAACGCGACGGCGACAACCGTGCGGAGCTCCTCGACGCTGAACTCGCGCAGGTCCACGCCGTCGATAGTGATGGAACCGTCGGTGACCTCGTAGAGCCGGGGAACCAGCTGGAGCAGGGCGCTCTTTCCGCTGCCCGTGATTCCCACCAGGGCCATGGTTTCGCCGGGCCTGATGTCCAGATTGATGGCTTTGAGGATCGGTTTGTCCGGGGCGTCCTCATACGCGAAGGTCGCGTCGTTGAAGCTGAGGGCGCCCTTCAGCTCGGCGGGGCGGCGGGGCTGTCCGGGGCTGGCGATGGTGTTCACCGAGTCCATCACCTCGAAGTGCCGGTCCACCGCAGTCTTGGCGGTGAGGGCCATGGCCAGCAGCATGCCGCAGAACTCCACCGGTGTGGCGATCACGGCGGCGGTGGCGAAGAACGCCACGAGGGCGCCGATGCTCAGCTCCCCGGTGGAGGCCAGCATGACACCGACGACGAGACCGGCGCCGAGAGCCAGTTCCGGCAGCAAGGTAACGACCAGGCTGAAGGTGGCGAGGTGCTTGGCCTTGGCGATCTCCGTCTGGCGGAGCTCCTCGGCCTGCTCGTTGAAGTTCTCCAGCGCCTCTCGGCTGCGGCCGAACGCCTTGAGCACGCGGATCCCGTGGACCGATTCTTCGACCGTGGTGGCGAGGTCGCCGGCCTGGTCCTGGCTCCGGCGCGCCACCTTGCTGAAGCGGGTGCGGAAGCGGAAACCATAAATCATGATCGGCACCGCCGCGGCAAGGAAAATCAGCGCCAGCTGCCAGCTCATCGTGAACATCACGACGACGCCGATCAGCACGGTCAGGGTGGTCACCACGAGCATGATCGCGCCGAAAGCCATCCAGCGGCGCAGGAAGTTCAGGTCCGTCATGGCGCGGGAGAGCAGCTGCCCGGAGCCCCAGCGGTCATGGAAGGAGACGGTCAGGTCCTGCAGATGGCCATAGAGGGACACCCGCATCCGTGTCTCGACCGTCGTGGCGGGGTTGATCACGAACTGCCGGCGCAGCGCCACGAGCCCGGCTTCGGCAATGCCGAGGCCGAGGATGATGAGGGAGGCGATCCAGACCGCTTCCGCGCTGCCGCCGGGCTGGAGGGACTGGTTGACCAGCACCCGCAGCACCTGCGGGATGGTCAGGGCCACCACGCTCGCGAGCAAGGCGCACAGCAGCCCCATGACCAGCCGCGGAATGATCGGCCTGACGTGGGGATAGAGACGGCTGATGGAGGAGAAAAATGAGGTCTGCTTGGCCATGCCTGCTTCTTAAAACGCGCCTGCGAATAACTAACGCAACTGGATGTAGTTTCCTGTAGCAACTACCCTAGGCCATCGGGTGACCGGGTTCACATGTAACTCGACAGCATCAGGATCTCGCCCAGTAATTACATTCCGCAATGGCTGCCCGGCGTGCCGCTGGCCCGGGACATGCCCAGTCCCCGGCGCTGCGGGTGGGCATAAGCCCTGCCGCCCCGCGGGACATGTCCAGTCCTGGGGGCGGGGAGTGGACACAAGCCCATGATGTCCAACCGTGGAGCACAGGGGAGGGCATGTCCCGCGGGGCGGGGGAGCCTTCGGGTTCAGGAACGCGGAGTGAGCGTGAGCAGCACGGCCTCGGGCTTGCAGGCGATCCGGACCGGGGCGAAGCGCGAGGTGCCGATGCCGCCGGAGACGTTCACCGGCGTCGTGCGTCCCTTGCTTTCCCAGTCGTGCAGGCCCCTGGCACGCCAGGTCGGGAGGTCGCAGTTGGCGACGAGGGCACCGAAGCCGGGGACGCAGATCTGGCCGCCGTGGGTGTGCCCGGCCAGCAGGAGGTCGGCGCCGTCCTCGGTGAAGTGGTCCAGGACGCGCTGGTACGGGGCGTGGATGACGGCGACGCGCAGGTGCGGTCTGGCGTCCTGGCCCCTGGTTCCGCGGGGCCAGCCGGCGTACTGCTCAAGGCCCAGGTGCGGATCGTCGACGCCGGAGAAGTCGAACCGCAGGCCCCTGATCACGAGCGACTGGCAGCGGTTGGTCAGGTCCACCCAGCCGCCCATGCCGAAGCCGGCACGCAGCCGCGGCCAGTCCAGCTTGGCGGGGTCCTTGGGTCGCGAGGACGGACCCAGGAAGTACGACGCCGGGTTCTTCAGCCGCGGCGCGAAGTAGTCGTTGGAGCCGGGGACGAAGACGCCGGGGAATTTCATCAGCGGACGCAGCGACTCCAGCACGGGGTCCACCGCTTTGACATGGCTGAGGTTGTCGCCGGTGTTCACCACCAGGTCCGGCTCCAGTTCCGCGAGCGAGGACAGCCATGCTGCTTTCCGGTCCTGCCCGGGCACGAAGTGGATGTCGCTGAGGTGCAGCACACGGATCGGGCCGAACCCGGGAGGAAGGATCGGCAGGGTCTCTTCGCGCAGGACAAACTGGTTCTTTTCCCACAGCCCGTATCCGGTGGCGGCGGCACCTGCCACGGCGCCGGCCGCGGCGGTTACGGCAAAGCCGCGCCCGATGCTTCCGACGCGGCTTGCCAGCGAGGTGTTGGCGGCCATGGGTTAGGGCTTGGTGGGATTGCCGTTGCCGGGCGTGGTAGCCGTAGGCGCCGGCGCCGGATCACTGGGCGCCGGGCTGGACGGTGCCGGCGTCGCCTGCGTCGACGGCTTGGGGGCCGGGGCCGGGGCCGGGCCGGTCACCAGGTTCGACGGCGGCGCCGTGAACGGGTTGGTGCCGTAGGCCGGTGCCACCTGTGACATGAAGTTCGAGAACTGCGGGCCCGCGATCATGTAGCCGTCGATGGCCTTGTAGAACTTGTCGTTGAAGGTCAGGTTGCGTCCCGGCCGGTCTTGGCCGCCCAGCGCGTCGCCGAACCAGGACGCCGTCGCCAGGCCGCTGGTGTAGCCGACCACCCAGGTGGAGTTGTTGGGGTCGTTGGTGCCGGTCTTGGCGGCGATCGGGAAGCTGGTCCGGGTGGAGATCCGCGGCTGGATCAGCGAGCCGGAACCGCGGTTAAGGACTTCCTGGAGCGCGTAGCTCACACCGCGGGCGACCTCCGGTTTGATCGCGTCGCGGCAGCTCGTGGCCTGGGCCGGTAGCTGGGCGCCGGTCGCGTCCGTCACCGATTCAATGGCGATCGGCTCGCAGTACTTGCCGTCGTTCGCGAAGGTGGCGAACGCGCTGGCCATGGTCAGCGGCGAGGTCTGGGTGGCGCCGATCAGGTTGGACAGGCGCGTCATGGGTACGGGCTCGTTGGTCTGGCCCGCGTGGATTCCCACGGCGTCGACGATCTTCTGGATGCCGCAGAGGTCCACCTGCGCCGCCGTGGCGAACGTCATGGTGTTGATCGAGTTCGCCAGTCCGTCAACGACGGTCATGTTCTTGTAGTAGCCCTCTTCGGCGTTCTGCAGGTCCTCGGCGGCGCCGAGGCCCTTTTCCGCCGTGTTGTAGGCGCCGTCCACGCGGGTGGGGCAGGTGTTCCGCCAATTGAAGTTCAGCGGGTACCTGCGCACGGCACCGTTGAGGACCGTGTTCATGGACTTGCCTTCGTTGAGCCACTCGGCGAAGGTGAAGGGTTTCATCGTGGAGCCGGGCTGGAAACCGCCCAGGCCGCCGAGGTCGTTGCCCTTGGCGTCCTTCATGTCAACGTTGAAGTTGATGACGTTGTTGAACTTTCCTTCGGCCTCGAGGAACTGGGTGTTCTGGGCCATCGAGATGATCTTGCCCGAGCCCGGCTGCACGGACACCAGCGAGGCTCCCCACTTGTCGGGGTTCGCCCCGGCGGAGCCGTCAACCTGGGCCTGGGCGACGGACTGGGCGTTCGGGTCCAGCGTGGTCTTGATGGTCAGGCCGCCGCGGAACACCTTCCGCACCCGGGCGTCGGCGTCCGCGCCGTAGGCCGGGTTGTTGAGCAGCAGGTGCAGCACATAGTCGCAGAAGTAAGGGGCCGTGACCGAGTAGGCACAGCCCTGGCGTGCCGGCGTGACTTTCGTTTCCACCGGGGTGGCGACGGCGGCGTCGTAATCTGCCTGCTGGATCTTGCCCTGGGTCAGCATTGACTGAAGCACCAGGTCGCGGCGGACCTTGGCGTTCTCCGGGTTGGTGATCGGATCGTAGAAGGACGGGCTGTTGACCAGGCCGGCCAGGAGCGCGGCCTGCGGCAGGGTCAGGTCCTTGGCGGTGGTGCTGAAGAAGAACTTGGAGGCGGCTTCAATGCCGTAGGCGTCACGGTTGAAGAACACGATGTTGAGGTATCCCTCGAGGATCTCTTCCTTGGTGAACTTCTTCTCCAGCGCGATGGCGAGCTTCATTTCGCGGAGTTTGTCGCCGACACCCTTGTTCACGCCGTTGAGGAGGACCTGGTCGCCTTTGCCCTCGGCCTCGAGGGAGGAGTTGATGACGTTGTTGACGTACTGCTGGGTGATGGTGGACGCGCCCTGCTTGTTGCCGCGGGCGGTGCTGACCAGCGCACGCATGATGCCGGTGGTGTCCACGCCGCCGTGCTCGTAGAAGCGGCTGTCCTCGATGGCGATGACCGCGTCCTTGATGAACGGGGACATCTGGTCCAGGGATACTTTCGTGCGGTTTTCCGCGTAGAGGCTGGCGATCACACTGCCGTCGGAGGCCAGGATCGTCGTCGACTGGCTCGGCGGGTCCACCTTCAGCTCCGCCGGCAGGGTCTCGAAGAACTTGATCGAGCCGCTGGCCGAGCTGCCGGNNCGGCCGCGGGGACCAGCAGTCCCGCCACCAGGACGCCACAAATGGCGCTCACGCCCAGGAAAAGAAGGATCTTTCCGAGGGTGGTGGCCGTGTCAAATAAAGGGTTCTTACCAGTCGCCATGTTTTCCACTTTACCGGCAAGTACTAGGCTTTAGCTCATGACCAAATGGGAGTACGCCACGATTCCGCTCATCATCCACGCCACAAAGCAGATTTTGGACCAGTGGGGTGACGACGGCTGGGAGCTTGTCCAGGTTGTCCCGGGCCCCGACGGAAACGGCCTGGTTGCCTACCTGAAGCGGGAGAAGCAGTAGCCATGAGCACCCCCGCATCTGCCGCTCCGGGCACCTCCGGTGTCGCCGGAACCCCGGCCCACAGCACCGCCGGATCGGGCGCGCCGTCCGCCGTCGAGCAGCGCCTTGCCGAGCTCGGCCTGACCCTGCCCGAGGTTGCTACCCCGGTGGCCGCCTACGTCCCCGCCGTAATCTCCGGCAACCACGTCTACACTTCAGGCCAGCTGCCGTTCATCAACGGCAAGCTCGAAGCGGCCGGCAAGGTGTCCTCCGGCACCGAGGGTGCCACGGACGAGGCCACGGTCTCGCCCGAGGCGGCCAAGCAGTACGCCGCCGTGTGCGCGGTCAACGCCCTGGCCGCCGTCAAGAGCGTCATCGGGGACCTTGACCGCATCACGCGGATCGTCAAGGTCGTCGGGTTCGTCGCTTCCGACCCGTCCTTCACCGGCCAGCCCGGTGTTATCAACGGCGCGTCCGAACTGCTCGGCCAGGTCCTCGGCGACGCCGGCCAGCACGCAAGGTCCGCCGTCGGCGTGGCTGTACTCCCGCTCGACTCCCCGGTAGAAGTCGAACTGATCGCTGAATTCGCCTAGAGGTCGGGTTCCTTTGCCTCAGTTAGCCCGACGCCTGTTTGCCCTCCCCCCGGATCTTGAGGGGGCTGCCCGCAGCTGGATTGAACACGGTGAACGGACCCCCCGTGCGCCCCGGTTCGCGTCCTCGGTGGTGCTGCTGCGTGATTCGCCCACCGGGCTGGAGACCTGGCTGGGATACCGTCCCGGCTCGTCACCGCTGGGTGTTCTCGCCTTCCCGGGCGGTTCTCTGGAGGCGTCCGACGACGACGCCGTCGGCTGGCTGGGCCCCCCGCCGCAGTATTGGGCCGAGCAGATGGGGACCGCCGACGTCGGGCTGGCGCGCCGCCATGTGGTCGGTGCCGTCCGCGAACTGTTCGAGGAAACCGGCATCCTCCTGGCCGGACCGGACCTGGCAACCACGGTCGAGGCGACGTCCACGTCCGAGTGGATGCGGGCCCGGGTGGCGGTGGCGGAGCAGGAGAAGTCCTTCACCGAGGTGCTCGCCAAACGCGGGCTCTCAGTGCGCACGGACCTGCTGAAGCCGCTGGTCAACTGGCTCAGCCCGGACTTCGCGCACCGCCGGTTCAACACCCGCTATTTCGCGGCCACTGTCCCGATGAACCAGCAGCCGTCGTTGCTGGCCAGCAAAGGCGTGTGGGGCCGGTGGGTCTGTGTCCGCAAGGTCATCGAGGGCCGGAACACCTCCACACTGGGCGATGAGGTCGGCCAGGAGAACACGGTCGGACGCACGCTCGGCCAGCTCCTGGTGCCCGGCTCGGAGATCATGCTCGAGAAGATGGCTTCCTCGAACGGCTGCATCGCGTACCTGAGTTACAAGCGCAAGGCCCACGTGTACCAGCCGAAGCTTGTCGAGGAAGACGGCCAGCTCATGCTCGAGGTCGAGGCGGCCAAGACCGTCGCCGGAGAACCCCAGCGCGAACGCTGACGGCCCGGTTCAGGGGCCCGGAGTCTGCGCCACCCACCACCACGGGACATGCCCTCCGGTGGCCTGGGTTGTTGGACATGATGGCATTGTGCTCATTCGTTGCGGCCAGGAATGGGCATGTCCCGCGGGACACTCAGCGAGGGACGAGCATGCCCTCCGGTCGGCCCGCGGGGCCACGGGACATGCCCTCCGGTGGCCTGGGTTGTTGGACATGATGGCATTGTGCTCATTCGTTGCGGCCAGGAATGGGCATGTCCCGCGGGCACCGGACAACGACTGGAATGTTCCGCGGACACGGCCCCCAAGATTGGGCATGCTCTGCGTTTAGCCCGCCCACCACTGGACATGTCCTTCGCCAAGCCGTGCCAGCGGACATGATGGCATTATGTCTATTCGTCGCCGCCGGGAATGAGCATGTCCCGCGGGGCGGGAGGCAAAGAATGGGCATGTCCCGCGCCGGGGCATTCCAGCAGGCTTAACCACCGAAGGCCGGCTCCGTTTTCACGGGCCGGCCTTCGGTGTGCTGCCAAGATAAGGCCTAGCGGGAACGCTGGCGGAGGCGCTGCATGTCGAGGATGACGACGGCGCGGGCCTCCAGCCGCAGCCAGCCGCGCTGCACGAATTCCGCGAGGGCCTTGTTGACCGTTTCGCGGGATGCGCCCACCAGCTGGGCGAGTTCTTCCTGGGTGAGCTCGTGCGCCACCAGGACGCCGTCGGTCGCGGGACGGCCGAAGCGGTCCGCCAGGTCCAGCAGGGCCTTTGCTACGCGGCCCGGAACGTCGGAGAAGACCAGGTCGGACAGGGAATCGTTGGTGCGGCGCAGGCGGCGGGCCAGGGCCTGCAGCAGCTGTGCCGAAACTTCCGGGCGGGTGCGCAGCAGGGCGTTGAGGCTCTCGTTCTTCAGCCCGGCCAGACGCGTTTCCGAGACGGCCGTTGCCGTCGCGGTGCGCGGGCTCGGATCGAACAGCGCCATTTCGCCGAAGAGCTCGCCCGGGCCCAGGATGGCGAGCAGTGACTCCCGGCCGTCCGGGGACGTGCGTCCGAGCTTAACCTTGCCGGAGACGATGAAGTAGAGCTGGTCGCCCTGGTCACCTTCCCGGAATACCGAGGCTCCGCGTGAGAGGTCCACCTCGGTGAGTTCGTCCGTCAGCAGACGGAACGCCTCGTCGTCGAGCGTGGCGAAAAGGGGTGCGCGGCGCAATACCTCGATATCCATGAAATCTCCTGACTAACTGTGTCGGCTGGGGCGCTTCAGCCATTGTTTCAGAATTTTGGCGCTTCTGTGACGTAGTTGGCACTCAGACGCGCCAAACGTCATGCCAAAGGAAGCCGGGGGCGCTGTCCCGGCCACCGCCGTGCGCGGCAAACTGTCAGCCCGCGCCGGTAGAATTGGGGCTTACCTGCCTGTAAGGAGCATCGGTGTTCGGCTTGACCATCTTGGACCTCGTGTTGATTCTGACGCTGCTGTCCTACCTGTTCCACGGCCTGCGCAACGGCTTCCTCGTCACGGTCGGCGGCATCGCAGGGTTCGCCGCCGGTGCCGTGGCGGCGTTTGTGTCCGTCCCCATCGTCAGCGGCCTGGTGGAGGACAGCGGCTGGCGCCTCACGGCGATCATTGCCACCGCTGTGCTGCTGATGGTCCTGGGCCACGGTCTGGGGACCGCCATCGGTCGCAGGGTCCGCAGCGTCGTCCGGATCAGGCCGCTGCGGTCCGTGGACCGTCTGGCCGGCGGCGGCGTCAACGTTGTGGTCTCCGCCCTCGTCATGTCGATGCTGGCCTTCAGCATCGGAGCGCTCGGCGTTCCCTTTGTCTCCCAGCCGCTCGCCGAGTCCAAGGTGATCCGCTTCATCGACGGCGTGACGCCCGTCCCGGTGAAAACTTCCATGGCCCAGCTGCGGTCCGCCGTGATCGGCGAGGGCATTCCGACGCTGTTTGAGGGCATCGGACAAGGCCAGCCGGTGGCTGTCCCGGACACCAGCACCGACACGCCGGCGCTGAACAACGCCGCGGCTTCGGTCCTGAAGATCGCGGGAACTGCTTACCAGTGCGGACAGAACCAGACCGGAACCGGTTTTGTGGTTTCGCCCGGCCGGGTGGTCACGAACGCCCATGTGGTGGCCGGGGTGCCGGAACCGGTCGTGGAGATCCCGGGCGGCGGCGCGCTGCCCGGCCGGGTGGTGTACTTCGACGCCCAGCATGACCTCGCCGTTGTGGCCGTGGACGGCCTGCGCTCGGCACCGCTGCCGCTCAGCTCCGACCTGCCCGCCGGCAGCCCGGCCGCGTTTGCCGGCTACCCCCATGGCGGTCCGTTCCAGTCCAAACCGGCCACAGTGCAGGACATTACGACGGTGCTGGTCCCGGACATCTACGGCAACAACCCCGCGCCGGAGGACGTTTACCGGCTCGCCGGGGACGTCCAGCCGGGCAACTCGGGAGGCCCGCTGCTGACCATGGACGGCCAGGTGGCTGGAGTGGTCTTCGCCAAGGCCACGGCGGAGTCCTCGCTCGGTTACGCCATCACCATGGCGGACCTGGGGCCGGTTGCCGCCCAGGCCCCGGGCCTGGGCAGCGCCGTTTCCCCGGGACAGTGCATCCAGAAGTAGTCGCTAGAGCCACTCCAGGCTCTGGCCGTGCGGTCCGGCGATCGCCACCGGGGTCCCGTTGTGCAGCAGCAGGAACCGGCCGCGGAGCCGGGACTCGTCCATTTCGGGAACCACGCTGGAGCCATCCGCCTGGATGATCACCGTGTGACCCTCGTTGGAGAGCCAGTGGCAGCCGCGTTCGACGGCGNGGCGAGCCGCGCCATGGTGTCGCGGAACCGGTCCCGGGCGGCCGCATCGAGATAGGCCATGACGGCGCTGTGGAACACCACCAGCGTGGCGTCCGGCGGCGCCTGCGCGGCCAGTGCGAGGAGCTGGTCGTTGAGGTCCCCGGCCACGAGGAGGGGCGGGTCGGCCTGCGCGAGGGCGATCGCCCGGCGCAGCCGCTCGCGCCGGAAATCCTGCTCCGGCCAGATCAGCGCCTCCAGCCAGGCGACGTCGTCGGGGTCCCGGACGTCGAGGGGGTTGAGGTCGATCCCCGCACGCCACACCACCTGCGGGAGTTCCGCCGGCAGCGGGACAGGGCCGGTGACGGCGCAGCCCAGGACCGGGTAACTGCCGGGAGCGGCGCCGGCCGGGGCCAGCCGCGTGACCCCTGCGCCGGCGTCGTACTCATAGCCGTAGCGGTCCGGAAACAGGGTGAGCCCGGCCGAGGCCCCGACCTCGATGAGCGCCAGCGGGCGCCCTCCGGCGGCGGCGATCTGCGCCAGGGACGGCAGCAGGGTGGCGCAGCGCCCGGCCTCGTTGGTCTGGGTGGCGCGGCTGAGCACGATCCGCGAGACGTCCTCCCAGTGCTGGTCCAGGAACGCCCGGAAGTCCGGGTAGGGGCCGATCCGCGCGCCGAGAAACCGGGCCGCGGCGAGCATCAGCAGGGGCTGGCGCTTGTTGTGCGGCCACTCGTCGATCCGCCGGATCAGGTCCGGGTCCTCCGCGATGCCCACCGACCACGCGGCGTAGCACTCGGAGTTGCCGGGCGCGTCGACCGTGCCGAAATGCCGGTACCACTTCGCAGTGCCCGACTCCGCAGGACCCGGTTCCCCGCTGGCGGGACCACGGGAGGACATGCTCAGTCCCGGCCGGCCTGCAGCCCGGCAAGGTACTCGACGGCGAACCGGTAGCCCAGTATCCCCGCGCCGGCAATCACAGCCTTGCTGATGTCCGAGAGGTACGAATGGTGCCGGAACTCCTCGCGGGCATGGACATTCGTGATGTGGACCTCGACGGCGGGCAGTTGCACCGCGGAGATGGCGTCCCGGATGGCCACCGAGGTGTGCGTGTAGGCGCCGGCGTTGATCACGATGCCGATGGCCTTGCCGCGGGCGGCGTGGATGGCGTCCACGAGGGCACCCTCATGGTTCGACTGGAAGCACTCGACAGCGAGGCCGTGCGCCGCGCCGGCGTCCTTGGCGAGCTGTTCGACGTCGGCCAGGGTGGCGGTGCCGTATTTTTCGGGTTCGCGGGTGCCGAGCAGGTTCAGGTTGGGCCCGTTGAGGACCAGGATGGTGCCGCGGCCGGCGCCGTCGGGGGTGGCTTCACTCATGTCAGCCAATGTATCGCGTTGTGTTGCGGGCCGCCGCACCCGACCGCAGAAAGGGCACCCGGATGACAGCCCGCGAAACCACCGGCCGGCGCCGCCTCGGCCTCTGGCAAGCACCGCCCGGCCTGCCTAGACTTGAAAGGACCATCGTGCGGACCTCCCGTACTGGTAAGCCCGCGCGGAAGCCCGATCTCGGAGCACATCATGCGCAACATCCATGCAGGAAAATCAATCCGCCGGGCCGCCGTGGGCCTCCTCGCCCTCGCGGCGTTTCTTGTGCCGGCGCCCCTGGCCACCGCCTCCGGAGCGGACCGGGACGGCCGCTCCCCGGTGATCAGGCTGCCCGGCGCCACCGGTGCCGAAGGCATCGCCGCCGGGGAGGGCAGCACCTTTTTCGCTGGCGACCGGCTCAACGGCAACATCTTCCGGGGGGACATCGACACGGGCACCGCAAAGCTGTTCATCAAGGCCCCGGAAGGCCGGGCAGCCCTCGGCATGAAAGCCGACCGGGACCACGAACTGCTCTTCGTGGCGGGAGGTGCCACGGGCCAGGCCTATGTGTACGACCTCGAGTCGAAAAGGACCGTGCGCGTGTACGAGCTGGCGCCGGCCGGAGCCAGCTTCATCAACGACGTCATCCTGACCCGCGACGGCGCGTGGTTCACCAACTCCCGCGCCGGCGAGCTTTACCGGATCCCGCTCAGCCGCGACGGGAAACCGGGCGAGGTCCGGACGCTGGCGCTTGGGGCGCCCGCCGGTACCGTCGATGACGGGTTCAACCTCAACGGCATCGCTGCCGCCGACGACGGCGACAAACTGATCGTCGCCCACACCGGCCGCGGCGCACTGTACGCCGTGGACCCGGACGACGGCTCGAACAAGAAGATCGACGTCACGGCCGCCTCCGGTGCCCCGGTCACGCTGGCCAACGTCGACGGCATCGTCGCCCGCGAGGACACGCTCTGGGCCGTGCAGAACCTCTCCAACCAGGTCAGCAGGATCGACCTGAACGGCTCGCTGGGCAACGGCGAGGTGGAGAAGGTCATCACCAGCAAGAACTTCGACGTCCCGACGACGGCGGCGCTGTTCGGCGATACCCTCGCCCTGGTCAACGCGAAATTCACGACCCCCGCGGCGGCGAGCTTCGAGGCAGTCCTCGTCCAGGCCTGCTCCGGCGGCTGAGCACGGGTTAACCGGCGACGGCGCCACCCACCAAAGGTGGGCAGCGCCGCCGCCGAACCGTACCCGGCCGGACCGGTTATTTCCGGAGCGAGTGCGCGATCTGGGCCATGACGGTGTTGTCGGCCAGTGTGGTGGCGTCGCCGACTTCGCGTCCTTCGGCGACGTCCTTAAGCAGGCGGCGCATGATCTTGCCGGAGCGGGTCTTGGGCAGTTCGGGCACCACGAGGATGGTCTTGGGCTTCGCGATCGGCCCGATCTCCTTGCTGACGTGGTTCCGGAGTTCCTGCACGATCGCGTCCCCGGTGTCCACGGCGTCCCCGCGCAGGATCACGAAGGCGACGACCGACTGGCCGGTGGTCTCGTCGGCAGCACCCACGACGGCGGCCTCGGCCACGGCGGGGTGGCTGACCAACGCCGACTCGATCTCGGCGGTGGAGAGCCGGTGGCCGGAAATGTTCATCACGTCATCGACCCGGCCGAGCAGCCAGATGTCGCCGTCCTCGTCCTTCTTGGCGCCGTCGCCGGCGAAGTACATGGTCTCGAAGCGGGACCAGTACGTTTCCTTATAGCGCTCCGGATCGCCCCAGATGCCGCGCAGCATGGCCGGCCACGGCTCNGGATCACGAGGTAGCCGCCGGAGCCGTTCGGCACGGACTCGCCGGCCTCGTCCACCACGTCCACGGCGATGCCGGGCAGCGGGACCTGGGCGGAGCCGGGCTTGGTGGCCGTGACGCCCGGCAGCGGGGCGATCATCTGCGCACCGGTCTCGGTCTGCCACCAGGTGTCCACGATCGGCGCCGGTGTTTCCTTCCGTTCGCCGTTCTTGCCGGCGTTGCCGCCAATGACCTCGCGGTACCACATCCACGCTTCGGGGTTGATGGGTTCGCCGACGGAGCCCAGGACCCGGATCGAGGAGAGATCGGACTTCGCCGGGATCTCCTTGCCCCATTTCATGAACGTCCGGATGGCGGTGGGGGCGGTGTAGAGGATGGAGACCTTGTACTTCTCCACAATCTCCCACCAGCGGCCCTGGTGCGGGGAATCCGGGGTGCCCTCGTACATGACCTGGGTGGCGCCGTTGATGAGCGGGGCGTAGGCGACGTAGGAGTGCCCGGTGATCCAGCCGACGTCGGCCGTGCACCAGTAGACGTCCGTTTCGGGCTTGAGGTCGAAGACGGCCCTGTGCGTGTAGGCGCCCTGGGTGAGGTACCCGCCGGTGGTGTGCAGGATGCCCTTGGGCTTGCCGGTGGTGCCGGAGGTGTAGAGGATGAAGAGCGGGTGCTCGGAGTCATGCCCGACGGCGGTGTGCTCGGCGGAGGCGGTCCCGACAGTGTCCTCCCACCAGTGGTCCCGGCCCTCGTGCCAGTCGACGTCCTGGCCGTTGCGCTTGACGACGACGACGTTCTGCACGGTGTGCCCGTCCCCGTTTCCCTCGTGGGACAGCGCCTCGTCGACGGCCGGCTTGAGTGCGCTGGGCTTGCCGCGGCGGTACGTGCCGTCCGCGGTGACGACCAGCTTGGCTTCGGCGTCGTCGATCCGGGAGCGGAGCGCCTCGGCGGAGAAGCCGCCGAAGACCACCGAATGGATAGCGCCGATCCGGGCGCAGGCCAGCAGTGTGATGACGGCCTCGGGGATCATCGGCAGGTACACGGCGACGCGGTCGCCTTTGGCGACGCCGAGGGACTCGAAGGCGTTGGCGGCCTTCTTGACCTCCTCGGTGAGCTGGGCGTACGTGTAGGTGCGGGTATCGCCGGGTTCGCCCTCGAAGTAGATCGCGACCCGGTCGCCGTGGCCGTTTTCGACGTGGCGGTCCAGCGCGTTGTACGCGGCGTTGATCTCGCCTCCGACGAACCACTTCGCGAAGGGCGGCGCGGACCAGTCCAGGGCCTGGCTGAAGTCCTTGCTCCAGGTCAGCAGCTCGCGGGCCTGCTTCGCCCAGAACGCTGGCCGGTCGGCGTCGGCCTCGGCGTAGTCCGCGGCGGTGACCACCGCGTTGGCGGCGAATTCGGGGGAGGGGGCGAACTTGCGGTTCTCCTGCGACAGGTTTTCGAAGGCATCGCCTTGCGGGGCCTGCGTCGTCGTGGAGCCGGGGGTCTGCTGGGACATGGTGAACCTCATCATTCATCGATCCTTGCTGCGCGGGACCCCCGTTCCGCCGCACGGCCGGGCCGCTTGCGCGACGTCGGGCATCGGCTGGTCACGGACGTACCGCAAAGAGCTGTTCCGAAATACACACTAACGCCTGGGCCGTCCCCAACGTGTGCCGCGTCACACAGCGAACCGTGAGCGGTGTTTGTTAAGCGCCGAATGGCGGTCGCGAGCCTTGTGTGCGAATCACACGCTGCAAATGTCGCTGGACAAGCACAGCCCGCCGGGGCCCGATTCTGAACCCCTGTCCCCGGCTTGTCAGCTAGTGATCGGCCAGCCACTTGACTAGGCTGAGATGAAGTTGTGACATCCGATGGAGGCGACGGGACCGCTCGCGGTCCCCGCTTGGCCTGCCGTTAGACGGTGCTGTCCAGAGTGCCGCCGTGCTAAGGAGAACCGAATGAACGAGCAAACAAACGGCCAGCTTAGGCCGCCCGCCGAAAGCCAGGGCAACGGTGGCGCGGACCGGTCCGGCGGTTACGGTGAAGCGCCCCGTTTCACGGTGGACAAGGCAAACGGGAAGGCGGCCGGCAGGAAGAACGAGGCGGTCCTTGGGCCGTTCACGATCCGCGATCTCACTGTGTTCGGCTCGACGCTGATCCTTTTTGTCGCCTCCCTGATCCCGATGTTTGCGGTCCGCTACAACCTGTGGAATCTGGGAAGCCTGTTCTTCCTTGGACTCGGGATCCTGCTGCCCGTGATTGTGGCCGCCCTGTTCGTGGCGCGCCGCCTCAGCCCGGAAACGAAGATCCGGATCGGTTCCCTGTCGGTGGACCAGTTCGGTTCCGTGGTGGCGTCCTTCGCTGTCGCGTTCTTCTTCCTCGCCGTCGCAGGCGCCTACGACCCCCGGATGTTGCTCGCGCTCGTCGGCGCCCTCGGGCTTTTCGTGGCCACCGTGCTGGGCCGTCTGGTTCCCTTCTTCGCCGGAGACTTCCTGGGCCGCGCGGAAGTGCCCGCCCACGTCGTGGCCCGCGAGTCAGCGGTCCCCGTCCGGAAACCCCGCGCTCCCAAGGCACCAAAGGAAGCCACGGACGGGACTGCGCCCAAAGCCGCGGGCGCCAGCGCCGTTGCGGGCTGGGCTAAGAGAATGACCCCGGGCGGACAGTCCGACGCCGGGCACACGGCAGGCGCCGCCGGTGCCGTTGCAGCAACCGGTGCCGCGGCATCTTCGGCTGCGGTCCCGGCCCACAGCTCCCCGGCCCCGGGTCCCGTACCCACTCCGGTCGACAGCTCCCCGCAGACCCAGGTCTCGG
>NZ_AUPJ01000065.1 GCF_000427315.1 Arthrobacter sp. TB 26
CGGCCCGCGCGAACTCCTGGCCGAACTGGGCCCCGACGTCCGTGTGATCGAGGTCGGCAAGACCCCCGGCCACCACCCCGTCCCGCAGTCCGAGATCAACCGCATCCTCGTCGACGAAGCCCTGCAGGGCCACCGTGTGGTCCGGCTCAAGGGCGGCGACCCCTACGTCCTGGGCCGCGGCGGCGAGGAAGCCGAGTTCTGCCGGCAGCACGGCGTCGAGGTCGAAGTGGTCTCCGGCGTCACGTCCGCCATCTCGGTCCCGGCCGCCGCCGGCATCCCGGTCACGCACCGCGGGCTGGCCAAGGGCTTCAGTGTGGTGACGGGCCACGAGGAGCTGTCCGAAGTCCCGGCCCGTGCGGACCACACCGTGATCCTGCTCATGGGCGTCGGCCAGTTGCGCGATTCCGCGGCCTCGCTGGCACGCGCCGGTTTGCCTCCGGAGACGCCTGTTGGCATCGTAGAGAATGGTTACTTGCCGAACCAGCGGGTGACCATCGGAACGCTCGGGACCATCGCGGACCAGGCGGAGGCCGCAGGCGTCGCGAACCCCGCCGTGATCGTGATCGGTGACGTGGTCCGCGTCAGCCCGTTCGCGCCGTCGCACTTCAAGACCGCGGACTACGGCACCACGTCCCCGAACGCACCCCGCGCACCCAGCACCACCAAGACCCGTGTACTGAACCCCTAAACCCCGTCGATTGCTCCATAAGTGCCGTTATCAAGCCTCAAAACGGCCGTTATGGAGCAACGGATGCAGAACAACAAAGGAACACAGCCGTGTCAACGAACACCCCTGCAGGAACTGCTGCCCGCCCGCTGCGCATCGCCGTCGTCGGCTCCGGACCCGCCGGTGTGTACGCCGCGGACATCCTGACCAAGAGCGAGGCGGTCAAGAGCGGCGAGCTCACGGTCAGCATCGACCTCTTCGACCGCTACCCGGCACCCTACGGGCTGATCCGCTACGGCGTGGCACCGGACCACCCCCGGATCAAGGGCATCGTCAACGCCCTGCACAAGGTCCTGGACCGCGGCGACATCCGCTTCTTCGGCAACGTGGACTACGGCACGGACCTGTCTCTGGAGGACCTCCGCACCCATTACGACGCCGTCATCTTCGCCACCGGGGCCATCAAGGACGCGGACCTGAACATCCCCGGCATCGAGCTCGAAGGATCCTACGGCGGCGCCGACTTCGTCTCCTGGTACGACGGCCACCCCGACGTGCCCCGCGAGTGGCCCCTGGATGCCAAGGAAGTCGCCGTGATCGGCAACGGCAACGTGGCCCTCGACGTGGCACGGATGCTCTCCAAGCACGCCGATGACCTCCTCGTCTCCGAAATCCCGGACAACGTGTACCGCGCCCTGAAGGATTCCCCGGTCACCGACGTGCACGTCTTCGGCCGCCGCGGCCCTGCCCAGGTCAAGTTCACCCCGCTGGAGCTGCGCGAACTCTCCCACTCCAAGGACGTGGACATCATCCTCTACGCCGAGGACTTCGAGTTCGACGCCGAATCGGACCGGCAGATCCAGAGCAACAACCAGACCAAGACCATGGTGGGCACGCTCACCAACTGGATCGCCGAGCAGCCCGAGGATCTCGCCGAGCTCACGGCATCCCGCCGCCTGCACCTGCACTTCCTGCACAGCCCTGTCGAGGTCTACGGGGACAATACCGGCGAAGCCGGTGCGCCCGGCCGCGTCGCCGGCATCAAGTTCGAACGCACCGAGCTGGACGGCACGGGCAACGCCCGCGGCACCGGCGAGTTCGTCGACTACCCGGTGCAGGCCGTGTACCGCGCCATCGGCTACTTCGGCTCCTCGTTGCCCGAGGTCGAGTTCGACCACAGCAAGGGCGTGGTGCCGAACGACGGCGGCCGGGTCCTTGATGCCTCCGGTACCCACGTGCCGGGCATCTACGCCACCGGCTGGATCAAGCGCGGCCCGGTCGGCCTCATCGGGCACACCAAGGGTGACGCCCTGGAAACTGTGACCTACCTGCTGGAGGACCGCGACAACCTGCCGCTGGCAGCGGCGCCCGCGCCGGACGCCGTCGTCGACCTGCTGGAAAGCCGCGGCGTCCAGTACACCAGCTGGGAAGGCTGGCTGGCCCTGGACGCGCACGAGCGGTCCCTCGGCGAAAAGGCGAGTGCCGCTGCGGACGGCGTCCAGCGCGAGCGCATCAAGGTGGTCCCGCGCGAGGCCATGGTCCAGATCTCCCGCGACGGGGTCGCCGCGGAGGTCTGATCTCCCCACTAACAGCAACGCGGGGTCAGTTCGCGCCCATCCAGGAGGGGATTATGGGCGCGAAGTGACCCCGCGTTGTTTGGTAACTGGCGCGAAACAGGGTTGTAGTCAGTAGGCTTACCGTCATGGATGAGCAGCGCATGCCACAGACCCCAGCACCGGGAACGCGCCGGTGAGGCTCCGCCACAGCAACGCGTCCGGCCGCGGCTACCGGCGCGTCGCGGCCGGGACGGGGTTCAGCTACAAGGACCTGGACGGCTCAACGCTGCCGGCCGGCCCGGTGCGTGAGCGGCTGGAACACATCGGTATCCCGCCGGCCTGGACGGACGTGTGGATTGCCCCGTACGACAACGGGCACATCCAGGCCACGGGGCTTGATGCGGTCGGCCGGCGCCAGTACATCTACCACCCGGGCTGGCGCGAAAAAAAGGACCGGCTCAAGTTCGACCGTTCGCTCCAGCTCGCGGAGACCCTGCCGGCCGCACGCCGCCTCGTCACGATGGACCTGCGCTCCGGGGGCCTCACCCGGGAGCGGGTGCTGGCCGCCGCCTTCAGGATGCTGGACAGCGGCTCGCTGCGGGTCGGCTCGGAGCGCTACACGAACGAAAACGGCAGCCACGGCCTCGCCACCCTGCTCTGCGCCCACGTGAAGCTGCGCAAGGACGAACTCCGGCTCAGTTTCCCTGCCAAGAGCGGCAAGAACTGGGAGTCGCGGATTCACGACGCCGACCTCGCCGCCGTCGTGCGCCAGCTCAAGCGCCGCGGCGGCAACGCCCGCCTGCTGGCGTACCAGGACGGCCGGAGCTGGCACCCGGTGTCCAGCGCGGACATCAACCAGTACGTCAAGGAGCGCACCGGGCAGGACTTCACCGCCAAGGACTTCCGCACCCTCCGGGGGACGGTGGCCGCGGCCGTCAGCCTGGCCCAGAGCGGTCCGCAGCCCAAGGTGTCAGCCCGGAAACGCGCGGTGAGCCGCGCCATGCTGGACGCGTCCGGCGTCCTCGGGAACACGCCGTCGATCGCCCGGAAGAGCTATGTGGATCCGCGGCTGCTGGACCACTTCGCCGCGGGGGAGACCATCGACCCGAAGCGGCTCGACTCCGCCGAATCCGAGATCCGCGCCCTGCTGTACCGCGAGGGTGACGTGGTCGAACTGCGTTAGGGGACTGGCCCGGGCGCTACATCCGGCCGAAGCGTGCCCGGAGCAGCGCGAACACTCCGTAGGCGATGAAGCCGGCGCCGATCGCCAGGAGCAGGGCGGGGCCAAATGGATGGTCCTGCAGGGCCTTGAGGCTGCCGTCCAGTCCCGTGGATGAGGCGGGGTCGTTGGTGGCCGCGGCGATGACAAACAGCAGGCCCGTCAGGATCAGCGCCACTCCCTTGGCGATGTGGCCGGCCACGCCCAGGCCGCTGACCAGGCGGCCGCGGTGTGTCCCTTCGAAGTGCCGCAACTCCTCCTTGAACTTCTTCCCCGCGCCCTTGACGATGAAATACACGCCGATCCCGATGATCGTCAGGCCCAGCCCGATGAGCGCCGGCACCCCGAAGGGGCTGCGCACGAGGGCCGTGCTGAAGTCCCGGGTCGAGTCGCCGGAATCGCCCCGGTTGCCCAGCGCGAAGCCGGCGAAGCTGAGCCCCACGCTGCCGTAGGCAACGCTGAGGAAGCCGGAGGAGACGAGCTTGCC
>NZ_AUPJ01000066.1 GCF_000427315.1 Arthrobacter sp. TB 26
CCGGGCCCGCAGGGTGGCCTCGCTCAGCTGCCACAGGGCGAGCCCGGCGCACGCGATGAACCCTGCCCACATGACCGCCGGGCCCCACGGGTTGGCCGCGAGCTGTTCGATCGCCCCGGTGGGCTCGGCCTGGCCCGGGGCCCCGAGGGCCAGGGCCACGGCAATCGCGCCGATCACGATGTGCAGCAGCGCCATCACGGCAAAGCCGGAGCGGGCGACGACGTCGAGCGCGGCGCTGTTGGACGCGGCCTCCGCCGCGTCGGCTGCGCCGCCGGCGGCCTCCCCAAGGGCGTCGCCCAGACTCCCGTCGTTGGGGGAGGGCTGGCCCTGCGGCCCCGGTGGTTCCATGCCGCCGAGTCTACGCAGGCTGGGTTTCGTCCCCCGAACTATCAACTTTTTCATAAGTGTGCTTACCATAGCCGAAGCGTGGCCCTTTCGCGGGTCACGACAGTTCCGGATTCGACCTCAGACGATAGGAAGCTCACCATGGCAGGTAATCTTGTTGCCCGATCCATCCACGACCTGACGGCGGGCGCCTGGTTCGGCGGCTCGCTAATGGGCGCCATTGGACTTAACGGGGCGGCGGCGGAAGCCAAGGATCCGGCCGAGCGTACCCGGCTGTCGAGCCTGGGCTGGAAGAAGTGGGCCCCGTTCCAGACGGCGGCGTTCGGCGCGCATTTCCTCTCCGGGCTCGCAGTCATGTGGGAAAACAAGGGCCGGATGGCCAAGCAGGACGGCGTTGCCCGTCTCACCGTCTACAAGTCGATTGTCACCCTCGCCGGTGCGGCCGTGAGCCTGTACGCCGGGCTCCAGGGCGCCAAAGTGGACAAGCTGGCCAGCGAAGGCGCCACGGAGCCCAAGCCCGGCGCCTCCGAGGAACTCCGCGCCGCGCAGCAGCAGCTGAAGATCCTGCAGTGGGCCATCCCCGTCTTCGCCGGCTGGGTGATCGTCCTCGGCGCCAAGCACGGTGAAATGCAGCGGCCCAAGAACGTATTCAAGGGCCTCGCGCGCTAGCCGCACGCTCAACACAAAGGCCTCCGCGCCGGNCCGGAACGGGATTCCGGCGCGGAGGCCTTTGTTGTGCGGGGCAGCTACTGCTGGATCCACTCCGCGCAGGAGTTCAGGTTCCGGTGCACGCTGTCGACGGCGGCCGTCTCGTCGTGTGCGGCGATGGCGTCCACGAGTTCGTCGTGACCTTCGTGCGGGAGGCCGTTGAAGCCGCCGCGGCGCTGCTGGCGGAGAAGGTCGGCGTGGAAGACCTCGCCGAAGCTGGCATACAGCTCGTGCAGCAGCGGATTGCCCGATGCCTGGGCCACGCACACATGGAAGTCCCAGTCCGCACGGGCCCAGCCGGCGTAGTCCCCGGCCAGCCAGGCGTCACGGCGTGTCTCCAGCAGTCCGCGCATGGCATCGACGTCGCCGGCGGTGGCGTGACGGGCGGCAAGCCGGGCCGCCTGCGTGTCCAGTCCCACCCGTACCTCCAGGATGTGAACCTGCGAGTGGTCCCGGTACATGCGCTGGGCGGCGCCGGCGATCTCGCTGGTGGCGCGGACGTAGGTGCCGTCGCCGCGCCGGACGTCCAGCATGCCGCCGTGGGCGAGGGCCTTGACCGCCTCGCGCAGGGTGCCCCGGGAGACTCCGAGCATGGCCATGAGCTCGGGTTCGGCCGGGATCCGCTGCTGCAGCGGCCATTCTCCGGAATGGATCAGCTCACGCAGCTTGGCAGTGATCTCCTCTACCAGCGGCGGCCGGTGGGATGTGGTGAGTGTCATGGCCGGCCCAGTTCCGTGCGCTGGGAAACCTTGGGCAGGGCGGTCAGCAGATGCCCGACGGCGATCTGGCCCAGGGCCACGGCCAGCAGCAGGATCAGCGGCAGCGTCCAGGCCCCGGTGGCGCTGTGCAGCAGCCCCATCCCGAACGGGCCCAGCGTCGCCAGCAGGTAGCCCGCGGACTGCGCGACCGTGGACAAGGCGGTGGTTTCAGCGGTGGTGCGGCCGCTGCGGCTGATCATCACCATCACGAGCGGGAAGATGCCGAGCCCGAAACCGAGCAGCACCGCCGTCAGTGGCGCCCAGGCGACCGGCAGGACCAGCATGGACAGGACGCCCGCGGCCATCGTGACCGTGGCCAGGTAGAAGGCGGTGCGCTGCATCCGGGGGCGCGAGCCGACTGCGACGAGCACCATGCCGGCCGGGACGGAGACGAGCTGCATGAGGCCGAACATCAGCCCGCCCTCGGAAGCCGAGAGACCCAGCGTGACCAGCATGTACGGGAACCAGCTGAGCACGGCGTAGGCCAGCAGGGCCTGGACGGTGAAGCCAAGAGTAATCAGCGCGCCGGTGCGGGTCCGCAGCAGCGGCCAGGGGGACACCCGGCCGGCTTTGAGGGCGGGCGCGTTGCGGTGGGCGTGCAGGGCGATCGGCAGGAAGCCG
>NZ_AUPJ01000067.1 GCF_000427315.1 Arthrobacter sp. TB 26
GGCGGAGGGCGAGCCGAGCTGCTGCGCCACGGGGACGATCAGCACGGCAACCACGGTGGCGCCGGTCGTCATGGTCACGGTGTAGAGCGCCGTCATGAGCGACGTCCGGTGCGCGAAATGGACCCTGATGAAAGACGGCATCGCCACGTTGCAGATCGCCAGCCCGGACATCCCGACGACGGTGCCCGCCAGCAGCATGCCGGTCGACGGGATCCCGCGGACCAGCAGCCCGGCCGCGAGAAGCACCAGGGAGAGCAGGATCGCCTTCTCGAGGCCCAGGCGCCGGGTGAGCCACGAGGTCGCGGCACCGGCCACGGCGAAGCACAGGGTGGGGATCGAGGGGATGATGGCGGCGATCAGCGGCCCGTAGCCCAGGACTTCCTGCAGGTCGTGAAGGAGCGCGGCGGCTCCGGTGATGCCGGCGCGCAGGTTGAGGCCGATCAGCACGATCGCCACGACGCCTGCGATGATCACGCCGCGGGGTGCGCGCACGACGGCGGGGGGTGCTGTCTCGGGGAGGGCGGACGTCGCCGTGCTGCTAGCCATTCCTAAAGGTTAGACGTTTGATGTTTGAGGATTAACCTTTAGTGGCGAATATCTCGGCAAGTGACACGGCCGCCATCGCCCCTCCACCGGCAACGCGGGGTCACATCGGGCCCATGTTGGTGCCCGTGATGGGCGCGATGTGACCCCGCGTTGTTCTGAGGTGGGGTTAGTGGGCGTGCCGGGCCCGCAGGACCACTTTGAAGAGCTCGCCGGCCAGCAGCAGCACCACGGCCGGAACCAGGCAGGCCACCCACTGTTGGCCGGTGAGCGGGACGGTGCCAAAGAAGTCCTGCAGCACGCGCATCTGGGTGATCAGCATCGAGCCGACGAATGCCCACGCGAAGGCCCAGGGCAGCTTCGGGTTGGATCATGTCGAGGGCCCGACGGCGCTCTCAGTGGGGTAGCGCAGGTTGAGGGCGATAGTGGTGTTCATCAGCCCGAGGCCCACAACGGCCATGCTCTGGCCGACCTCGAGCGAGCCGTAGTTTGTCTTGCCGAGCTGCACGAGGACCAGCGTCGCGGCCGCCATGAACAGCCCGACGACGAGCAGGCGCACCATCATCGACCGGACAATGATCGGCTGGTTGAAGGGCCGGGGCTTGCGGTCCATGATCCCCGGCGTCGCGAGGTCAAGGCCCATCACGGCGTCAATGGGGGCGACGATCGCCGTGTGGATCCACAGCACCTGGGCCGGGCTGAGCAGCGCCGTGCCTGCGATCGCGAACGCGGACGAGCCGATGAACGCCAGAATGAACATAAACAGGTTGGCGACCTGGATGCGGATGAACTTCTGCAGGTTGTCGTACACCAGCCGGCCCTCTTCAACGGCCGCCACGATCGTGGCGAAGTTGTCGTCGGCCAGGATCATCTTGGCCGCGCCCTTGGCGACGTCAGTGCCCGTGATGCCCATGGCGATCCCGATGTCGGCCGTGGCGATCGCCGCCGCGGTGACGGCGTGGTCACCGGTGATCATCCGGACCCGGATGCCGGCGTGCTTTGCCGTGGCGATGGCGGCCACCGCCTCCGCGCGCGGCGGGTCGACTTCACCGATCAGGGCGCTGATCTCCAGGTCCTGCATGAGCGCCATGAGGTCACCCGCCGGATCGAACGAGGCCGGCTCGAACTCGCGCTGTGCCAATGCGAGCACGCGCCGGCCCTGGCTGGCGATGCGGTCGTTCGCGGCGAGGACTTTGGCGCGCGATTCGTCGGTGAGGGCCTCGGCGCGGCCGCCCGGCATCCGCCCGGACGAGGATCTGCCGAGGACGACGGCGGGCAGCGCGTCCGGGATCGAGCCGACCGCCAGCGCCGGACAGCATGTGGGCGATGTGGCCGACCTCCGACCCCATGCCCGTGGTGGTGACGAGGATTTCTCCGTGGCCCCGGGTCACGTTGGTGTTCATGAACGCCATGTTCAAGCGGTCCCCGAGGCCGACGTCGTGCCGGCTGATGAAGCCGGTGTCCTTCTCGACCGCGACGCTCTCGCCGGTCAGGGCGCCTTCCTCGATCTGCAGGGTCGCCGCCAGGATGATCCGGCCGTCGGCGGGGACGCGGTCGCCGGCGTCGACCACCACGATATCGCCGGGAACAGTTTGCTCGGCCGGGACCTCCGCCATGACGCCGTCGCGGCGCACCTTGGCCATCGCCTTCATCATCTTGCCCAGGGAAGCTGCGGCGGCCTCCGCCTTGCCTTCCTGGTGATATCCCAACCACGCGTTGAACAAGGTCACGACGGCGAGCCCGATGGCGGTCCCGTATTCCTCGATCAACAGGCTGACCAGGGCGGCGACCACAAGCACGATCTGCTGTCGTCCGCGTAGTGCTTGAAGAACTGCTTCCAGACCGGCTCCGGCTTCGCGGCGGCCAGTGCGTTCGGGCCGTACTCCTGCAGGCGTTGCTGCGCCTCGGCCGCGCTCAGGCCGCGGGCCGGGTCCACCCTTAGCTCGGCCGCCACCCTCCGCGGGTGCCAGCGCGTACCAGGCCGCGTCCGCCTCGGCCGGGACCACCCCTGCTGCTCCGGACTTGTCGTTCATGACGTACTCCTCATGGCGGCGCTTCTTAGAACGGGGTGGGAATTTGCCGCGGAGTGAGGGTCGGCTCGCTGTAGTCGCCGGCCTTCTGCCGCTTCGGCAGTTCGACGTCGAGCCCCGGGAACGGCTCATAAGGCACCTGCCCCAGCAGGTGGCTGATGATGTTGAGCCGGCCACGCTTCTTGACGTCGTTGTTCGCGACGTACCAGGGCGCCCATGCTGTGTCGGTTGCCTCGAACATGGCGTCCCTTGCGCGGGAGTAGTCGTACCACCGGCTGTAGGACTTCAAATCCATCGGCGACAACTTCCACGTCTTGCGCGGATCGTCCATGCGGCTCTTGAGCCGCCGGGTCTGCTCGTCCGCGCTGACCTCGAGCCAGAACTTGAGCAGGATGATTCCGGAGTCGACCATCGCCTTTTCCACCTGCGGAGTCATATTGAGGAACTTCTCGGTCTGCTCCGGGGTGCAGAAGCCCATCACGCGCTCGACGCCGGCACGGTTGTACCAGCTGCGGTCGAAGATGACCACCTCGCCGGCCGCCGGAAAATGCGACATGTAGCGCTGGAGGTACATCTGCGATTTCTCCCGGTCCGTCGGTGTGGGGAGTGCCACCACGCGGAACACACGGGGGCTAACCCGCTCGACGATGCGCTTGATCGTGCCGCCCTTGCCGGCCGTGTCGCGGCCCTCGAACACGATGCAGATTTTGGCTCCGGTGGACTTAACCCACTCCTGCAAGGCAACCAGCTCGCCCTGCAGGATGGCCATCTCCGCCTCGTACTCCTTGCGGGGCATCTTCATCCGGAGCTCGCTGTCGGCGCTCTTCTTGTTTTTCTTCTTGCCCATGATCGGCCTCCTAGTCGGGTACTTCCTAGGGCGAATCAGGCAGCCGCGCTGCTGCGTCAAAGGGAACCGGCGCCTTCGTCCGTGGAACGGGGGCGAAGAGAGCAGTCCTGCCGTGGGCACTCGCAAGAGGTGTGCTGCCTCTCCCAGTCTTGCCCTCGGCTGGAAGCCGGGTCTACGGCACTAAGACCCTAACAGGCAACGCGGGGTCACATCGCGCCCATGTTGGGGACTCGGATAGGCCGTAAATGACCCCGCGTTGCTCGGGTGGTGCGGGG
>NZ_AUPJ01000068.1 GCF_000427315.1 Arthrobacter sp. TB 26
GAGCCAGAGCTGCACCCGGTCCGAGGTCTGGGCGGGGTCGTAGCCGGTGAGTTCGGTGATCTGGGCGAGCCGGTAGCGGACCGTGTTCCGGTGCAGTGTGAGCTCTTCGGCGACGGCCGCCACGGAGCCGTTGTTGTTCAGGTAGCTCTCCAGGGTGGTCAGCAGCTCGGCGCCGTGGGTGGCATCGAAGGTCCGCAGCGGATTGAGCGACTCGTTCGCCATGTCTGCCAGCGGCACGTCCTCGCTGGCCAGCAGCAGCGAGGTCAGGCTCAGCCGCTCGGGTTCGTTCACGGGCAGGCCGTGGCTTGCCGCGTCGCGGGCCTCGAAATAGCTCCAGCGCAGCCCGTTCGGCTTTGTGTAGGCACCGCCGATCCCGATCGTGGCGTGGATCCCGGCCTCGGCCAGGTGGTCGCTGAGGCTCCGGGCCAGCGCGCTGGCGCCGCTTCCGTCGTCGGGGACCACCGCCACCAGGTCCTTGCCGACGACGGCACTCACCGATTTTTCGAGCGGCTGCGGCAAGGAGGACATCCCCAGCTGCTTGAAGTGCGCGGCGGACTCGGCCAGCAGCACGACATTCCGGCGGGTGCTGTTGACGCCGATGCCGGCGAGCCGCCGGGTGGCCTCACTGGGCTCCAGGGTCCCGTGGATCACGTCCTCCAGGACCTGCCCCGCCAGGGCGCGCTGGGACTGGCGCTGCTTGACCATGTTGTTGAGCTCGACGCTGATCAGGTTCTGCGCATAACCCACAATCCCCGAGTCCTCGAAGGGCTGCTTCACCCACAGGGTGCACGCGTCGCGGCGGCCGGTCGGAATCGGGAAGGACGCCCAGCCCTCGGCGCTGGGCGCCGGATGGCCGGGCGCGCTGTTGTACAGCTGGGCGGTGAACTGGGTCAGGACGATGTCGGTCCGCAGCATGGATCCGAGGTGCTTGAGGAGTTCGGCGAGGCCCCCGCCGGTGAGGAGCGCGCGGGCCAGGATCTGGTGCCCGGCGATGAGCCGTTCCAGTTTGGTGAAGTGGTCCGCGGACTGGGCGTCGGCGACGAGCTTGCCGATCGCAATGAACGGCGTCTCATACGGGACCTCCACCACCGGCAGTCCCCAGCGGTTGGCCTCGGCAATCAGGGCCGGCGGAACGGCGTCGTGGGTCAGTCCGATCCCGAAGCCGATTCCCACCGCCCCCGCGCGCTGGACCTGGCGGACGAAGCGGCGCTGTTCCGGCGCGCTCTTGAGCCGCATGCCGGTGGTGAGGATCAGTTCGCCACCGTTCAGGAACCGCTGCGGGTCCTCCTGCTCGGTGACGGCCACCCAGACAATGTCCTGGTGCCAGGTGGTTTCGGCGAGGCCTGCCTTGGCGAGTTTGAGGGACGGAACCCCCAGCAGGGCAGCGAGTGAAATGGCCATGGATTCAGGATAACCGGGGGCTGGTCAAGCGCACTAAACCACGGCGTAAACGGTGTGCAGGTGACTATTCCCCGGGGTTGACCGGCTGGCATAGGCTCGGAGCAGTCTCATTGGGTCCTTTTCAGCGCGAAAGAGGTTGTACACCGTGGTTCAAACCTTGCAGAACTTCATCAACGGCGAGTTTGTCACTCCGGCCGGAACCGGGGTCCTGGACATCGTCAACCCCACCAACGGCGACGTCGTGGCGAAGTCGCCGGTCTCGGTGCAGGCCGACGTCGACGCCGCGATGACCGCCGCGAAGGAAGCCTTCAAGAGCTGGAAGCACACGACGCCGGGGCAGCGCCAGCTCATGCTGCTCAAGCTCGCCGACGCCGTCGAGGCCAACAGCGACGAACTCGTCGAGGCCCAGCACCGGAACACCGGCCAGGTCCGGTCCCTGATCGCGTCCGAGGAGGTTGCCGCCGGGGCAGACCAGCTGCGCTTCTTCGCCGGCGCCGCCCGCATCATGGAGGGCAAATCCGCCGGAGAATACTTCGAGGGACACACCTCCTACGTCCGGCGTGAACCGATCGGCGTCGTCGCCCAGGTCGCACCCTGGAACTACCCGTTCCTGATGGCCATCTGGAAGATCGGTCCCGCCCTGGCCGCAGGCAACACCGTGGTCCTCAAGCCCTCGGACACCACCCCGGAATCCACGCTCGTCCTGGCCCGCCTCGCCGGGGAGATCTTCCCGGCCGGCGTGTTCAACGTGGTCCTGGGCACCGGCGAGACCGGCGCCCTGATGGTGGAGCACAAGGTCCCGGGCCTGGTCTCCATCACCGGCTCCGTCCGGGCCGGCATCGCCGTCGCCTCCGGTGCCGCGAAGGGCCTCAAGCGCGCCCACCTGGAGCTCGGCGGCAAGGCCCCTGCGGTCGTGTTCGCCGACGCCGACATCAAGAAGAGCGCCGCGGCCATCGCCGAGTTCGCCTTCTTCAATGCCGGCCAGGACTGCACCGCCATCGCCCGGGTACTGGTCCAGGACACCGCTTACGACGATCTCGTGGCGGCCCTCGTCGAGCACACCAAGACCCTGCGCACCGGCTCGCAGAACGACGAGGACAACTACTTCGGCCCGCTGAACAACGTCAACCACTTCAACACGGTCAAAGCCCTGGTCGAGTCCCTGCCGGACAACTGCAGGGTCGAGACCGGCGGGCACCAGGCGGGGGACAAGGGCTTCTTCTTCGAGCCCACCATCGTCACCGGCGCCAAGCAGAGCGACGACATCGTGCAGAAGGAAGCCTTCGGCCCGGTCATCACGGTGCAGAAGTTCAGCACCGAGGAAGAGGCCGTCGAGCTGGCGAACGACGTCGACTACGCCCTGGCCTCCAGCGTCTGGACCTCGAACCACGGCACCGCGATGCGCCTGAGCCGGGATCTCGACTTCGGCGCCGTCTGGATCAACACCCACATCCTTCTCACCGCCGAAATGCCGCACGGAGGCTTCAAGCAGTCCGGCTACGGCAAGGACCTGTCCATGTACGGCGTGGAGGACTACACGCGCATCAAGCACGTCATGAGCGCGCTCGACGCATAACGCCCATGCATAACGCTGTCGCATAACGCCGATGCATAACGCTGTCGCGTAACCCGTCTGCATGTCGCAGTCGCGCAGACCCAACCTGACGCATAACCCGCGCGCATCATCCGCTCGCTTAGAAAGGCTTTCCCATGACCACCACCGCCCATGACATCACCTACCGTCTCGAGCAGAAGCGCCGCGTCCAGGCCGATTTCCCGGGCCCGAAGTCCGTCGCCCTGACCCAGCGCCGCAAGGCCGTCGTCGCCGCCGGCGTCGCGTCCAGCGTTCCCGTGTTCGTCGCCGACGCCGACGGCGGCATCATCCACGACGTCGACGGCAACTCCTTCATCGACCTCGGCTCCGGCATTGCTGTGACGAGCGTCGGCGCTTCCGACCCTGCCGTCGTCGGCGCGGTCAAGGAAGCCGTGGAGCACTTCACCCACACCTGCTTTATGGTCACGCCCTACGAAGGCTATGTCGCCGTCGCCGAGCAGTTGAACCGCCTCACCCCGGGCGACCACGAGAAGCGCACCGTCCTGTTCAATTCCGGCGCCGAGGCGGTCGAAAACGCCGTCAAGGTGGCCCGCCTCGCCACCGGCCGTGACGCCGTCGTCGCCTTCGACCACGCCTACCACGGCCGCACCAACCTGACCATGGCGCTGACCGCCAAGGCCGTGCCGTACAAGACCAACTTCGGCCCGTTCGCGCCCGAGGTCTACCGCATGCCGATGAGCTACCCGTTCCGCGAGGAAAACCCGGCGATCACCGGTGCCGAGGCCGCCAAGCGGGCCATCACCATGATCGAAAAGCAGATCGGCGGCGAGCAGGTTGCCGCGATCATCATCGAACCCATCCAGGGCGAGGGCGGCTTCATTGTCCCCGCGACCGGATTCCTGCCGGCGCTGGCTGCCTGGGCCAAAGACAAGGGCATCGTGTTCATCGCCGACGAGGTCCAGTCGGGCTTCTGCCGCACCGGCGAATGGTTCGCCGTGAACCACGAGGGCGTTATCCCGGACATCATCACCATGGCCAAGGGCATCGCCGGCGGCATGCCGCTCTCCGCCATCACCGGCCGCGCCGAGCTGCTCGACGCCGTCCACCCGGGCGGCCTCGGCGGCACCTACGGCGGCAACCCGGTGGCCTGCGCCGCGGCCCTCGCGTCCATCGGTTCGATGGAGCAGTACGACCTCAACGCCCGTGCCCGCCACATCGAGGAGATCGCCCTCGGCAAACTGAACGAGCTCGCCGCTGAACAGTCCGTGATCGGTGACGTCCGCGGACGCGGCGCCATGCTCGCGATCGAACTCGTCCAGGCCGGTACCAAGGAACCGAACCCCGAGCTGACCAAGGCCGTCGCCGCGGCCTGCCTCAAGGAAGGCGTCATCATCCTCACCTGCGGCACCTACGGCAACGTCATCCGGCTGCTGCCGCCGCTGGTCATCAGCGACGAACTGCTGCTGGACGGCCTCCAGGTCCTCGCCGCGGCCGTCAAGGCGAACGCTTAGCGGGCCCGGTCGTCCGGAATACCGGGACACCGGAACACCCGAAAAACAGGAGAGCCGCGGACGAATGGTCCGCGGCTTTCCTTGTTCAGTTCGCGGGCCAATTCGTGTGTTATTCGTGGTGCTTCGTCCGGCGGCTACTTCCAGAAAGTGGCGTCAAGCTGGACCGCGATGACGTACACGTGCTGGCCCCGCTCGATCTTCTCGACCTCCCAGACCCGCACCTTGGTCTCCGGCACCGGATCCACCGGCCGGCCGACGCCGATCCCGTAACTCACCACCCCTTCAAAGTCCCCGGCCGGGGCGTAGCTGGTCAGCGCCGGGTAGCCGATCGCCGGGCCCGGTGCCCGAGTGATGGTGCTGGCCGTGCCGTCCGCCGTGTGCGCCTGCGCGCCGTGGAAGACCACCTTGAGGATGGCGCCGGTGCCGGGCATGGGAACCGGCAGGCCGCTGCCGTCGGCGATCAATTCGGGCACAAACTCGATGTCGTAGCCCGGGAAGCCGCCCAGGAACCGGAAGCTCATCTGGTCGAAGGGCGGAGTTTCCGCGGGATGCGACCCGGCTCCGATGGCGTACAGCGCAGGCAGGGGAGCGGCCGGCGGCGGAGCAACCGGCACCGGGTTCTCATGCGTGGCCTTGAACGGCCGGCCCGGGCCCGGCCAGGTCCAGTCGAGGGTGATCCTGGAGGAGATCACCTTGACCCCCGCGTGCGGCGGGGCCGTTTCGTCAGTGTCGGCCGGAACCGTCGCGGAAGCGGACGGAGCCGCCGTCGAGCTGGCTGGGGTGGTCGAAGGAGCGGTGGACGTGGCAGCGGGCGGGCTGGCTCCGCCGGATGGCGGTGTGGACGGCGTACAGGCGGTGAGGGCCAGCAGCAGGGCCAACATCCCCGCCCCGCCGTTCCCTACGCTGACGTGGATCTTCCGAGTGTTGATCGCGCCCATGGTGTGCTCCCCTCGACCCTGCCAGCCTAGGGACGGATGATTACCCTGCTCAGGGCCGAAAGTCACGGGGCATCCCGGCCATTTCCGGGCCCCGCTGGGCTAGAGTCGTTCCTACCACTGCAGGAACGCAGACCGGCCGACGTCGCCCGGAACCCCGGAGCAAAGCTGGCTTCTGCCACAGACCCATAAGGGGTTCATACATGCGATACGTAGTTGGCTACACCCCCAGCGACCGCGGCGCCGACGCCGTCGCCCTGGCCTCCGCGATGGCCCGCGCCCAGGGCGCCCACCTTGACTTGGTCTACGTCGTGGACCGGCGTACCCCCTACGTCGCGATGAACCCGGAGGGAAGCCGCGTCAGCGCCGCAGAACAGGAAGTCCTTAGCGCGGAACGGGAGGGCCTGTCGCTGATCCCCAAGGACATCGAGGCCCGGTTCCATGTCCGCCAGGCCGACTCGCACGCCGCCGGCCTCATTGACGCGGCCCTGGAGTACAAGGCTGGACTGATCGTCGTGGGTGCCGCCAGCGCCGGGCTGTTCAAGCGCTACACCATTGGCAGCGCTGCCAACGCCCTGCTTCATGCCTCGCCCGTCCCCGTGGCGCTGGCCCCCCGGGGTTACCGCCGCACGGAGCCGATTACGAGGCTGACCCTCGCGGTGGGCCAGCGCACCGGCGCGGAGGCGGCGATCGACGTCGCGATCGAATCCGCCGAACGGCGCGGCGTCCCGCTGCGGCTGGTATCCCTCGTGGAACTTGACGCCGAAGGGGACAGCGGCGAAAACATCAACGCGGCGCACATCCACGCCAATACCGTCCTCACTGCTGCCGCCCACCGGCTCCCGGCCGGGCACCATGTCAGCGTCGAAGTTGCGCACGGGCGCACGATCGAGGAAGCAATTGATGATCTCGAATGGGATGAGGGCGAGATCCTGATCGTGGGTTCGTCCCGCCTGGCGGAGAAGAACAAACTGTTCATCGGCAGCACCGCCCATAAGGTGCTCCTTGCCCTGCCGGTACCCATGGTGGTTGTCCCGCGCGACTATGAGCGGGTCAACACCAGCCCGGAGGACTGACTCCGCGGAAGTCCACCGGCCGTCTGGGCCAGTCTCAGGCGGCCGCGCGGGCCAGTTTCCGGTTCACGGAGTTCTTTCGTGTGGTCAGCAGCATGTCCATGGTGAGCACCAGCAGCGCCAGCCAGACGACGCCGAAACCGATCCAGCGGTCGGTCGTCATGGGTTCGTGGAACACGGCCAGCGCCACGATGAACTGCAGCACGGGGGCGAAGTACTGCAGCAGGCCGATCGTGGTCATCGGCAGGCGCCGGGCGGAGGCGCCGAAGAACAGCAACGGCACCGCGGTGATGATGCCCGACGCCGCCAGGAGCCAGAAGTGCCCGGCGCCGTGGGCTACCAGCGTTGCGGCGCCGGTGAGCGCCAGGACCGTCATCGCAGCGGCGGCCACCGGCGCCAGGACGATCGTTTCGACCGTGAGGCTGGTAATCGCATCGGCGCGCGGGCCGACGCGCTTCTTGACGAAGCCGTAGAGTCCGAAGCTCAGCGCCAGGGTCAAGGCAATCCACGGCGGTTTGCCGTAGGAAACCGTCAGGACTCCCACGGCGATGAAACCGATTCCGACGGCGGCCCACTGCAGCGGCCGCAGTCTCTCCTTCAGCACCACCACGCCCAGCAGAACGGACACGAGCGGGTTGATGAAGTAGCCCAGTGAGGCTTCGACAGCCTGTCCGGTGGTCACGCCGTACACATAGGTCAGCCAGTTCACCGCGATCAGGACGGCGGCGATGATCAGCGGGACGATCAACCTGCGGTTCCGGAACGCCGCCCCCAGGACACGCCAGGAACGGGTGACGGTGATCAGCAGGGCGCAGAACAGCAGCGACCAAAGCACCCGGTTGGCCACAATCTCGACCGCTCCGGCCGGTTGCAGCACGAAGAAGTAGAGGGGCATCAGCCCCCACAGGCCGTAAGCGCCGATCCCGAAGATGATTCCCGCCGTCGTGTCCGTGTCCACTGCCTTGAGGGCGGAGGGCGGTCGCCGCGACTGGCTTCCGCCGGGGGCAGCGCCGCCCGGAGTGCTCAGCGTGGCGGGGGCGGGGGATCGGTCGGGGGTAGGCACAAGATCAATAACACCACCTCCGGGACCCCTATTCCTGCCTTTCGGCTCCGGTGCACCCGGCGCCGGGGAGCGGATCCCGGCGCTGTCGGTCCCCGGGGCGCCCGTTCCCTACCCTGAACATTTAGAATGGGGGATTGTGCGCTGCATGAGCTGGCGCCGTCGCTAAGACTCAGAAGGGCTTCCGGTGTCCAACTCGGCCGAAACATCGTCCAAAAGCACGTCTAGAAGCACGTCCAAACGTCCGCTCCGCGTTGCGATTGTCGGCGCCGGACCGGCCGGCGTTTACGCCGCGGACATCCTGACCAAGTCCAATGAAGTCAAGGGCGGCGACTTCGAGGTCAGCATCGATCTGTTCGAGGCGTACCCGGCCCCGTACGGCCTGATCCGCTACGGCGTCGCCCCGGACCATCCCCGGATTAAGGGGATCGTCAACGCGCTGCACAAGGTCCTGGACCGCGGCGACATCCGCTTCCTCGGCAACGTCACCTACGGCCGTGACCTGACCCTGCACGATTTCCGGGCCTTCTACGACGCGGTGATCTTCTCCACCGGGGCCATCAAGGATGCGGAACTGGACATCCCCGGCATTGACCTCGAAGGATCCTTCGGCGGGGCCGATTTCGTCTCCTGGTACGACGGGCACCCGGACGTGCCGCGGGACTGGCCGCTGGAGGCCAAGGAGATCGCGGTGATTGGCAACGGTAACGTGGCCCTCGATGTGGCCCGGATGCTGGTCAAGCACGCCGATGACCTGCTCGTGACGGAAATCCCGGACAACGTCTACCAGGCGCTCAAGAACTCCCCGGTCACGGACGTGCACGTGTTCGGCCGCCGCGGACCGGCCCAGGTCAAGTTCACGCCGCTGGAACTGCGCGAACTTTCCCACGCCCGCGACGTCGACATCGTCCTGTATCCCGAGGACTTCGAGTTCGACGAGGCCTCGGACGAGGCGATCCGCAGCAACAACCAGATCCGCACCATGGTCAACACCCTGACCAACTGGCTCGTCGAGGAGCACGCGGAGGCCGAGGAGCCGTCCTCCCGCCGCCTGCACCTGCACTTCCTGCACAGCCCGGTCGCGGTCCTGGGAACAACAGGCGACGCCGCCCACCCCGGCAAGGTCACCGGCATCAAGTTCGAGCGCATGCAGCTGGACGGCACCGGCAACGTCAAGGGCACGGGGGAGTACCTCGACTACCCGGTTCAGGCCGTCTACCGCGCGATCGGCTACCACGGCTC
>NZ_AUPJ01000069.1 GCF_000427315.1 Arthrobacter sp. TB 26
CGCCCGCCGCGGCGTTATCCCCAACGAGGGCGGCCGTGTGCTCGACGCCGAGGGCAATCCCGTCCCGGGCATCTATGCGACAGGGTGGATCAAGCGCGGCCCCGTGGGCCTGATCGGGCACACCAAGGGCGACGCGCTGGAAACCATCGGCTTCCTGCTCGAGGACAGGCTCAACCTCCCGCCGGCGCAGAACCCGGATCCGCAGGCGATCATCGACCTGCTTGAAGAGCGCGGGATCGAATACACCACCTGGGACGGCTGGAACAGGCTCGACGCCCACGAGCTGGCCCTCGGTGCCGAGTGGTCCGCTTCCGGCGAGGCCCACGGCGTCGTCCGGGAGCGCGTCAAGGTGGTTCCCCGCGAGGACATGGTGCAGATCTCCCGCGGCTAGGCGCCGTCACTCCGCGGCGCAAATGTTCCCACGACGCGCGAATCCGCTGGCGCGCACGGTATTCCGGCGTCGGCAGCGCTTTTGCGTAGCGCAGGACAGTCCGTAGCGCGGGACCGATTGCGCGGCGTGGAACGAGGGCCCGCGACCTCTGGCGGCCACCCGGCACGCGCACTACACTGGGACGGACGTGGCTGCCTCTGGCATCGTCGCGCCTGTCCGGTGGGAGTTCAATGACGAAAGTGATCCGTCCGGCAGCGCTGTTCCCGCCAGCAGGTGGGGTCTCCGCAGCGCTGCGCCAGCAGTATGCCAGCGCCGGCCATGAGCAGCTGGACACCCAGGGACTCGGGTTCCCTGCGGGCGTGCAGCTGCCGGGTCTCAGCAGCCTGATCCAGGAGTCCTGGCGCCGCTCTGCCGAGCTGCAGGCCAACCCGGACAACCCCGAGGCCCCGCTGGCCATGGACCGCGAAGAACTCGAGGAGTACCGGCGGCAGCATCCGCTGGCCGCGATCATGCCGGTGATCCACAAGCTCCTGGTCCTGCCCAGCCACGACAGCGGAATGCTGGTGGCCGTAGGGGATGAGGTGGGCCGGCTGCTTTGGGTCGAAGGCGACGCGGCCATGCAGCGCCGGGCCGAGCGGATGATGTTCGTTCCGGGCGCTGATTGGTCCGAGGCAACCGTGGGCACCAGCGCGCCGGGTACCGCACTGGCCCTGGGCCGCGGCATCCAGATCTCCGGCGCCGAACACTACAAGCGCTCCGTCCACCCGTGGAGCTGCACAGCCGTCCCGTTCCATGATCCGGATTCCGGGGCGCTCCTGGGCGTCGTCGACATCACCGGGACGGAGTCCGCCGTCGCCCCGCACACACTCTCGCTCGTCGAAGCGACCGTGGCTGCCGCCCAGG
>NZ_AUPJ01000070.1 GCF_000427315.1 Arthrobacter sp. TB 26
GGCGCCGAATTTGGGGGTGTGGACGGGGCCGAGGGTGATGTGGACGGCTTGCTGGTCGGTGTAGAAGTCGATGGAGCGGTAGCCGCCTTCGTGGCCGAGTCCGGAGGCTTTGACGCCGCCGAAGGGGGTGCGGAGGTCGCGGACGTTGTGGCTGTTGAGCCAGACCATGCCGGCTTCGACGTTTTGGGAGAAGTTGTGCGCGCGGGTCAGGTTCTGGGTCCAGATGTAGGCCGCGAGCCCGTACCTGGTGTTGTTCGCGAGGGCGAGGGCTTCGTCGTCGGTGTCGAACGGGGTGATGGCGACGACGGGGCCGAAGATTTCCTCCTGGAAGATCCGGGCGTCCGGGGCGACGTCGGCGAAGACTGTGGGGGCGATGTAGTTGCCGGTCGGAAACCCCTCCGGGCGGCCGCCGCCGGCGAGCAGCCGGCCTTCGGTTTTGCCGATTTCCACGTAGGAGGCGACCTTGGCGTAGTGCTCGGGGTGGACCAGGGCGCCGACCTCGGTCTTGGGGTCGTGCGGGTCGCCGACCACGATGTTCTTCGCCCGGGCGGCGTACTTCCCGCAGAATTCGTCATAGATGCCGCGTTCCACCAGGATGCGGGAGCCGGCGGTGCAGCGTTCCCCGTTGAGGGAGAAGACCCCGAACAGCGTGGAGTCGATCGCGGCGTCGAGGTCGGCGTCGGCGAAGATGACCGCCGGGCTCTTGCCGCCGAGCTCCATGGAGAGGCCTTTGAGGTTCGCCGCGGCGTTGCGGAAGATCGTCTGGCCGGTGGTGGTTTCGCCGGTGAAGGAGATCAGCGGGACGTCGGGGTGCTTCACGAGCGCGTCGCCGGCTTCCTCGCCGAGGCCGTTGACGAGGTTGAAGACGCCGTCGGGGAGGCCGGCGTCCTTGAAGATCTGCGCCCACAGCGAGGCGGAGAGCGGGGTGAATTCGGCCGGTTTGAGCACCACGCAGTTGCCGGTGGCCAGGGCCGGGGCGAGTTTCCAGGATTCCAGCATGAACGGGGTGTTCCACGGGGTGATGAGCCCGGCGACGCCGATCGGCTTGCGGTTGACGTAGTTGATCTGGGCGCCGGGGACCTTCATGGCGTCGTCGAACTGGGCCACGATCAGGTCGGCGAAGAAGCGGAAGTTCTCCGCCGCGCGCAGCGCCTGGCCTTTGGCCTGGGTGATGGGCAGGCCCGTGTCGAAGGTCTCCAGCTGCGCGAGGCGTGTCTCCTGGGCCTCGACGGCGTCGGCGATCCGGTTCAGGATGCGGGCGCGTTCCCGGGGCTTCATCTTCGGCCACGGCCCGGTTGTGAAGGCCTTCCGGGCGGCGGCGACGGCGAGGTCGATGTCCTCTTTCTGGCCGGCGGCCGCGGTGGCGTAGTTGGTGTTGGACACCGGGTCCAGGACATCAAAGGTTTTGCCGCTGACGGAATCGACGAATTCGCCGTCGATGTAGTGCTGGATGTGGGTGGGAAGGTCCTGCGGAACGTAGTGGGTTGTGGTTTCTTCGGCAGTGAAGGTCATTGTTTTCCTGTCTGGTAGTGCAACGCGGGGTCACCTACGGCCCACGCAGGGCCGATTAATGGGCGTTATGTGACCCCGCGTTGTTTTGGGCGAGGTAGGCGTCCAAGGTGGCGGAGCGGTGGAGGCGGGCGGCCTTTTCGATCTCGTCGGCGTCGGCGGCGGCCTCGATGAGCCGGAGCAGTGCCTCGTGTTCGTCCACCGATTCGTGGGCGCGGCGGGGGACAAAGCGGAACGTGGAGGACCGGAGGGACGCCAGCCGGTTCCAGCCGCGGTGGACCAGGTCCAGGATGTGGGGGTTGGGGCAGTGCTCGAACAGGATGCTGTGGAAGTCCTGGTTCAGCCGGGTGAACCGGACGGGGTCGAAGTGCTGCAGGCAGGCGCGCATTTCGGCGTTGACGGCGCGGGCCCGGGCGATGTCCGGCCCGCCGATCAGGGGAGCAGAAAGGGCCGTGGCGGCACCTTCCACGATACTGAGGGTCTGCATCGTGTAGAGGTACTCCGTGGGATCGATGCCGGAAACGGTGGCGCCGACGTTCCGCTCAAACTTCACCAGCCCTTCGGCTTCGAGCCGGCGGATGGCTTCGCGGACCGGCACCACACTGACGCCCAGGTCCTCGGCGATCTTGGCCAGCACCAGCCGGTAGCCGGGGGAGTAGGAGCCGTCCACGATCCTGGCCTTGACAGCCGCGTAGGCCTGCTCGGACTTGCTGGCGGTCTGCGTGGCGGTGCGGGTGCCTGCCGCGGCGGTGTCAGTCATTGGCTTTGCCTGCTTCCCAGTTCTCGTAGCGGGTCCGCCATTCCGGGTTCAACGGGTAGAGGCCGTCCACGCTGTGGCCCTGCTGGACCATCTCGGCAATGAAGACCTCCTCGCGTTCCTGGGCGATGGAATCGTCCGCGAGTTCCTCGGCCAGCGCCGGCGGGATCACCAGGATGCCGTCCGCATCGGCCACGATGATGTCCCCGGGCTGCACGGTGGTGCCACCGCACGCGATCGTGATGTCGGTGTCCCACGGGATGTGCCGGCGGCCAAGGACTGCGGGGTGCGGGTTGGCGTAGTAAGTGGGCATGTCCATCGCGGCCACCGCGGAGAAGTCGCGGACTCCGCCGTCGGTGATGACGGCGGCGGCGCCGCGGACCTGGGCGCGGAGGGCCAGGATGTCGCCGATGGTGCCGGTGCCCTTTTCGCCGCGGGCCTCCATCACCAGGATTTCGCCCTCGTTGACCGAGTCGATGGCCTTCTTCTGGGCGTTGAACCCTCCGCCGTGGGTCTTGAAGAGGTCCTCGCGGTTGGGCACATAGCGCAGGGTCCGGGCCAGGCCCACAATCCGCCTGTCCGGACGGGTGGAGGTGAGGCCGTCGATGCTGACGTTGTTCAGGCCGCGTTTGCGCAGCTGCGAGGACAAGGTTGCCGTGCAGACGCTTTCGAGCTTGGCCTTCAGCTCCGGGCTTAGCGCCGGTCCGACGGCGGCCTCTGCTGCGGCAAGTCCGGCAGCTTCGCGGGAGCCGTAGGCTTCCTCCCGCTGGAGGTCATCGGTCCTGGGCTGCGCGCCAAAGTCCGCGAACGGCGTCGTGCCCTCCTCCACCCGGGTGACAAGCCGGCCGGTGGAGAAGCCACCATCGATGACGCTGACTTCGACCTCGACGACGTCGCCCGGCTTGGCCACCGAGGCCCCGGCGGGGGTGCCGGTCAGGATGATGTCGCCCTCCTCGAGGGTCAGCAGCTGCGAGAGATCAGCGACCAGGCGGGCGAACGGGAAGAGCAGGTCCCCGGTGGTGTCGTCCTGGACCAGGCCGCCGTTGTGCCAGGTGCGGATCCGCAACATGGCGGGGTCCACGGCGTCCGCGGCAATCAGTCCTGGGCCCACCGGCGTGAAGCCGTCGCCGCCCTTGGACCGGAGGTTGGAGCCTTTGTCCGCGTAGCGGAGGTCGTAGACCCCGAGGTCGTTGCTGGCCGTCACCCACTCGACGTGGTTCCAGGCGTCCGCCACGCCAACCCGCCGGGCCGGCTTGCCGATGATCAGGGCGATCTCGCCTTCGTAACCGAGGAGTTCGCAGCCGGCCGGGCGTTCCACCGTTGAGCCGCTGAGCGCCAAGGAGGAGGATGGCTTCAGGAAATACGATGGCTGCTCGGGTGTCCGGCCGCGCTGCGCTGCCCGGCTGGGGTAGTTGATGTGGACCGCAATGACCTTGCGCGCGGCGGCCAGGAGGTGGTCGGTGACCTGTTCCAAGAATTACTCCTCATCGAGTACGAAATCGTATACGAAAACTATTGCCCAGGAAGCGTGGGACGTCAACCCCTTGTCGGCGGGCATTTTTGGGGCACTTGTAACCCACGTCATATCTGCCGTACAGTTTTGACTGAAGATACGAGTTCTATTATCGAACGTCTAGTTCTAATATCGAACACCCAGCCGGCGGCGACAGCCCGCCACACCACGAAGTGCCACACAGCGAAGTGAGGAAAGCCCGTGCAGTTCCACCACCACGGATACGTATCCGGTGACCCGCGAGTCCAGCCGGCCGCCGGTGTCGGCATCGATCGGCCCGCAGAACTTCCTGACGAGGTCGACGTGCTCATTGTGGGGACCGGGCCAGCGGGCGTTGTGACCGCCGCGCAGTTGTCCCAGTTCCCGGGCATCACCACCCGGATCGTGGAGCGCCGCGGCGGGCGGCTCCCCATCGGCCAGGCCGACGGCATCCAGGCCCGGAGCGTCGAGACCTTCCAGGCCTTCGGCTTCGCCGAGCGGATCATCGCCGAGGCGTACCGCATCACCGAGATGGCCTTCTGGAAGCCGGACCCCGCGGACCCGTCCCGGATCGTCCGGGCCGCCCGCGCCGTCGACGACACGACGGGCATCAGCGAGTTCCCGCACCTCATCGTCAACCAGGCCCGCGTCCTGGATTACTTCGGCGAGTTCATGGCGAACTCGCCCACCCGCATGTCGCCTGACTACGGCCTGGAGTTCCGGAGCCTCGAGGTCGCCGAGGAGGGCGAATATCCCGTCACGGTCACCCTCGTCCACACTGTTGGCCCCGACGAGGGCCGGGAGCGCATTGTCCGGGCGAAGTACGTCGTCGGCGCGGATGGCGCCAGGAGCAAGGTCCGGGACTCGATCGGCTGCACCCTCGCGGGCGACCAGGCCAACCACGCCTGGGGCGTCATGGATATCCTCGCCGTCACGGACTTCCCGGACATCCGCACGAAGTGCGCGATCCAGTCCGGCACCGGCGGCAGCATCCTGCTGATCCCGCGCGAGGGCGGCTACCTCTTCCGCATGTATGTCGACCTCGGCGAAGTCGACGAGAACGACAAAGGCGCCGTGCGCAGCACCACCATCGAGCAGATCATCGCCCAGGCGAACGAGATCCTCCACCCCTATACCCTGGACGTCCGCAACGTTGCCTGGCACAGCGTGTACGAGGTCGCCCACCGTCTCACCGACCGGTTCGACGACGTCCTGCCGGACCAGCTCGGCACGCGCACGCCGCGTGTCTTCATCACCGGCGACGCGTGCCACACGCACAGCGCCAAGGCCGGCCAGGGCATGAACGTTTCCATGCAGGACGGCTTCAACCTGGGCTGGAAGCTCGGGCACGTCCTCGAGGGCCGCAGCCCGGAGAGCCTGCTGTCCACGTATTCGGCCGAGCGCCAGGTCATCGCGAAGAACCTCATTGACTTCGACAAAGAATGGTCGACCCTCATGGCGAAGAAGCCCGAGGAATTCAACAGCCCCTCCGAGCTCGAGGACTTCTACGTGAGCACCGCCGAGTTCCCCGCCGGGTTCATGACCCAGTACGCCCCCTCCATGCTCATCGCTGAGTCCGCCCACCACCAGGACCTGGCCACCGGTTTCACGATCGGCAAGCGCTTCAAATCCGCGTCCGTTGTGCGGGTCTGCGACACCAACCCGATGCACCTTGGCCACCACGCCACGGCGGACGGGCGGTGGCGCATCTACGTCTTTGCTGACGCTGCAGCGGCTCACACGGGAACGGCGTCGGCCGTTGCCGACTTCGCCGACTGGATCGCGACCGCGCCGGACTCCCCGCTCGCCGCCACCCCCAAGGGGGCCGACAGCGACGCATGGTTCGACGTGAAGGTGATCTACCAGCAGGACCACACGGGCATCGACATCGGTGCGGTCCCCCCCGCGTTCAAGCCGCAGGTGGGGCCGTTCCAGCTCACGGACTACGAGAAGGTCTACGCCACCGATCCGACGGCGGACATCTTCGAGCTGCGCGGCCTCGACCGCGGCGGCGTCGTTGTGGTGGTGCGCCCGGACCAGTACGTGGCCAACGTCCTGCCGCTGACGGCGACGGCGGAGCTCGGCGCGTTCTTCGCGCCCCTCCTGCGGGCAGGCAACCGCGCCCCTGAATTCCAGGATCACGCGGGCTAAGCGGCGGTTCGGGCACCCCTGCGCGCTGCGGGAAACGTCCCATGACACGGCAAAGGCTGAGCGCTGCGGGTATACCCGCAGCGCTCAGCCTTTTGCGCGTCGCCAGCCCGGATCCGTAGCGGATTCATAAGTGTTCGACGCCGGCGGGGACCTCAGCTTGCGGCTGCTTGCGCGGTCCGGTAGTCCGCGGCGGCATAGACGCCCAAAATGCGCACTTCCGTGGTGAAGAAGTCCAGCTCCTCGAGGGCCAGGCGGACGGGCAGGTCCTCGGGGTGCCCTTCGACGTCGGCCATGAACATGGTGGCAGCAAACTCGTCGCCCACCATGTAGCTTTCCAGCCTCGTCATGTTGACGCCGTTCGTGGCAAATCCGCCAAGCGCCTTGAAGAGGGCCGAGGGAACGTTCCGGACCCGGAACAGCAAGCTGGTGACAGCCGCTCCCGGCAGTGCCTCCCGGGACGGCAGTTCCTTTTCCGGCGCCAGGACCACGAACCGCGTGGTGTTGGACGGGTCATCTTCCACCCGCGAAGCCAGCACCTGCAAGCCGTAGATCCGGGCAGCGAGCGGGGGAGCGAGGGACAGCTTGGTCGGATCGTTCCACTCCCGCACTTCACGGGCAGAACCAGCGGTATCCCCGGCAATCACAGGCTTCAGGCCGGCGCTGCGAATCAATTTGCGGCACTGGCCCAGGGCATGGATATGGCTGTGGACCTCAGTGGCCCCCTCGATGGTGCTGCCGGGGATGCCCAACAGGTCAAAATGAATCGGAAGAAAGTACTCGCCCACTATCTGCAGACGGGACAGCGGCAGCAGGACGTGGATGTCAGCCACCCGGCCGGCGATCGAGTTCTCAATAGGAATCATGGCCAGGGCAGCCTCGCCGCCGGATACCAGTTCTAAGGCATCCTCGAAGCTGGCGCACGGGACGCTTTCCAGTTCGGGAAACATCTGCGCGCACGCAATGTTGGAATTGGCGCCGGGCTCACCCTGGTACGCAATCTTCTGGACCATGGTCGGTATGGTGTCATGCCGGAGCCTAGGTGCCCAAACGGCTCGCGTTCAGCGTCACAGGAAAGACCGAAACGCGTCAGTCGTTGAACAGCCCGGCCAGGTCCTCCGCCGTGAGCGCCCCGCCGGAGAGCGCGTCGCCTTCCATGACGTCGGCGAACAGCTGGGACTTCCGGGCCTTGAGCGCCATGACCTTTTCCTCGATGGTGTCCTTGGCGACGAGCCGGTACACCATGACGTTGCGGGCCTGCCCGATCCGGTGGGTGCGGTCCACGGCCTGCGCTTCCGAGGCCGGGTTCCACCACGGGTCCAGCAGGAATACGTAGTCCGCCTCGGTCAGGTTCAGGCCGAAGCCGCCTGCCTTGAGGCTGATCAGGAACACCGGGGCGGCGCCGTTTTTGAACTCATTGACGACGTCGGTGCGGTTGCGGGTGCTGCCGTCGAGGTAGCAGAACTCAATGTTCTCCTCGACGAGCCGTTCGCGGACCTTGCCCAGGAACCCCGTGAACTGGCTGAAAATGAGGGCGCGGTGCCCTTCGGCCACCAGGTCTTCCAGCTGTTCGAAGAGCACATCGAGCTTGCTGGACCGGACCCCGGAGAGCGAGGGATCGATCAGCGAGGGATCCAGGCTAAGCTGCCGCAGCAGCGTGAGGGACTGGAAAATGGTGAAGCGGTTCTTGTTGACGTCGTCGATCAGGCCGAGGATCTTCTGCCGTTCCCGCTGCAGGTGGGTCTGGTAGACCTTTTGGTGCCGCGGGTTGAGCACGACCTCGAGGATCTGCTCCTGTTTCGGCGGAAGGTCGTGGATGACCTGTTCCTTGGTGCGCCGCATCATCAGCGGACGGACCCGACGCCGGAGCTTGTCCAGCTGCGCCTTGTCGCCGTTCTTTTCGACCGGCTTCTGGTAGTGCTCGGCGAACCGTTTCGGGCTGGAGAAGAGCCCCGGCGCGACAATCGAGGTGAGCGCCCAGAACTCCATCAGGTTGTTCTCCAGCGGGGTGCCGGTGATCGCGAGTTTGAAAACCGCCGGAAGTTTCCGGGCGCACTGGTAGGCCTTGGACTGGTGGTTCTTGACGAACTGGGCCTCGTCCAGGACCAGTCCGGACCATTCCTTGGAGGCGTAGGCCTCGTAGTCGATCCGGAACAGGGCGTAGGAGGTGATGACGATGTCCGCGGCGGCCATCGCCGAAACGGGGTCCGAGCCGCTCTTGGCGAAGGTTTCGCTGATGGCGTGCACCGTGAGGCCCGGCGCGAACCGCGCGGTCTCGGCCTCCCAGTTGCCCACGACACTCGTGGGGGCCACCACCAAGAAAGGCGCGGCACCGGGAGCAGCGCCGGCAGGCGCCGTGGCGGGAGACGTGGCGGCGCCGTCGCCGTCGGCTGCAGGCTTTCCGGCCGCGTCCTTGGCGGCGCAGATCAGCGCCAGCGCCTGCACGGTCTTGCCCAGGCCCATGTCATCGGCCAGTACCCCGCCGAGCCCGTGGCGGTAGAGGAAGCTGAGCCAGTTGAATCCCTCCAGCTGGTACGGGCGAAGCTCGGCGTTGAGGGTTGCCGGCAACGGCAGGCCCTTCACGCCGCCTTCCAGCAGCCCGCCGACAGCCTCGCGCCAGGCCGCGGCCTGCTGGTCCACAATGCCGAGTTGCGCCAGTTCGTCCCAGAGCCCGGCCTGGAAACGGCTGATCTGCAGCGGGGCGTCCTTGTTGTCCTGCAGTTCCCGGGCCTCTTCAATCAGGGCCCGGAGCTGGTGGAGTTCGGGCAGGTCCAGGGAGAAATAGGCCCCGCTGGGGAGCAGCATCTTGGTCTGGCCGGCCGCCAGGGCCGAAAAAACGGCCGCGAAGGACACCGGCTGGCCCTCCAGGGAAATCTGGATGCCCAGGTCGAACCAGTCCCGCTGCTCGGTGGCCTTGGTGGAGATGGACACGACCGGCGCCTCTTCGGCCTCCCGGTAGTCGGCGATCTCGCCGGCGGTGTCCACCGAAACGCCGGGGACCTCGCGGAGGCCTGGGAGCAGCTCCTCGGTGAACGCCAGGGTGTCCAGGCCGCTGAGTTCCGCCGAGGCTGCGAGCCGCGGCGTTCCCCAGCCGCCCGTGGCCGACTCGCCAAGGGCCGGAACCACGTCCCACGGCTGCCCGACGGCCTCCAGGATGCGGGCCTCTGCGGGGTCGTCGCGGTAGCCGTGATCGCCGGGGTGGCGCCACAGCGGCTGGGCCGTGACGAGCTTGCCGGACTTGTAATGCCATTCCCAGTGCAGCCGGACCCGGTGGTCGGCGCCGTAGTTGGCCAGCAGCGACAGGGTGGGTACGGCCAGCTGGGGCAGCTCCACGGACTCGTCGGAGGCTGTGACCCGGGCGCTCTGCTTGAGCTTGGGATAGAAGCCGGTCAGGAAACGGCTCTCGTCCCGGGCCGGAATGTGCAGCGTGGTTCCGGCCGTGACGAAGGTCAGGAGTTCCTCGCTGAGGCCGCCTTCAAGCGGGGCGAGCGTAATGACGGAGTCCGTCGGTGCGACTCCGGGCAGTGCCTCCGGACCGGAGGTCAGGAAGATCCCGTGGGCAGGGCGTCCGATGGTCCCGACGGATGCCGGATCGACCACCTCCCCCTCAACGGTGATGGTGGGGGCGAGCGACAATCCGCCGTCGTCCGTGCCGCCGGCTGCCGGCAGCACGGTGCCGGAGTCGTCCCCCCCGGCGGGGACCGGTGCGGCGCCGAAGCGGGCCAGGTTGAGCCCGACGGATGCCGGCTGCTCAACGAACCGCACGGGTTCCGTGCCCCGGCTGTGGACGAGGGCGACGCCGATCTTTCGGGCCTGGGCCAGGAGGCTCCACAGGTTCTTGCCGGCGTAGGTGTTCAGCCCCAGCCACAGCCCCGTCCCCGCGTGCTGACGGTTCGCCAGGGCGGTGTGTGATGCGAGGAACTCCTGCATCCACTCGACATGGGCCTCGTTGCACTCGCGCCGGTAGCTCAGGTAGCTCAGGGTGTTCCAGGAGACGTCGCCGCGGATCCATTTTCCCTTGGCGCCCATGATCACAGGACGCGCCTTCAGCTGGCGGACGCTGCGCAGCGGGTCCCGGCGCCCGGTGTAGGAGAAGTGCGGGGCGGGTTCTTCAATCTCAAACTGGAGTGCCAGCGGGATGCCATTGGTGGATTGCGTGATGCCCGGCAGGGCAATCAGCGGGCTGAGCGCCTGTTCCCAGTCCGCCACTTCAAGCACCTGGGCCGGCCGGGACAGCCGGCTGACATCGGCGGGGGCCAGCAGCTGGACACGGATCGCAGGGTTGTCCTCGGCCGCGAACAACAGGGCGGCAACATGCTTGCAGTCCTTCCGGACCGGGCAGCTGCACACACCCACGGTGCAGCTCCAGCCGCCCGCCTTCCGGACCAGCTTCGCCGTCGTCGAATACGGCACATCGGAGCCGCCGCGCACCTTCCCGAGCATGAGTCCGGTGGCGGCGTCGAAGGAAATACCGGAAACACGGCTTCCCATGGCGTAAGCAAGACCGGCCGCAAGGGAGCGGTCGTTGATCGCGGGAGTCTGTATTGCCAGTGCCGCACTCTCGTCCGGATGGGATGGCATGTGCGCACTACTTTCAGCAGTTGGTCATCTGATCCATCTTAGCGAGCCTGGCGGGACTCCCCGAACCCATTGGCCGAGGGGGCACAGTGCGTGCTTGGCTACTGGACCATGACCGGTGCCGGGCGCGTTGTGTCGAAGAGGCGCGCGGCCAGCCGGAGCAGGTGTGCAGGCGCATCTGCGTCGTCGCCGTTGCTTCCGTGTCCGAGGAACACAACCGTGCCGCGGACGGTCTCCTCGAGATGTAGGCCTGCTTCGCGGATCAGCACTTCAGCCCGGGCGTTCAGGGGCAGGGGGATGAAGTCTGCCTCGTCGTTCAGATAGACGTGCCAGTCCATCCAACTGATTGCTCCGACGCTTCCGTCAACAAGGGCCTGGCGTGTGGCCAGAGACGTGTCGATCTCTTCGACGCGAATGGGGTGGCTATGGCGGGCCGGGATAACCAGAGCGGTACAAGTCTGACGCATGACTGGGTCTTTCTGTGTCTGAACGATCGACAATTTCCACGGGCTTGAAACGCGGTCCAGCGAGGAATCACCCGGTGCCCGGTGAGAGCTTTATGAAACGCACGGTATCGTTCGCTTGGTGTGCAGTGAGCCGTTTAGCACGAATTTGGACTGACGCCATTAATGGTTGCGGGCAGCCGATCCACGGCTGCGGTGTCTCGCGTCCGGCTGCCCGCAGTACTTTCAACACATTGGGCCCGCAGCCTGGTGCATCAGGGCCGAAGTGTCACCTCTGGCTTTTGCGCGGCTTTGCGAACAGAATTTCGCTGGTTTCGCTTTTTGCCTTTTTTTCGGCTCTCTTTTCGAGGATCGACTTTCCCGTTTTCTTGGCATTGGTATTTCTGGGAGACTTTCCTGACAATGGAATCACGCCTTTCTAAACGCTTTCTACCCATCACCATACCTACTTATATCTTAAATGCCAGTCCACGGGTTTAGAGCAGATTATGGACCGCGCTGGGACGCAAAAGAGCCCGAAATTCTTCCGTCCGAACGAGGGCATAACTTGACGGCCAGGGACACCCAAACTTCGCCGGACGTTCAGCTCCGGCTCAACCGCAGCGCTGGGGGTGCCACGTACCGTGAAAGGGAACGGAGCGTCACCCGCCTTAAGCAGTGAGGATTTTCCATGAGCAACGGCCTTTCCACCACCCTGCCCGCCACCGGTTACGCCACGGTCCTGCCGCGGGCGGTCATCAACGGCAGCGACGCGGACGTAGTTGACGCGAACGTGGACGTGGTCAATGCCATGTATGCGGAGTTGCTCGACGTCGAGGAAATCGCACCGAACGCCCTGCGCAGTTACTACGTCGACTTCTACCTGACGCAGTCGCTGGGCGGCGGGTTCGCCCAGTACGTCTTTACCGCACCCGAACGCCAGGACATCGACGCCTACATCCGGGCCGGGCTCGCAAGCATGGGGGCCGCCGCCCACCTGGACCTCTTCAACCGCACCGCGGCTGCCTTCGACTCCCTCTCCGAGGAGGAAGCCGACGCGTATCTTGACGGGGACGCGGATCTGGACGGCGACACGGACGGCGGCGTCCCGGACGCGGTCGGACGCCTGGAAGAGCTCGACGGCGAGTTCGAAACCCTGCTGGAGACCGAGGACATCATCGCGCTCAACGCCGCGTGGCTCCGGGGCCAGGCAGATCTCCTGGTCCTGGACGGGGAGGAACTTGACCGCCACATCGCCGAGCGTGTCTCCCGGATCCCGAACCTGGCGGAGCGCCAGGCCGAGGCCGCCGAAGACGAACTGCTCGACACGCCCGAATTCGAGATGATCATCCGCGAGCTCTGTGACGTGGCCGGCCACACCCTCCTGAAGATCACCATGGGCGACCCCAACTACGACCACGACGGCCAGACCACCCTGGCCTGGCATTTCACCACGGACCAGGGCGAGTTCCTCATGCTGGACGATGACCGCGAAGCGGTCATGATCCACCCGGAGACCAAGGAGATTGTGGCCGCCGTCGAGTTCGAGGCCGAGGACGACTGAGCCCGAAGGCCTGCGATCCGTCAGTACCCGGGGGTGCCGGTGATCATGTCACCGGAGGGGGCCACGAGGTACCAGACGCTGCCCACGCCCTGGCCCCGGATATCCCCGGCTGCCGCATCCTTGGCGAAGGAGTACACGGGCATCCCGTTGACGGTCAGCTGCTTCTTGCCCTCCGGGGTGGTGATGGTGCCCACGGTGCCGGTGACGCCGTCGACCGTTGGCTTGTCAGCGGCGGCGAGGACCGGAGGCCAGGCGGCGATGCAGCCCCCGGTGCAGGTGCTCGTCCCGGAGTCTTTGACGTCCTTCGTGTAGTAGTACACGCTCATGCCCTTGCCGTCGACCACGATCCTGCCCGCGGTGGAATCCGCGACCTTAAGGTCCG
>NZ_AUPJ01000071.1 GCF_000427315.1 Arthrobacter sp. TB 26
GGCGCCGAATTTGGGGGTGTGGACGGGGCCGAGGGTGATGTGGACGGCTTGCTGGTCGGTGTAGAAGTCGATGGAGCGGTAGCCGCCTTCGTGGCCGAGTCCGGAGGCTTTGACGCCGCCGAAGGGGGTGCGGAGGTCGCGGACGTTGTGGCTGTTGAGCCAGACCATGCCGGCTTCGACGTTTTGGGAGAAGTTGTGCGCGCGGGTCAGGTTCTGGGTCCAGATGTAGGCCGCGAGCCCGTACCTGGTGTTGTTCGCGAGGGCGAGGGCTTCGTCGTCGGTGTCGAACGGGGTGATGGCGACGACGGGGCCGAAGATTTCCTCCTGGAAGATCCGGGCGTCCGGGGCGACGTCGGCGAAGACTGTGGGGGCGATGTAGTTGCCGGTCGGAAACCCCTCCGGGCGGCCGCCGCCGGCGAGCAGCCGGCCTTCGGTTTTGCCGATTTCCACGTAGGAGGCGACCTTGGCGTAGTGCTCGGGGTGGACCAGGGCGCCGACCTCGGTCTTGGGGTCGTGCGGGTCGCCGACCACGATGTTCTTCGCCCGGGCGGCGTACTTCCCGCAGAATTCGTCATAGATGCCGCGTTCCACCAGGATGCGGGAGCCGGCGGTGCAGCGTTCCCCGTTGAGGGAGAAGACCCCGAACAGCGTGGAGTCGATCGCGGCGTCGAGGTCGGCGTCGGCGAAGATGACCGCCGGGCTCTTGCCGCCGAGCTCCATGGAGAGGCCTTTGAGGTTCGCCGCGGCGTTGCGGAAGATCGTCTGGCCGGTGGTGGTTTCGCCGGTGAAGGAGATCAGCGGGACGTCGGGGTGCTTCACGAGCGCGTCGCCGGCTTCCTCGCCGAGGCCGTTGACGAGGTTGAAGACGCCGTCGGGGAGGCCGGCGTCCTTGAAGATCTGCGCCCACAGCGAGGCGGAGAGCGGGGTGAATTCGGCCGGTTTGAGCACCACGCAGTTGCCGGTGGCCAGGGCCGGGGCGAGTTTCCAGGATTCCAGCATGAACGGGGTGTTCCACGGGGTGATGAGCCCGGCGACGCCGATCGGCTTGCGGTTGACGTAGTTGATCTGGGCGCCGGGGACCTTCATGGCGTCGTCGAACTGGGCCACGATCAGGTCGGCGAAGAAGCGGAAGTTCTCCGCCGCGCGCAGCGCCTGGCCTTTGGCCTGGGTGATGGGCAGGCCCGTGTCGAAGGTCTCCAGCTGCGCGAGGCGTGTCTCCTGGGCCTCGACGGCGTCGGCGATCCGGTTCAGGATGCGGGCGCGTTCCCGGGGCTTCATCTTCGGCCACGGCCCGGTTGTGAAGGCCTTCCGGGCGGCGGCGACGGCGAGGTCGATGTCCTCTTTCTGGCCGGCGGCCGCGGTGGCGTAGTTGGTGTTGGACACCGGGTCCAGGACATCAAAGGTTTTGCCGCTGACGGAATCGACGAATTCGCCGTCGATGTAGTGGCGGATACGCGCCGGGAGGTCGTCTGGGATGTAGTGCTCAGCCATGGGAATGATCCTCCTCATTGAGCATGCAATCGTATACGATACAAACTGCCTGAGACCGGACGGCTTGTCAAGCATTCCCCGGAGGAAGCTTTGCAGGGCGGCGGGGGAGTTGCGGTGCGCGTCAGCCCAGCTGGGACTCGATGCGCCGGGCGCTTGCGGCCAGGGCAGCGGCCACCTCCCCGGGATCCTGGGCCGCGCGGATATATACGACAGCAAGCGCCGCCGGCCGTCCGCCCGGAACCCGGATGGGGACGGCCAGCGACGAGACGCCGGAGATGACCTCGTCGTGGCTGGCGG
>NZ_AUPJ01000072.1:0-4698 GCF_000427315.1 Arthrobacter sp. TB 26
CGGCGGCCCATTCCTGTTCTGACAGGGCCGACTGGATTGCGATGCCGGGGGCGCCGGCGCTGATCGGATGCCGGGAGCCCGGATGCTGGACGACCGTGGCCCCGGTGTGCCGCGGATCCACGGTGACCAGGGTGACGCATTCCTCGTGGTCCCAGACGGCGACGAAAGCGCTCATCGTCAGCGCATTGGCGAGCTGGGTGAGCTCCGGCAGGGCCGCCGTCTGCAGGTTCCGCGACACCCCGCGGGCCAGGACGGCCAGGCCCGGGCCGGGCTGGACCCGGCCGCGGTCGTCGCGCACCAGCAGCGAGTGGTCCTCCAGGGTGCGGAGGATGCGGTAGGCGACGGAACGGTGCACCCCCATCGCATCGGCGAGTTCGGCGATGGTTAGCGGATGCTGGGCGTCGGCAAGGATCTCCAGGGCGCGGATGCCGCGCGACAACGTCTGGGACGGGGAAGCCTGGGCGCTGCCGGCGGTCGGGGTCATGGGTCCATCCTAGGTGCGGGCGGCGGTGAGGCCGGGAGGCGCCGTGGGGCCCTTGTGCTCGGCCTCACAGTGCGCTAGCGTTCTATATGGGAACGATGTGTTCGATTATAGAACACGAATAGGAACAAAGACAGACAGGGCGCATCCCCCACAACGCCGTCGCCATTCGCAAGGGATCATTGATGATTGCCAAGCCCCGCACCGAGCCCGTCCCGGTTGTTCCGGGCCGTATGTCCGCGCCCCGGTCCCACCACTTCCGCGGCAGCCTGGGCCGGTTCGCCACCGGTGTAGCGATCGTGACTTTCGACGGCGTCACGAAGCGCCGCGGCATCACCGTCAATTCCTTCACCTCCGTGTCCATGGACCCGCCGCTCGTGCTCGTCAGCATCGCCCGCGCCGCGAAGGCCCACGACGAGCTCGCAGGCCGGCCTTTCTCTGTCAACATCCTGGGTGCGGAGCAGCGCCAGCTTGCGATGCACTTCGCCGGCCGTCCCGGGCCCGAGCCGCTCTGGGTCGAGGGCGAAACAGCGCCGCGGCTATCCAATGTGCTCGCCTACTTTGAATGCAAGCCCTGGGCGGCGTACGACGGCGGCGACCACACGCTGTACATCGGTGAGGTGGTGGACTTCAACTACCGCAACGGCGATGCGCTGGCCTTCGCGAACGGCACCTTCACCACCATCCCGGAAAGCCAGCTGGGGATGGAAGACCTGCTCTGACCCTCCGCAGTTCAACTCAGGCCCTTTCGGCACAGCTCAACGATGACTGGAGAAGCAACCATGGGTATCCGTACCGGACAGCAGTACCTGGACAAACTCAACGACATGACGCCCCACGTGGTGATCGACGGTGAGGTTGTCAGTGAAAAGATCGCTGAGCACCCCGCGTTCCGCAACGTGGCACGCTCCTACGCGAAGCTCTTCGACATGCAGCACGACCCCAGGTACCAGGACGCGCTGACGTACACCTCGCCCACCACCGGCGACCTCGTCAACGCCTCCTTCCTGGTACCGAAGACCGTCGAGGACCTCGAGCGCCGCCGCCGGGCCATCTCCACCTGGGCCGAGTCCTCCAACGGCTTCCTGGGCCGCTCCGGCGACTACATGAATTCCTCGCTCACCGCCCTCAGCACGGCCGAGAAGTGGTTTTCCCAGGCCGATCCCAAGTTCGGCGAGAACATCCACAACTACTACGAGTGGGCCCGTGAAAACGACGTCCTGGCCACGCACACTCTGATCCCGCCGCAGGTCAACCGCTCGGTCTCCGGATCCGAACAGCTCGGGGGCCAGCTTTCGGCCCGGATTGTGGAGGAGCGCGAGGACGGCATTGTCATCCACGGCGCCCGCATGCTGGCCACCATCGCCCCGATCGCGGACGAGCTCCTGGTCTTCCCTTCCACGGTGCTTCGCGGCACGCCGGACGACGCGCCCTACTCCTACGCGTTCGCCATCCCCAACGACGCTCCGGGCCTGCGCTACCTGTGCCGCACCTCGCTGTACAACGGCGGAAGCACCCACGACGAGCCGCTCGCCTCCCGCTACGAGGAGATGGATGCCGTCGCGATCTTCGACCATGTTTTTGTCCCCAACGAGCGCATCTTCATGCTCGGCAACCCGCAGCTGTGCAACGGTTTCTATTCCGAAACCGGCGCCGCCGCACTGATGACGCACCAGGTAGTCACCCGCACCATCGCCAAGAGTGAGTTCTTCCTGGGCCTGGCCTCCGAACTCGCCGACTCGATCGGCATCGACGGCTTCCAGCACATCCAGGAGGATATCGCCGAACTGATCGTCGACGTCGAAATCGGCAAGGCGCTGGTCCGGGCTTCCGAGGTGGACGCGCAGCTCAACGAGGCCGGCGTTATGCTCCCGAAGTGGTCCACGCTGAATGCCGCCCGCAACTGGTATCCGAAGGTCGCCCAGCGCTTCCCGCAGATCATCCGCAAGTTTTCCGCCTCCGGGCTCATGGCGCTTCCCGGCGAAGCGGACGTCAACAGCGACGCCCGTGCCGACATCGAGATGTACCTGCAGGGCAAGTCGCTGACCGGTCCCGAGCGCGTCCGGCTGTTCAAACTGGCCTTCGACGCCTCGGTCTCCGGCTTCTCCGGCCGGCAGTCGCTCTACGAATACTTCTTCTTCGGTGATCCGGTGAGGATGGCCGGCGCGATGGTGAACAGCTATGACCGCGAGCCCGTGCGGGCCCGGGTCCGGGAGTTCCTCAACCGCGCCGACTGACGGGCAACTCCGTCGTCATTTAGGGGCGGCGGAGAAGCTTTTTCCAAAGATGTGTGACCTGGCACATATTTCATAGTAGTATTCTGAATACTAACTGACCGTTCGATCAGTAAATCCAGAGGCATTCAGTTATTCTTTTCGCACCCACCCCGGGCAGCACCTCTGCCCCCAGCAACGGAGTTCCAATGACCGCAACTTCAAGTGTCGATTCTGAGGCGGGCCCCAGCAGCAAGCACGAGGAACGCAAGGTCCTCGCGGGCACCTTGGTCGGGACCACCATCGAGTGGTACGACTTCTTCATCTTCGCGCAGCTGACAGCGACGCTGCTGTCACCGCTGTTCCTGGCACCGCTGAACGCCTCGAACCCGGGCCTGGCGCAGATCCTGTCCTTTGCCCTCATTGGCATCAGCTTCCTGTTCCGCCCGCTCGGTGCCATCGTCGCCGGCCACCTCGGTGACCGGCTCGGCCGCAAGGCCATGCTGGTCTTCACCCTCATCATGATGGGTGCCGCCACGGCGCTGATCGGCATGCTGCCGACCTACGCCCAGATCGGCTTCTGGGCTCCGGTCCTGCTCATCCTGCTCCGTGTCATCCAGGGCTTCTCCGCCGGCGGTGAATGGGGCGGCGCCGCCCTGATGGCTGTCGAGCACGCTCCCAAGAGCAAGCGCGGCCTGTTCGGCGCGTACCCGCAGATCGGTGTTCCGGTCGGCATGATCCTCGCCACCGGCCTGCTCTACTTCCTCAACACGTCCATGTCCAAGGAGGACTTCGCGTCCTGGGGCTGGCGTGTGCCGTTCCTGCTCTCCATCGTGCTGATCGTCGTCGGCTACCTGATCCGCCGCGCCGTGGCCGAGAGCCCGGTCTTCAAGGAACTGTCCGAGCGCAAGGAGGAGAGCAAGGCGCCCCTGGGCGAGCTCATCCGGAAGCACAAGAAGGCCGTCCTCTACTCGACGATGATCTTCATCGGCAACAACGCTGCCGGCTACCTCCTGATCGCGTTCTTCATCTCCTACGCCACCAAGTCCCTGAAGATGCCTGTCGCGCAGATCCTGCTGGCCACCACGCTGGCTTCCTTCGGCTGGCTGATCTTCACCCTCGTCGGCGGCTGGCTCTCGGACAAGATCGGCCGCGTCAAGACGTTCCTGATCGGCTACGGCATTGTCTTCGCCTGGATGATCCCGATGTTCGCTCTGATCGACACCAAGAACATCGTGCTCTACGGCGTCGCACTGTTCGTCCTGACCATCGGCCTGGGCCTGTCCTACGGCCCGATGTCCGCGATGTACGCCGAGATGTTCCCGGCAAACGTGCGCTACTCGGGCATCTCGATCGGCTACGCCTTCGGCGCCATCCTGGGCGGTGCGTTCGCGGCCACCATCGCGGAGGCCCTGCTGCAGGGCACGGGGTGGACCGGTTCCATCGGTATCTACATCATGATCCTCTGTGTCATCTCCGCCGTCGGTGTCCTCCTCGCCGGGGAAACCAAGGGCCGCCCGCTCGGCGTCGTCCACCACGCGCCGGCTGAAACGGCAAAGCACTAGCAAGCAGCTAGACATGGGGGCGCGGGCCGCAAGGTCCGCGCCCTAACCAACGCGGGGTCACTCCGCGCCCATCCTGAGCCTTAGGACGGGCGCGGAGTGACCCCGCGTTGGTGTTCAGGCGGGCCGGGCATCCAGCAGCCGGACGACGTCGTCGTCCCGCACCTGACGGAAGGTGCGATGACGTTCCGGCCTCCCAACGGCAGCCGCGGCCCCGGGTAGGCCCCTGCGCGGCGCAGCAGTTCTGCCCGTTCGGTGCTTTCCACCTCCTCCAGCGCGGACCTGCTCACGCCGACGGCCAGGAGCCGGTCCACAAGGTCCCGGTTCAGGACCCGCACCACCGCGCCGTTGGCCGGTGCCAGGGCGCCGAAAGCCGTTTCCCCGTGTCCGGGAACCCCCAGCTTGCAGACCGGAAGCACGTCCCACGGCAGCCGCAGCGCGG
>NZ_AUPJ01000072.1:4708-5391 GCF_000427315.1 Arthrobacter sp. TB 26
CCTCGGCCGCAACCGGGACACCGCCGCGCGCGAGGCCGGGGACCGGATTCCTCCAGCGGGCAGTTCTATCCATCCATCGAATGGAGATACGGCTGTAAGATCTTCCGTGGGTGTTTGGCCGTGATGGCCCCACCGCTTTGTTGATCCGAACTACGTAGGGGAATCAATGGCCGGAACCTTTGTCGGCGCCAATCTTCAAACCCGGTTGTCTGCAGTCGTCGCCGTCACGTGCCTGGCAGCCTTAGTCGCAGCCTGTGCCCCCGCCCCCGAACTCCGGACCGCCGGGCTGGATCTTGCCGCGGCCAAAGAGTCCACTCGCGCGCAGCAGGATGAACTGCTGTCGGTGATCCCCTCCTCGGCCGTGTCCACGACAAAGCAGACCGGGACCTCCCGTGCCCTTTTTCAGTGCGAGACCGGCGGATACTACTGGCCGGGCACCATGGATGTTGTCCTCAACGGCGACGCCGACGGCCCGGCGCTGCTGGAGCAAATCAAGGCTGACCGGTCCGCCAGAAGCGGCTGGACTGTCAAGGACAAGACGAGCGTCAACGGAGATCCCGAGCTGGTGATCGTCAGCCAGGACGGCTTCCGGCACTCGATCGAGTTCAACCCCCAGCGGAACGCGCTGAACGTCCTGTCCTCGTCCGCGTGCTTCGACATGGCGGGAACTCCCGAACCGGGCG
>NZ_AUPJ01000073.1:0-2899 GCF_000427315.1 Arthrobacter sp. TB 26
CCCATCCACGGTGCTTGGATGGGCCGTAGGTGACCCCGCGTTGCCGTTAGGCGTCGACTACTAGACTCCCAGGAAGCTGACGGCGCCCTGCTTGAAGGCACGGCTGGTGATGGCGTTGGTGTGGTTCCGGCCCGGCAGGATCAGCTGCTCGACCATGGCACCGGCCTTCGCGCCCAGGGCGGCGAGGTCCGGCATCGACGCGGCGCGCTCGTCCTTTTCCCCGGCCACGAGCAGCATCGGCATGTGCGGCACGGCTTCGGCGGGATCGAAGGGCTCGCTTTTGATGGCCTCCACGAGGGACAACAGCGAGAAAATGTTGTTGCTGGGCAGCATCTGCGCCATCTTCAGCAGCCCGGCGGTGGACGCGTCGGCGATCGGCGTGCCGTCCGCAAGGTAGCGTTGCGCGGCAACCAGGTCGAAGTCGGCCAGCGGATCGGCGACATTGGGACCGCCCAGGACCAGCCGGTGCACCAGCTCATGCTGGGTGGCGCCGAACTCCCAGGCGAGCCGGGAGCCGAGCGAGTAGCCGATCAGGTCCAGCCCGCTGGACGGGTCGCCGTCGCGCAGGGGGCGGACACCGGCGTCGAACGCGATCTGCAGCAGATCCGCGCGGATCCTGCTGGGCGCGTACGAGTCCATGTCCTCGGGGGCGCCGCTGCGGCCGTGGCCGGGCAGGTCCACCGTGATGACGCGGCGGCCGGCTTCCAGCAGCGCGGTCAGCCAGCCGGTGTCCTCCCAGTTGAGCTTGGAGGAGGAGGAAAAGCCGTGCAGCAGCAGCACCGGTCGCAGTCCGGCGTCGGATTCGGGTTCGTGCACCCCGACGTACAGCTGGGGGTCGGTGCCCTCAACGGTGTGGGAATGCTGTTCGCCGGTGTGTCTGCCGCTCATGGTGTCAGTCCTCATCAAGTACGGCGCTCAGGCGGACCCGGCGCTTCGGTGCCTCTTCCTTCGGGACCGTGCCCACAATGCCGGCGGTGTTGTCCGGCACCTCGAACACAATCAGGGGCTCACCGACATTGATCTTGTCGCCGGGCCCGCCGTGGATACGCACTACCTTACCCACCTGCGGGCTGGGCAATTCCACGGCTGACTTGGTGGTTTCGACCTCCACAAGCGGCTGGTTCCGCTCCACCTGGTCGCCCGGGGCCACCAGCCATTCCAGCACGGTTGCCTCGATCAAGCCCTCGCCGAGGTCGGGGAGCGGGAAGGAAATTTCAGCCACGTTTGTACTCCAATACTCGCTGGATGCCGAAGAGGATCCGGTCAATGTTCGGGATGTATTCGTCTTCCAGATCGCCCGAGGGGTACGGGACGTCGAAGCCGGTCACACGCTCCACCGGCGCCTTGAGCGTGTCGAAGCAGGACTGCGTGATCAGCTGCGCCACCTCGGCGCCCAGCCCCGAGGTGAGCGGCGCTTCGTGGACGACGACGGCGCGGCGCGTCTTGCGCACGGAGGCCGCCAGCGCGGCGGCGTCAATCGGCTTGAGCCAGCGCAGGTCCAGGACCTCGATGTCGATCCCGTCTTCGGCGGCGAGTTCGGCCACCTGGAGGCAGCGGGCCACCATGGCGCCCCACGCGACCAGGGTCAGGTGCCGGCCTTCGCGCATGACCTTGGCGCCGGTGGGGGAGCCGCCACCGGCGTCATGTGTAGCGGTGTCCACCTCGCCCTTCTGCCAGTAGCGGGACTTCGGCTCCATGAAGATCACCGGGTCCGGCCGGGTGGTGGCGTACTTGAGCAGGTGGTAGGCCTCGTGCGGGTTCGACGGCGAGACCACCTTCAGGCCCGGAACGTGGGCGAAAAGCGCCTCGAGGCTTTCGCCGTGGTGTTCGGGGGCGCGGATGCCGCCGAAGCTGGGCACCCGCAACGTGATGGGCATTGGCATGGTGCCGCGGCTGCGGTAGTTCATCCGGGCGATTTGGCAGACGATCTGGTTGATGGCCGGGTAGGCGAAGCCGTCGAACTGGACCTCGGGGATGGGGTGGAACCCCGCCATCGCCAGGCCCACGGACATGCCGAGAATGCCGGATTCCGCCAGCGGGGTGTCAAAGACGCGCTGTTCGCCGTGTTTGGCCTGCAGCCCGTCAGTGATCCGGAAGACGCCGCCGAGCCGGCCGCAGTCCTCACCGAAGATCAGGGTCCTGGGGTTGTCCGCCAGGACCTCATCAAGGGCCCGGTTCAGGGCCTGCTGCATGGACATCACGGTGGTGGAAGCGGGTGTGCCTTTGCTCGTGCGTGCAGCGGCACTGCTTTCAAGGGTCGAGTTAGACATGTTCGGACTCCTCGCGCCAGTTGGCGGCCTGGGCCTGCAGGGCAGGGGTGGTTTCCTGGAAGACCAGGTCAAACATTTCGGTGCCGGGGCGGGACCCGAGCGCCTGGATGCCGGTGCGGATCTGTTCCTCCTCGGCCTTGGCGGCGGCGAGGGCTTCGGCGAAGAAGGACTCGTCGGCGATGCCGTCGGCGAGCAGCCGCTGCCGGAGACGTTCCAACGGGTCCATCCCGGCGCCGTCGCGCTCCTCGTCGAGGGAGCGGTAGCGTCCCGGATCGTCGGAGGTCGAGTGCGGGCCGCGGCGGTAGGTCATGGCCTCGATGAGCACGGGGCCGTTTCCGGCCCGGGCGTGTGCGAAGGCACGCCGGGTGGCCTCGACGACGGCGACGACGTCGTCGCCGTCGATCTGCAGTGCCGGCATGCCATAGCCGGCGGCGCGGGCGGCGACGGAGCCTCCCGCCACCTGGCGTTCGGTGGGAACCGAGATTGCCCAGCCGTTGTTCTGGACGAAGAACACGACGGGGGCCTTCATCACGGCGGCGAAGTTCAGGGCCTCGTGGACGTCGCCCTGCGAGGACGCGCCGTCGCCGAAGTACGTCATGGCGACGCCGTCTTTTTTGTCCAGTGTCTGG
>NZ_AUPJ01000073.1:2905-7876 GCF_000427315.1 Arthrobacter sp. TB 26
GTGGGCCCAGCCCACGGCGTGCAGCACCGAGCCGGCCACCACGGCCTGGATCGGGGCGAGCCTGGACTCCTGCGGGTCGTAGAGGCCGCCGTGCCAGGTGGCTTTGTGGGTGGACATGTACGCCACCATGTCCACGCCCATGGTGCGGGCGACGCCCATTTCGCGGTAGGTGGGGAAGACGAAGTCCCGGGCGGTGTCCACGGCGTACCCGCTGCCCACCTGGGCCGCCTCCTGGCCGAGTTCGGGAGCGTAGCCGGGGATGATGCCCTGGCGCTGCCAGGCGATGGCCGAGGTATCGAGGTGGCGGACGGCCACCATCAGCGAATAGAGCTCGCGGAGCTGGGCGGGAGTGAGCGGTTCGGCGACATCGCCGGAAGCCACGGGAAGTGTGTCCATGGTTGTGACCCTAGTCACCGGCCCGCCGCTGGGCAATCAGCCGCTGAATCACTGACCAGACTGCACAAGAATGCCAGCCGGATCGCGGTCTGGCCTTACAGCTTGTTCAGTCTGGGTGGTGCTCAACTGGCTCGCAGCTGGGGCCGTTTTGAGCGGCCAAAACGGCCCCTGCTGCGAGTTAGTCGGGCTGGCGCGTGCGGTTGCGGGTCAGCCGGGCGCCGATCCAGCAGGCCGCGGCAATGCCGGCGACCAGGGCGATGGTGCTGACGAGTTGTTTGCTGCTCTCCGGGCTGCTGAAGCCGACGGCGAAGATCAGGGCCAGGAGCACCAGGCCAAAGATGGTCAGCCCCGGGAAGCCCCTCATGCGCAGCGGCAGCTCGGTGCCCTCGCGGTCGGCGCGGCGGCGCAGGATCAGCTGGGACACAAGCGCGGACCCCCAGACCATCAGGCAGGTCGAGCCGACCAGCTGGAACAGTGCCGGCAGGATCTGCTCCGGGAAGAGCAGTTCCAGCACGGTGGCCAGGAAGCCGAACGCCACAGAGACGCCGACGGCGACTACCGGCACCCGTGCCTTGTTGACCTTGGAGAGGAACCGGGGAGCCTCGCCGCGCTCGGACAGCGAGAAGACCATCCGGGAGGCGCCGTAGAGGTTCGCGTTCAGGGCCGAGAGGAGCGCGACGACGGCCACCAGGGTGATGGCGGCGCCCGCGCCGGGGATGCCCGCCATGTCCAGGACGCCGGCGAACGGCGATGCCAGGGCGCCCGAGGTGTAGGGAAGGACGGCGGCGATGACGAAGACCGAGCCGATGTAGAAGACCAGGATGCGCCAGACAACGGTGCGGATCGCCTGGGCCACGCTGTGCCGGGGGTTTTCGGTCTCGGCGGCGGCCACGCTGACAATCTCGGTGCCGCCGAAGGCGAAGATCACGACGAAGAGCGCGGTGGCGATGCCGCCGAGGCCCGCGGGGGCAAAATTGGCGGTGAAGTTGGTGAGTCCGGGGGAGGGGACGTCCGGAAGCCAGCCCAGCAGCAGGGCGGTGCCGATGCCGAGGAACAGCAGGATGGCGGCCACCTTGAGGATGGCGAACCAGAACTCAAACTCGCCGAAGTTCTTCACGCCGGCGAGGTTGATCGCCGTGAACAAGACCATGAAGACCAGCGACAGGGCCCAGACCGGGACCACCGGCCACACGGTGAACAGCAGGGCGGCCGCGCCGAGGGCTTCGGCGGCGATGACAACCACCAGCTGCAGCCACCAGAGCCAGCCCACGGTGGCTCCGGCGGTCCTGCCCATGGCCTTGGCGGCGTAGACGGAAAACGCGCCGCTGTTGGGATTGGCGGCGGCCATTTCGCCCAGCGCCCACATCACGAGGATGATCAGGGTTCCCGCGACCAGGTAGGAGATCAGGACGGCGGGTCCGGCGGCCTGGACTCCGGNCCCCCGAGCCGAGGAACAGGCCGGCGCCGATGGCGCTCCCGAGTCCCATCATGGTGAGTTGGCGTGGCTTCATGCTGTGGCCGAGTTTCAGGCCGGGGCGCTCCGCGGTGGACTTCATTGTCATGCTGGCGAACCTTCGTGTGGTGTGGATCTGTAAGTCCTTATGGGACCTATTGAATTTACCGCCATGGAGCGGGGTCAACGTGCGCCGGCCGTGAGAACATGGTGGCAGTTTGTTGGCAGGAAACGCAGTTTCCACAACCGTTTGTGATGCAGATCCGTCTGCAGGAGGAACATTTGATGGACGTTGATCCCCTGGATGCGAAGATTGTCCGATTCTTCACGGATTCACCCAGGGCCTCGGTGCTGGAGGCCTCCCGCGTCCTCAAAGTTGCCCGCGCCACCGTGCAGTCACGGCTGGACCGGATGCAGGACAGCGGGGTCATCGGTTCCTGGGTGCCGCAGCCGGATCCGGCCCGCTTCGGTTTCCCCGTCGTCGCCTTCTGCTCTCTGACGATCAACCAGGACCTCGGGCACGACGCGGTGGTCGAGGCCCTCGCAGAGATCCCGGAACTGATCGAAATCCATACCGTGTCCGGCAGTTCGGACCTCATGGCCCGCATTGCGGCCCGCTCCAACCCGGACCTGCAGCGGGTGCTGGATGCCATGATCGCCACCCGGACGGTGCTTCGTTCGTCCTCGGTGATTGTGCTCAACACCCATTTCCAAGGCCGCACGCTCCCGCTGCTGGAAGCCGCGGCCGCCGGACGCTGAGCAGGGCAGCCGCTCCGGCGGCCCCGTGTGACCTGAAACATTTTGCGCCCGGCAGATGGCGTCGTAGAATTAGTTCTAGTCAGTTTGACTATAACTATTCCGGCGGTCGGGCCGGACCCGTCCGGGCGGTCCCAAAGACCGGCCCGGAGCCTCAGGATGCGGGGTGAAGCACCATCTACACAACAGCTGCCAACGTCTCGGAGCGCCAGCTCGCGCCGCCGTCGTTGGCCATCTCCACGGTGATCTTCGCCCTCCGCCCCAGCGAGCGTTCCGGACGTCCCACCCTCTGGATCCCGCTGGTTCGCCGCATCCGCGAACCGTTCAAGGGCCTGTGGGCACTGCCCGGCGGCCCGCTGACCCATGCCGAGTCCCTGCCGGACGCCGCGTCGCGGAACCTGCAGGAGACCACCGGACTGGCGCCCAGCTACCTCGAACAGCTTTACGCGTTCGGCGGCCTGCACCGTTCGCCCACGCAGCGCGTCGTGTCGATTGTGTACTGGGCGCTGGTCCAGCCCACCGAGGCCGCGCTCGCGGACGAGTCCGAGAATGTCCGGTGGTTCCGCGCGGACCGGCTCGGCGACCTGGCCTTCGACCACAACGCGATCGTCGACTACGCGCTCTGGCGGCTGCGCAACAAGATGGCCTACGAGTCCATCGCCTACCACCTGCTCGGGGAGTACTTCACCCTGGCCCAGGTCCGGGAGGTGTACGAGGCCGTCCTGGACCGCGAGCTGGACCCGGCCAACTTCCGCCGCCAGGTCAAGGCCACGCCCGAAATCGAAGAAACCGAGCAGTACCTGCAGGGCGGCAAACACCGGCCGCCCCGCCTCTACCGCTTTACCGGCCGCCCAGGCCTTGACCCAGACAACAGGAGCACACCATGAGCAGCGTCAACACAGCCATCCAGCTGATCACGCGCGAACAGGCCACCAGCAACGCCAAGGGCATTGCAGCAGCCGGCGCCACCTGCAGCCCGGCGCTCGCCCGCGGGCCCTGGGATTACGATCTCGCCGAGGCCCTCGCCGGCGTGCCCGCCTACGGCCCCGGCGCCTCCGTCGCGGATGTCGCCCCGGCCTCGACCCCCCGGCAGGGCCAGCTCCCGGAAGAGTACAAGAGGGCCAGCGACGCCGAACTCGACGCGCGGATCCGGGCCGCCAAGGCTGCCCTCGGGGACCGTGCCGTGGTTCTTGGCCATTTCTACCAGCGCGACGAAGTGGTGGCATACGCCGACTTCGTGGGTGACTCCTTCCAGCTGGCCAACGCGGCGCTGACCCGTCCGGACGCCGAAGCCATCATCTTCTGCGGTGTGCACTTCATGGCCGAAACCGCCGACATCCTGTCCCGGCCGGACCAGGCCGTGATCCTGCCCAACCTGGCCGCGGGCTGCTCGATGGCCGACATGGCGGACATCGACTCGGTGACCGAGTGCTGGGAACAGCTCGAGGAACTGTTCGGCACCGAGCCCGACGCCGACGGCCGGGTCCCGGTCATCCCCGTCACCTACATGAATTCCTCCGCCGCCCTCAAGGGCTTCTGCGGCGAACACGGCGGGATCGTGTGCACCTCCTCGAACGCTGCCACGGTACTGGAATGGGCGTTTGAGCGCGGCCAGCGGGTCCTGTTCTTCCCGGACCAGCACCTGGGCCGCAACACCGCCAAGGCCATGGGCGTGCCGCTGGACCAGATGCCGATGTGGAACCCGCGCAAGGACCTCGGCGGCAACGACGAACAGGTCCTGCAGGACTCCCGCGTGATCCTCTGGCACGGCTTCTGCTCCGTCCACAAGCGCTTCAACGTGGCCCAGATCGCAAAGGCCCGCGCCGAGTTCCCGGGCGTCCAGGTGATCGTGCACCCGGAATGCCCCATGGAAGTGGTGGATGCCGCCGATTCCGCCGGGTCCACGGACTTCATCCGCAAGGCCATCGCTGCCGCGGCCGAGCCCACCACGTTCGCCGTCGGCACCGAGATCAACCTCGTCAACCGGCTGGCCGCGGAAAATCCGCAGCACACCATCTTCTGCCTGGACCCGGTGATCTGCCCCTGCTCCACGATGTACCGCATCCACCCCGGCTACCTCGCCTGGGTCCTGGAAGCGCTGGTGCGGGGCGAGGTGGTCAACCGCATCACGGTGGACGACGCTGTCGCCGCCCCCGCACGGGTCGCCCTCGAACGGATGCTGGCGGCCCGGCCGTGACCAGGCGCCTGGTGGTGGTGGGCAGCGGCATTGCGGGACTGTACGCAGCGCTGCTGGCGTCCGACGCCGGGCCCGGCGGCGGGCCGGCCGTCGAGGTGGTGCTCCTGACCAAGGGAACACTCGAAGAGAGCAACACCTTCTACGCCCAGGGCGGCGTCTCGGCCGTCCT
>NZ_AUPJ01000074.1 GCF_000427315.1 Arthrobacter sp. TB 26
CACTACATCGACGGCGAATTCGTCGATTCCGTCAGCGGCAAAACCTTTGATGTCCTGGACCCGGTGTCCAACACCAACTACGCCACCGCGGCCGCCGGCCAGAAAGAGGACATCGACCTCGCCGTCGCCGCCGCCCGGAAGGCCTTCACAACCGGGCCGTGGCCGAAGATGAAGCCCCGGGAACGCGCCCGCATCCTGAACCGGATCGCCGACGCCGTCGAGGCCCAGGAGACACGCCTCGCGCAGCTGGAGACCTTCGACACGGGCCTGCCCATCACCCAGGCCAAAGGCCAGGCGCTGCGCGCGGCGGAGAACTTCCGCTTCTTCGCCGACCTGATCGTGGCCCAGTTCGACGACGCCATGAAGGTCCCCGGCGCCCAGATCAACTACGTCAACCGCAAGCCGATCGGCGTCGCCGGGCTCATCACCCCGTGGAACACCCCGTTCATGCTGGAATCCTGGAAACTCGCCCCGGCCCTGGCCACCGGCAACTGCGTGGTGCTCAAACCGGCCGAATTCACCCCGCTCTCCGCCTCGCTGTGGGCGCAGATCTTCAAGGACGCCGGCCTCCCCGACGGCGTCTTCAACCTCGTCAACGGCCTCGGCGAGGAAGCCGGCGACGCGCTCGTGAAGCACCCCGACGTCCCGCTGATCTCCTTCACCGGCGAAACCACCACCGGCCAGACGATCTTCCGCAACGCCGCGGCGAACCTCAAAGGCCTCTCCATGGAGCTCGGCGGCAAGAGCCCGGCGGTCATCTTCGCCGACGCCGACCTCGACGCCGCGATCGACTCCACGCTGTTCGGGGTCTTCTCCCTCAACGGGGAACGCTGCACCGCCGGCTCCCGCATCCTGGTGGAACGCGGCATCTATGACGAATTCTGCGGGAAGTACGCCGCCCGGGCGAAGAACATCGTGGTCGGCGACCCGCACGACCCCAAGACCGAGGTCGGCGCCCTGGTCCACCCCGAGCACTACGCCAAGGTCGCCTCCTACGTGGAAATCGGCAAAACCGAAGGCCGGCTGCTCGCCGGCGGCGGCCGCCCGGAGGGGTTTCCGACCGGCAACTACATCGCCCCCACAGTCTTCGCCGACGTCGCCCCGGACGCCCGGATCTTCCAGGAGGAAATCTTCGGCCCCGTCGTCGCCATCACCCCGTTCGACACCGACGACGAAGCCCTCGCCCTCGCGAACAACACCAGGTACGGGCTCGCGGCCTACATCTGGACCCAGAACCTGACCCGCGCGCACAACTTCTCCCAAAACGTCGAAGCCGGCATGGTCTGGCTCAACAGCCACAACGTCCGCGACCTCCGCACCCCCTTCGGCGGCGTCAAAGCCTCCGGACTCGGCCACGAAGGCGGCTACCGCTCCATCGACTTCTACACCGACCAGCAAGCCGTCCACATCACCCTCGGCCCCGTCCACACCCCCAAATTCGGCGCCTGACCCGCGTCCCGCCCCTCCTCAACGAAGAGAGAACACCATGAGCAACATCATCCCCAAGCCCTCGGTCCCCGCCCCGGACATCGTCCGCTGCGCCTACATGGAAATCGTCGTCACCGACCTCGCCAAGTCCCGCGAGTTCTACGTTGACCTCCTGGGCCTGCACGTCACCGAGGAAGACGAGAACAACATCTACCTGCGCTCCCTCGAGGAGTTCATCCACCACAACTTGGTGCTGCGCAAGGGACCCATCGCCGCCGTCGCCGCGTTCGCCTACCGGGTGAAGTCCCCGGCCGAGGTCGATGCCGCCGAGGCCTACTACAAGGAACTCGGCTGCCGCACCGAACGACGCAAGGACGGTTTCACCAGGGGCATCGGCGACTCCGTCCGCGTCGAGGACCCGCTGGGCTTCCCTTACGAGTTCTTCTACGACGTGGAGCACGTCGAACGCCTCACCCAGCGCTACGACCTCTACTCCGCCGGCGAGCTCGTCCGGCTGGACCACTTCAACCAAGTCACCCCGGACGTTCCGCGCGGCCGGAAGTACCTCGAGGACCTCGGCTTCCGGGTCTCGGAGGATATCCAGGATTCCGACGGCGTCACCTACGCCGTCTGGATGCACCGCAAGCAGACAGTGCACGACACCGCCCTGACCGGGGGCAACGGCCCGCGTATGCACCACGTCGCGTTCGCCACCCACGAGAAGCACAACATCATCCAGATCTGCGACAAAATGGGCGCCCTGCGCATCTCCGACCGGATCGAGCGCGGCCCGGGCCGGCACGGCGTCTCCAACGCCTTCTACCTCTACATCCTCGACCCGGACGGCCACCGCATCGAGATCTACACCCAGGACTACTACACCGGCGACCCGGACAACCCCGTCATCACCTGGGACGTGCACGACAACCAGCGCCGCGACTGGTGGGGCAACCCCGTGGTCCCGTCCTGGTACACCGAGGCCTCCCTCGTCCTGGACCTCGACGGCAACCCCCAGCCCGTCATCGTCCGCGAGGAAAAGAGCGAAATGGCCGTGACCGTGGGTGCCGACGGCTTCTCCTACACCCGCAAGGAAGAGGACGGCCACGCCGGCGAAAAGACCGGGTTCAAACTCGGGGCTCAGCTGTAGCCATGCTGGACGCCAAGACGATCGAGGCCATCGCGGACGAACTGCTCGAAGCCGGCCGCAACCGGAAACCTATTCCCCGCCTGACTGCCCGCTACCCGGACATGACCGTGGAGGACTCCTACGCGGTCCAGCAGTTGTGGCGGCGCCGCAACGAGGAAGCCGGCCGGACCCTGGTGGGCCGGAAGATCGGCCTCACGTCAAGGGCCATGCAGGCCGCCACCGGCATCACCGAGCCGGACTACGGCGCCATCTTCGATGACATGGTGCTGGAGACCGGCTGCTCGATGGAGTGGGACAAGTACACCCATCCGCGGGTGGAGGTGGAGCTGGCGTTTGTCCTCAAAGACGCGCTCAAAGGCCCGGGCTGCACTATCTTTGATGTCCTGAGGGCCACCGACTACGTGGTTCCGGCCCTTGAGATCCTGGACTCCCGGATCGAGATGGAGGGCCGGACCATCGTGGACACCATCTCGGACAACGCCGCCATGGGGGCCATGGTGATCGGCGGCAACCCGGTGAAGCCGGACGCCGTGGACCTCCGCTGGGTCTCCGCCATCCTGTACAAGAACCAGACCGTGGAGGAAACCGGTGTGGCCGCCGGGGTCCTTGACCACCCGGCCAACGGGGTGCACTGGCTGGCCAACAAGATCGCCGCGCACGGGGACAGCATGAAGGCGGGCGACATCATCCTGGCCGGCTCCTTCACCCGGCCGATGTGGGTGTACAAGGGCGACACCGTCCACGCCGACTACGGACCACTGGGAGTTGTGACATGCCGCTTCGAATAGAACCTCAGAACACCTTCCGGGATGCACTGCGCAACCAAACCGGCCCTGCCGGCCGCCCGCTGGCAGGGATGTGGGTGTGCTCGGGCAGCCCGCTGGTGGCCGAGCTCTGCGCCGGGTCCGGCCTGGACTGGCTGTTAGTGGATGCCGAACACAGCCCCAACGGGCTCGAATCCATCCTCGCCCAGCTCCAGGCCATCCACGGCTACCCCATCCACACCCTGGTCCGGCCCCCGGTGAACGACACCGTGGTGATCAAGCAGTACCTGGACCTCGGCGTCCAGAACCTGCTGATCCCCATGGTCAACTCGGCAGCCGAGGCGGAAGCCGCGGTGGC
>NZ_AUPJ01000075.1 GCF_000427315.1 Arthrobacter sp. TB 26
CGCGGAGCCGCCCAGGGCGGGGCCGCTGAAGGCAGTGAAGGCCTCGTGCAGCACGAGCTGTCCGGCGCCGAGAATCACGGCCAGGGCCGGGAGGTTGAGCTTCAGCCGGGTCGCGGTAGTGGCGGCCAGCCCGGTGAGGGCCAGCAGGGCGAGCAGGATGCCGGGGGGAGGAAGCTGTCCGCCGGCCAGGGTGTGCGCGCCCGCCGCCAGGGACAGGACGGTGAGGGCCACCATGGCCGAGCGCAGGGCATGGAACGGTGCTCTGGCGGCTGTGCGCACGGAACACTCCCTTCACCAGCGGCGGCCATGGTTGCTCCCGCGGGCGTTGCCGGCTGCGGGAGGTCCCCCGATTCTACCGGCGATTTCTACCGGGCTGCGAAAAGCGTCCGGGGCGCCAGGTCACACTTTCCGGCCCTGGACGGCCGAGTAGGTCTTCCGGAGTGCCGCGATGGAGGTGTCGTAGGACTGCTGGGCGACGCCGACGAAAAGGCAGTCGATGACCATCATCTGGGCCATGCGGCTCCCGAGGGCTCCGGAGCGGAACGGGCTTTCCCGGGCCGCGGTGGTGAGTACGATGTCCGCGATCCGTGCCAGCGGGGAGTCGGAGTGGTTGGTGATGGCAACGGTCCTTGCCCCGGCCTCGTTGGCGATGCGCAGGGCTTCGACGGTGTCCAGCGTCGAGCCGGAGTGGGAGATCGCCACGGCGACGCTTCCGCCGTCCAGCAGGGCCGCGGAGGTCCAGGCGGAATGCGCGTCGGACCAGCTGTGCGCTGTCATCCCGATCCGGTGGAATTTCTGCTGAAGATCCTGGCCGACCCAGGCGCTGGCGCCGACGCCGAAGATGTCGATCCGACTGGCGCGTGACAGGGCGGCCACTGCGTCGGAGAGCTTCCCGAGGTCGAGCACCTGGGCAGTGTCGGCAATGGACATCGTCTCGTTGAAGGCAATTTTGGACACCACGTCCTGCAGCGAGTCGGTCTTGGCGATGTCCTCGTACATCTCGGCGGACACGTTGGCCACGGCCTGCTCCCGGGTCGTTTCCCGGGCGAGGTCCATGCGGAAGTCCGAGAAACCCTGGTAGCCGACCTTCTTGTAGAAGCGGACTACCGACGTCGTCGACGTCTCGCACTTCTCGGCGAGCTCGCCGATGGACAGGGTCGCCGCAAGGGCAGGTTCGGCCAGGACTGCGTTGGCGATGGACTGCTCGGAGGGCCGCAGTGAGGGCAGCGCCGAGCGGATGCGGACCAGGACCGTCCTTGACGACTCGTTTCCCGCGACTGGGCTCACCAGGGACCATCCTTCGTTTGTCGGGTGGGGACCCGCCGGAACCGGCGTGTAACGAGGTTACATGGGGCGGCGCTGTTCTGTAAGTGATTGACACGCATCGCCGGTGCCCGTAAGTTCACTGGTGACGGAAATCACGGAACGCCTTCTGAGAGAAAAGGAAAATCGGTGAGTTCAGAGAACCCCACCAGCGGACAGTTGAGCAGCGCTTGGCTCGACATCAGCACCGAGGTGCGAAACCCCCGCACGCTGGACCTGGACCGGCGCACCACGCTCGGCATCCTGGAGGCGCTCAACGACGAGGATCGGATCGCCCCGGAGGCCGTCCGGCAGGTGCTCCCGGTCATGGCGCTGCTGGTTGACGCTGCGGCGCACGCGGTCGGCGGCGGCGGCCGGGTCCACTACTTCGGTGCCGGAACATCCGGGCGGCTGGGGATTATCGACGCAGCCGAGCTGATGCCAACGTTCAACCTGCCCGAAGGCGTCGTCATCGCCCACCACGCCGGCGGCTCCGCCGCGCTCATCCGGGCTGTCGAGAACCTTGAGGACTCCTGGGAAGCCGGCATCGCCGATGCGGCAGACGTCAGGGCCGGCGACGTCGTGATCGGCATTGCGGCCTCGGGGCGGACGCCGTACGTCGGAGGCGCCCTGGACCGGGCGCGGCGGCTCAACGTCCCCACGGCTCTCATGACCTGCGCCGAAGATCCGGAACTCGGCTATCTGGCCGACTTTGTGCTGGCCGCCGACACCGGCCCCGAAGCCCTGGCAGGGTCGACCCGCCTGAAGGCCGGGACGGCCCAGAAAATGATGCTCAACAGCTTCTCCACCGCCCTGATGATCCGGCTCGGAAAGACCTGGTCCAACCTGATGGTCTCTGTTCTCGCGACGAACGAGAAGCTCCGGGCCCGGACCGTGCGGATCCTGATGGAGGCCACCGGGGAAGGCGAAGAGCCCTGCAGGGCCGCGCTTGCGGGGGCGGACGGCGACCTCAAAGTGGCCCTGGCCGCCATGCTGACGGGCGCCGGCCCCGGGCCCTCCCGCGAGGCGCTCGCCGCATCCGGCGGCGATGTCCGCGCCGCCGTCGAGACCCTGACACTGCCTGACGCCGTCTGACGCTGTCTCACACCGCCGGGCCGGGCCCGGCGCCGCTTCTTTGCAACCAAGACCCACAATCCAACGTCAGTTTCCAACCAGAAGGATCAAAACAATGAAGGTACGTCCCAGGCACCTGATCGCGGCCCTTGCGCTCGCCATGTTGCCGATCACCGCTTGCGCTCCCGGCTCATCGTCGACGCCGCAGGAGAAGCCCGCTGGAACCGCCGCCGGGTGTGCCTCCCCGGAATCGCTGAAGGTGTGGTCCTGGCGCCCCGAGGATGTGGAAGCGTACAAGAAGATCTTCGCCGCCTACGAGGAGAAGAACTGCGTCAAAGTCGACTTCCAGGCCTTTAAGAACACCGAATACAACCAGATCCTCACCACCGGGCTGACCGGCAGTAACGGACCCGACGTCGTCCAGGCGCGAGCCTACGGCGCCCTGCAGCCGTTGATTGCCGGCGGAAACCTCACCGAGATCACGGGCAAGGTCGAGGGCCTGAACAGCATGGACCCGACCATCGTCACCGGTGCCACCGGCAAGGCCGACGGAAAGGTCTACGGCGTCCCCTTTGCCACCCAGACGATGCAGGTCTTCTACAACAAGAAGATCTTCAAGGAGGAAGGCATTGAGGTTCCCAAAACCTGGGACGACTTCATGAAGGCCAACGAGAAGATCAAGGGCTCCGGCATGACGCCGCTGGCCGTCGGCGCCAAGGACGCCTGGATGATGCCGTTCATCCACGACATCTTCGGCTCGGCCGAGTACGGCGGCAAGGACTTCCGCGACGCCGTCCAGTCCGGGAAGAAAACCTTCACCGATGACAAGTACATCAAGTCCATCCAGAACCTGAAGGATCTGCAGGGCTTCATGCCCAAGGACGTGGTGGGCGTCAGCTACACCGACGCCCAGGTGTTGTTCACCAACGAGCAGGCCGCCATGTTCCCGGGCGGCTCCTTCGAACTGGCCTTCTTCCAGAAGCAGAACCCGGAGCTCGACCTCGGTGTCTTCCAGGTCCCGGTCCGCGACGGCTCCGCCTCCTCGAAGCCGGTGTCGCCGGCCTACGCCGACGGAAACTGGGCCATCAACGCCAAGTCACCGAAGCAGGAAGCGTCCCTGAAACTGCTGCAGTGGATGGGCACCCAGGAGTTCGGCCAGATGGTCGCCGACGAGCTGAAGCAGTTCTCCCCGGTCGAGGGCGTCTCCTTCAACGATCCGGTCATGAAGGAAATCTGGGACCTGTACCAGGCGAACTCGGCTCCCTACACCCTGCTGGTGGACTTCCGCTACGGCACGCCCTCCGGCACCGACCTCATGGGTTCCGGAGTCCAGGAACTGTTCCTGGACAGCAAGGACGCCTCCGGCGTCGCCCAGAAGGTCCAGGACGGAGTCTCCCAGTGGTTCAAGCCGACCAGCTGAGCCGCCCCAAGCCGCGCAAGCACGGTCCCCGCCCGGCGGGGACCGTGCTTGGCTGGCCGGCCACCGTGATATTCCTCGCCCCGGCGGTGATCATTTTCTCCATCTTCGTGCTCTACCCGATGATCACGGCTTTCAGCTACTCCTTCTTTGACTGGCAGGGTACCGCCCGGGGTGCGTTCTCCGGCGTCGGGAACTTCTTCACGCTCTTCACTGCAGAGCCGTTCAAGTCGGAGCTGCCGCGGGCGCTGATGCACAACCTGCTCCTGTTCGCCGGTGCCATGGTCTTCCAGAACACCGTCGGGCTGGCGATCGCCTCGTTCCTGTACAAGCGCAAGCGCTTCAAGAAGCTCTTCCAGACGCTTTACACACTGCCGTACCTGGTCAGCCCGCTGGTCATCGGCTACCTGTGGACGCTGCTTCTCTCGCCGCTGTTCGGCCCGGTCAACGCGCTGCTCAAGGCAATCGGACTTGGCGAGCTGGCACAGCCCTGGCTCGGCCAGCCGTCCACGGCTCTCTGGGTGATTGTGCTCGTCACCGCTTGACAGTGGCTGGGCTTCCCGATCCTGCTCTACGGCGCGGCCCTGGGCGGCATCCCGGAGGAGCTCACCGAGGCGGCGTCGCTGGACGGCGCGACGGCGTGGCAACGGTTCCGCTCGATCACGCTGCCGCTGCTGACCTCGGCGATCGGCACCGTCAGCATCCTGACCTTCATCGGGTCCATGGAGGCGCTGGCGTTGCCGTACGCCATGGGAGGGTCCTCCGGTTCGCCGGCGGGGGCCACCGACGTCCTGTCGCTGATGTTCTACCGGACCGCCTTTGAATCCGGGGCCTCGAACGCCATCGGCGTCTCCTCGGCCCTGGCTACGATGCTGTTTGTCTTCATCTTCGGCGTGGCACTGGTCTTCACGTCCATCATCCGACGCAGGGAAAGGAAGCTCTCCTGATGAGTCTCCTGACAGAGAAGAAGCCCGCCGCCGGACTGCCGGCCGCGGAGCCGAAGGGCCAGCGGCAGGCCCGGAGGAAGGGCGCGGCAGGCAGGTTCGCCGTCTCGGGCTTCCTCTGGGTTTACGCGGTGATCGCCGTCGCGCCCCTGCTGGTTATGGTGTTCAGCTCGCTGCGGACCACCCGCGAGATGGCTCGGAGCCCGCTGGCACTGCCGTTGAACCCCAACTTCGCCAGCTACACCAAGGCCTGGGTGCAGGCGTCTTTCGGGACGTTCTTCGTGAACTCGCTGCTGGTCACGATCGGCTCGGTGCTGATTTCCACTGTCGTCTCGCTGCTGGCGGCCTACGCGCTGGCGCGGAGCAAGTCCCGGGTGACCAGCATTATCGAGGCTGTCTTCCTGTCCGGGCTGATGCTGCCGGTCTACCTCGCCATCCTTCCGGTCTTCTACCTGCTGGACGCGATGGGGCTGGTGGACAACAAATTCGGTCTGGTCATGTTGTACGCGGCGCTGGGCATACCGTTCTCGGTCTTCATCCTGACATCGTTCTTCCGACAGCTTCCGCTGGAACTGGAGGAAGCGGCGCGGATCGACGGCGCCGGCAGCTTCACGATGTTCTGGCACATTATGCTGCCGCTGGTGAAACCGGCGATTGCGACCGTCGTCGTCTTCCGGTTCGTGCCGATCTGGAACGACTTCTTCTACCCGCTGATCCTGATGCGCTCCAAGGAGAACTACACGCTGCCGGTCGGGCTCACGACGTTCTTCGGGGAATACCAGACCGACTGGCCCACGCTGTTCGCCGGGCTGGTCATCGCCACCATCCCGCTCGTGGTGCTCTTCCTGGTCGCCACCAAGCAGATCGTCGCCGGCCTCACGGCCGGCATGAGCAAATAGGACCGGACGGTGGGCAACAGAGCAGCAGGAATGAGCGGTATGCAGACAGAATGGATTCTGGGCCTGGACATTGGCGGCAGCGGGAGCCGGGCTGCTTTGCAGCGACTCGACGCCCCGGCCGGGGAACCGCCGCTGCGGATCGCCGGGGACCGGATTGAGGTCCGGCCCGTCGGGATCCCGCTTGCGGGCATCCTGGAATCCCTGGTTCCGGCAGCCCACACGGCCGTCGCCAACCAGGGCGGAGTGCTCCGGGCCGCCGGCGTCGGGATGAGCGGACTGCTGAGCCTCACGGCCGGCACCGACGACGCCCACCGCACCCTCCGCGCCCAGCTGGGGCCGATGCCCATCGCCCTGGCCTCCGACGCCGTCACCTCGCTCGTGGGCGGCATCGGAC